>DAIDHB010000259.1 GCA_027452145.1 Planctomycetales bacterium
GAGACGCTCAAGAGCAACAACGAGTCGGTCTCGGCGCCGTTCATCGTCCGCCTGCCGGGCAACGCCACGACCGTGCCGACCACGCCGGCCGCCGGCGCGCTCCCCTCGGTCCAGAGCGTCGCGCAGCGGGCCCAGGTCGCGGCCAGGACCCAGGCCGCCTTGAAGCGTGCCGCCTGGCTCGCCAGTCGGCGCGCCGGCCGCCCCGCCCACAAGCTCACCCGCCACGCGCCGCCGAAGACCAGCGGCTTCCTGAACAAGGCCGTCAGCCTGGGCACCGAGCTCTACAAGCTCCCGCACCAGGCCGTCAGCGCGATCTCGAAATCGATCTGAACGAACTGCCGGAGAAGAGGCACCACGCACGCACACAATCGGCCTGCCGCAGAACCGATCCGTGCAGCTTGCCCGGTGGCCCTTTTCGGTGCCATCGGGCGAGTTCACGGTGCACGCGCAACCAGCACAACCCAAGTATCTTCCGTCGATTTCGCGGCGTTTCGGATACCAAACCCGGAAACTTGAGACAAAATTGGAGACGACGAGGGGATTTATTGAAACGAGTCGTGCACCTGGCTATGCTTTGCAACGTCGACCGGGTCGGCGCGGCAAGCTGGGCAATCGGGCCCGCGAGGGTCCTGGGCGGGGCGGTAACATCTGAGGCATGCAGGACGTAGGTCGCCACTGGAGGCACCCTGAGATGACGTTCGACCGGTTGCAAGTACCTCTGAGCGCGGCGCCGAGCCGGACCCGGCCGCTGGTCGAGGCGAGATTCATACCCCGCCAGTACGAGCCGAACTATGCCTATCCCTTGCTCGTCCAATTTCATTCGCGGGGGAGTGACGAGGAGCAGCTCGTGCGGGCGATGCCCGCCCTGAGCTGGCGGAATTACGTGGGGCTGGCGCTGCGAGGCCCCGAGCCGATCGTGAAGCGCGACCGGCTGGTGGGATTCGGCTGGGGCCCTCAGTTCGAGGCACCGGCGCGGGATCGGTCGCATCGGCGGGCGCGGCCGAGCGAGGGGGAGATTGTCCGTCGGGTGCTATTCGACGCCGAGCCGGAGGCTTACGACGGCTTCGAGGAGTCGGTGTTCTCGGCGATCGTCCAGACGCGGCAGCTCCTGCACGTGCACTCGGAGCGCATCTACCTGATGGGGTGCGGCGAGGGGGCGGCGGTGGCGTACTGGCTGGGGCTGACGTATCCCGAGCGGTTCGCCGGGGTGGTGGCGATCAACGGCTGGCTTCCGGTCGGGCTCCGGCCGCTGGGCCGGCTGAAGGCGTGCCGGGACCTGCCGATCCTGGCGGTGCACGGCGCGTGGAACAACCGGACGCCGCTGCACGACGCGCGGCGAGACGTGGCGACGCTCCGCGCGGGCGGGTTGCGGGTCGCGTTCCAGTCGTATCCCTGCTCGCACCGCCTGGCGACGCCGATGCTCGCGGACGTCGACACCTGGCTGATGGGCCAGTGCACGGGACAGGTGGCGTTTTGAAAGTGGTCCCGAACGGGACATGATCGGGAGGGCGAGGCTCCGGGCGAGCCGCGACGTGGAGAGAGCCTCGCCTCATCCCGGCCCGGCGGGAGCCTCGGCCTCCCCGTTCCGAGGCCGACCCCGGACGGTCTGACCTCGTTCCCCGTCGAGCCGTCATCCCGCCGACGGCCGATTCCAAAGATTGCCGCGGCCCGGATATCCTGGATGGGAGCACCCCGGCCGTCGCGATGACCCGGGGGCCGGGGTCGTCGGGATTCGAGGGGGGATTGGCGGGATGGATGGGGCGTTTGCCTGTCCAGAATGCGGCAGCGAGATCGAGGTCGAGGGGCTGGCGCCCGGCCGTCAGGTCCGCTGCGGGTTCTGCGACCGGCTGCTGGAGGTCCCCTACCTGCCGCGGGTGCCGGGCGGGGCGATGAGGCGCCAGCGGTTCGGCCGGCCGGCCTGGTGGCGCTGGGCCTGGGCCGGGCTGGTGGTGCTGGCGGTCGTCGTGGCAAGCGTCGGCGGCTACCGGGCCATGCGCCGGTATTTCCGGTCGGCCCGCGAGGGGTCGATCCACAAGCTGCTGGCCTCGTCGCGGGCCAACGAGCAGGCCGGCCGGCTGGACCAGGCGCTGGTCGATCTCGACGCCGCTCTCGACCTGGCGCGCCAGTCCGGCGCGGCGGACGGGTCGATCCTCGCCGAGCAGCGGCCGAGGCGTGCCGCGCTGGCGATCAAGGAGGCACAGGGGCAGCTCGACCGGCTCCGGAGCCGGGGCCCGACGGCGTTCCCGCTGGGGGAATGGCTCACCCTGATCGCCCGGTCGGAGAAGGATCCCGACCTGGCCCCGCTGGCGGCCGGGTTCCGCGAGGAATTCGGCCGGAGCGCGACGCGCCAGGCGAGGTACGAGCTCGACGTGGCCCGGCGGGACGATGAGGCCGGCCGCGCCGCGGCGTCGCTCCGCGGCTGCGATCGCGTCGCCCATCTGCTGCCGCACCTCCCCGACGCCGCCGAGAAGGAGCTCCGCGGCGAGGCCGGCGCGCTGGCCGCGCGGATGATCCGGTCCCGCGGGGTGGCGATCGAGTTGACCCGCGGCGCCATGGTGCTGGGAACGCCGGCCGACTACCGAACGCACCTGGTCCCCGTGCTGATCAGCGGGCTCGAAGCGAAGGGGTTCCTGCCGTACCGCGAGTCGTCCCCATGGCAATCGGCGTGGGATCACGCGATGTACCGGCTCCGCCTGGATGTCACGGAACAGTTCGTCGACACCTACATGATGTCGCAGAACCGCCTCACGCGGATCGAGGCCCGGCTGAAGCTCACGGCGGCCGACCGGCTGGTGTGGCAGACCGCCCCGACGGCCGTCACGCAGGTGCCCCTGCCGAAACTGCCCGTGTATCTCTCGAGCAAGCTGGCCGCCACCACCGAGCGCACCGACGAGGCGGAACGGATCTTCTACGAGAACGCGCGGAACCAGATCGACGAGAAGTTCGGCTTCGCGCTGTCGAACATGCCCGTCTGCTGCCCGTGAGGGGCCCGGAATAGCGCCCGGCCGGGCCCCAAGCATGGTTGCGACTGCCCGTCGG
Source organism: Planctomycetales bacterium (assembly GCA_027452145.1). Classification (GTDB taxonomy): domain Bacteria; phylum Planctomycetota; class Planctomycetia; order Isosphaerales; family Isosphaeraceae; genus JAKAUH01. Next base: position 3,040 of record DAIDHB010000259.1, read on the forward strand.
AGTCGCTTGCGGCGGTGGACGGTTTCGGTGTAGGCTGGCGGGGGGATTGAGGCGCCCGGCAGGGGCGCCCGGCAGGGAGGCGAGGCGCGCCGGATCGATCGATCGGCGCCGAGCGAGGAGGCCGGCCATGTCCGTCGGCGATGCCGCACAGCGGGGAGAGGGCGAACTGGCTGAGTTCCTCCGCCGGATCCAGGCCGGCGACGAGGGGGCGGCGCGGGAGCTCCTGAGCCGGTTCGAGGCGGAGGTGCGCCTGGTGGTCCGGCGGCAGTTACCCCGGCTGCTGCGGTCGCGGTTCGATTCGCTGGACTTCCTCCAGAGCGTCTGGGGTAGCTTCTTCCGGCGGATGCGCACGTCTCCGACGGAATTCGAAGATTCGCGGCACCTTGTCGCGTTCCTGGCGCGTGCTGCGAAGAACAAGGTGATCGACGAGTACCGGCGTGCGGCCAGCCGCAAGCAGGACATGCACCGCGAGGAGCCATTGTGGGGCGAGGGGGCCCGTCCGCGCGACGTGCCGGACCCGGCCGACTCGCCGAGCGAGGTGGCGCAGGCGCGGGAAGTGCTGGGCAGGCTGCGCGAGCTGATGCCGGAGGAGCGGCGGTCGATCCTCGAGATGAAGGCCGAGGGGCTCTCGAGCAAGGACATCGGCGAGCGGCTGGGGATCAGCGAGCGTACGGTCCAGCGGGTCCTGGAGGACCTGCGGCGCCGGATGGAGACCGAGTGGGGGACGACGTGATGAGCCTCTCCGCCAGCCGGCGGACCTGGGAAGAGGCCTCCTCGCCCGCCGTGGTCCGGTTGGCCCGCGAGTACGAGCGAGCGTGGCGGGATTCGAGCCACCGGGGCCGGCGCCCTGACCCGCAGACGTTCCTCGGCGCGGCGTCGGCGTCGATCGACGGGCCGGGGGCGAGGCTGGCCCTGTTGCGGGCCGACATGTCGCTGCGGTGGGAGGCCGGCGAGCGGGTCGGCGCCCGCTGGTATCTGGAACGGGACGCCGGGCTGAGCGACGACACGATCGTCGCGCTGGCGTACGAGGAATTCTGCCTGCTCGAGGACGACGAGCAGCACCCGGACCCGGGCGAGTTCCTGGCGCGCTACCCCGAGGTGGCTCCGGCGCTGCGACGGGTGCTGGACATCCACGGTCTGGTCGGGCCTGGCACGACGACGGCGGGCTCGCTCCTGGGGGGGATGGGCTCGGGCGAGCACGCCTGCCCGTTCCCCGAGGCCGGGCAGACGATCGCCGGGTTCTCGCTGGTGGAGGAGCTGGGCCGCGGGGCGTTCGCGCGGGTGTTCCTGGCGCGGGAGCGCGAGCTGGCCGACCGGCCGGTGGCGCTGAAGGTCACGCGGCGTGGGTCGCGCGAGCCGCAGACCCTGGCGCGGCTCCAGCACACGCACATCGTGCCGGTGCACTCGTACCGGATCGACCGCGCGACGGGCCTGCACCTGCTGTGCATGCCGTACTTCGGCCGGACGACGCTGGCGCGGGTGCTGGCCGACGCCCACAAGCGCGACGCCCGGACCGGGGCGGCGCTGGTGGCGGCGCTCGATCGGCTCGAGCCGAAGGGCGGCCCGGTGGGGGGATCGTCGGGTCGCGCGGCGCTGGCGCGGCGGTCGTACGTGCGGGCGATCGCGTGGTGGGGCTCGCGACTGGCCGAGGCGCTCGAGCACGCGCACGACCGCGGCGTGCTGCACCGGGACATCAAGCCGTCGAACGTGCTGGTGACGTCCGACGGGATGCCGATGCTGCTCGATTTCAACCTGGCCCGCGAGCCGCTCGACGGCGACGCGGGCGACACCGCGCCGGGCGGGACGGTCGACTACATGTCGCCCGAGCACCTCCGCGACCTGGCCGACGGCGAGCCCGAGGGGGTAGACCATCGCGCCGACATCTTCGGACTCGGCGTGGTGCTGTACGAGGCGCTCTCGGGCTGTCGGCCGTTCGCGCCGCCGGCGCGCGGGGGGTCGCTGATCGACGCGCTTTTGCGTGCCGCCGAGGAGCGATCCGGCCGGCTCGTCGGGCTGCGCGAGATCGAGTCAGACGTCCCCCCGGCGCTGGACCGGGTCGTCGCCCGCTGCCTGGAGCCGGACCCGCGGGACCGGTATCAATCGGCCGGCGAGCTGGCCGCCGACCTGCGCGCCGTCGCCGACGACCAGCCGCTGGTCCACGCGCGGGAGCCCTGGTCGAGCCGCGCCGGCGGTTGGTTGAGGCGCAAGCGCCGGGGCCTGGCCGTCGCCGCGGTCCTGGTGTCCGCCCTGTTCGCCTCGATGTTCATCGTGCTGGCCGCAGCGATCGGCTACCTGCTCGTGCTGGGCGACTACTCCGACCTCGTCCTGTCGCGGATCGAGCGCGGGAAGGACTCGCTGAGACGTGACGACTACGTGGCGGCACAGAAGGAATTCGCGTCGGCCGAGGAGCTTGCGGAACATTTCGGCCGGCTCGACCCGACCAACCTTCAGCCGCGCACGCCGAGGGACAGCTTCGAGACGATGCGCGCGATCTTCCGCAAGCTCGGCAGCCTGCGTCCCGCGCAGGACTTCAAGGAGCTGAAGGCCGAGGCGAGGCTCAAGGGGAAAGCCGCAGAGCTGCACGCCAGGGCGGAGGCCGACGCCGCGGCGTTGCACATCGCGGCGGACAAGCTGAGGTTCCGCCTGCTGCTGGAGCGCGAACGGTTGCCCGAGATCACGCGGGAAATTCGCCAGGCCCTGGCGCCGTTCTACGTGCTCGAGCAGGCCGACTGGACGGAGCTCGACCACGGGCTCCTGCTGCTGAAGCCGGCCGACCAGCAGCGGCTCAGGGACGAGGTGAACGCGCTGATGTTCGTCTGGGTCGCCGCATACGCGATGGACCGGGACACGGCCCGCGGCGACGACCGGGCGGACGCCCCGAAGAGGGCGAGCGTCCTCGCCGCGTTCGCGGCGTACTGCGACTGTGCCCTGGGTTTCGCCGAGCCGAAGGGGCCCTGGCGGGCCCTGCGGGCGCGGCTGGAGCGACATCGGGCTCCCGGCGATCCCGGCAAGGACCCGACGGACGACATCCTCGACGGCGAGCCGCGCGACATCCACGGCGAGGAATCGCCGCTGGCCGCGTTCCAGTGGGGGCTGCTGGAATACTGGGCGGGACACAAGCCCAGGTCGATCGACTGGATGCGGCGCGCCGTCGCTCTCCGGGGCGACGATTACTGGTATCACTACTTCCTGGCGTTCATCCTCGACGACGCCGGGCTGACCGACGAGGCGCTCCAGCACTACGACACCGCGGAGGCGCTGGCGCCGCGGAGCCCATACGTGCGGTACAGCCGGGCGCGCCTCTATCGCAAGAAGGGGAAGTGGCGCGAGGCCGAGAAGGACCTCGCCTTCGCGCTCGACGCCTTTTTCGACCGGCCGGAGGCGCGGCAAATCCACCTGGAGCGCGGCTACCTGTGGCAGACGCTCGGCCGGTTCTCGGAGGCGAGGGGAGAGTATGACCGGGTGATCCGGGCCGACTCCCGGGACGAGCTGGGCCGGGCGGCGCGGCTCAATCGGGGCAATCTCGACGCCGACTCGGGCCGGTCCGCGCGGGCGATGGCCGCGTATGACGAGCTGCTGGGCGAGGATGCGAAGGACATCGAGGCGAGGCAGAACCGGGCGATCCTCGAGCTGCGCGAGGGCCGCGCGGCGCCGGCCGAGCGCGACCTGACTGTCCTGCTGGAGGTCGGTCCTCCGGGTCGCAAGGAGCGGGCGGAGTATCTGTCCGAGCGAGCGCAGGCGAGGCTCCTCCTGGGGCGGACGTCCGAGGCGATGGCCGATGCGATCGAGGCGCGGCGGATCCACCCGTGTGCCTCGCACGAGCGGCTGGCACAGCGGACGTTCCTGGCGGCCCGGCGCCATGAGCTGCTGCGGCTCGACCGGCCCGAGGACATCGCGGTGCTGCCCCTGGGCGGTCCGCGGCTGCGGGCGGAGCTGATGGCCGCCGAGGCCGACCTCGGCCGGCTGGCCGCGGGGCGCGGCGCGTCGGCGTACCACGCCGCGTTGAACCGGGCCACGATCCTGGCGGCGCTCGGCCAGGGCGGAGCCGCGGTTGCGGCCGCGAGCCGTGCAGCCGCGATGTCCCCCTTCGCCGAGGACGCGCTGGCCGTCGGCGCCCGCGTCCGGCTCTTCGCCGGCGATCGCACCGGGGCCGGCGCAGCGATCCGCTCGGCGCTGGCGCAGCGCCCCGACGACCCCGCGCTGCTCGAGCTCCGGGGCGACCTGCGGCTCGCCGAGGGGAACCCGCGCGGCGCGCTGGAGGATTACGAACGGGCCGCCTCGCTGGGGGCGAGGGACGGTGTCCATCTCAGGCGGGCCGCCGCGCTGCTCGCCCTGGGGAATCGGTACGCGGCCCTCGAGCAGTGGTCGCGAGCCCTGCGCCGCGACCCGGAGCTCCCGGAGGCCTATCTCGGCCGCGCCCGAACATTCTTCCTGCTGGGCGAGTCGGACCAGGGATTCGCCGATCTCGAGCAGGCAGCGGCCTGGGCGCACGGGGACGTCCGCATCGAGGCGGCGATCGCGCTCGCCTACCTGAAGGGGATTGCGTCGCGCCCCGGTCAGTTCCCGCGGCTTCTGGTGCACCTCGGGCGCACATACGACGACTGGTGGCACTCGATCCGAGGCATCGATCGGCCGGCCGCCGGCCTCGAGTGACCGGCGGGGCCTCGCCAGGAGGCCCAGGGTCCAGGGCGTCGGGTGGGCATTGTCCGTCGGACAGTCTTCGAATCGCCCCCGTCCGGGGCGGACAACGGCCGGGGATCGATCGATCCGACCCTCAATCCGCCCGCCGCGAGGCGAGGAAGACCGGCCGCCACCGCCAGTCGCCGAAGAGGCGAGGGCGCGCCGGGTCGCGGGCGAAGTACCGCGCGGCCCCGGCCGGCACCCATCCGCCTCGCCCGCCCCGTCTGGGGATCAGGCGCATCAGGTCGGGTAGCATCGGGCCGGTGGTCAGCCACATGCCGAGGGCCAGGATGAACGCGGTGGTGAGGTAGTCGGGCGCCGGGCGGGAGTCCGCGTCGTGCGGGGTGGTGCCCAGCAGGCCAAGCGTGGGCCCGGGGTCGTCCGGCCCCGCGGGCGCCGAGGCCGGCGGCCGCTCGTGGTGGGTGGTGATGGCCAGGGCGGCGAGCAGGTCGTCGAGGTCCGGCGTGCCCGGGGCCGAGCCAGCCGCGTTGGCGGTCCTCAGCGGCATCGGGCCGAGTCCGATCGGTGCGTCGTCGGCGTCGCCGTCGGAGCGCGGCGTCTCGGGCGGTCGCGCCCGGCCTCCGGCCGACGCCAGGACCACGCCGCCGACCGCCGAGGGGTCCGCGTCGTCGCCGGTCCCGGTCAGGTCGTCGTACGGCCGATCGTCGATCGCCTGCGAGACCCCGCGCTCGTGGCGGTCGACGGCCGGCGTCGCATCGAGCCAGGCGGAGACGAGGTTCGGCCCCATCGGCGCGGCGCTTCGCGACGCGAGCGGTCCCAGCGGAATCCGCCCTCCCTGGCCCGCCGGGTCGAGGGCCGGCGAGTTCGACGACTCGTCGGCGATCGGCGAGTCGAGGGACGGGTCCGTGACGAACGAGGGGCTCGTGAGCAGGGGCACGCCCTCGGAGCTCGATGATGAGGCGCTCGACGTCCGCAGGCTCGCCTGGTTGGTCGTCCACTGCAACGTGCCGATGTTCAGGCCGAGGAATTCCGGCTGGGAATTCGCCGTGACTCCCTGTCCCACGCCGTTGTTCGCAAGGGCGTCGATCCGCTGCACGTCCATGACGTACGGGACAGCCATCCCGCCCGGCGAGTTCGTCGCCGACCCTGCGACCGAGCCCTCCGGCGGCGATGCAAGCTGGACGACCAGCGTACCTCCGACCGGCACCCCGTTGAGGGTGACCGTGATCGCATTCACCGGCGAATTCGTGAGCGGGTTCCAGAGTGGTGCGATCGAGGCCAGCGTGTCGCCGTCCTTGTCGAGCAGGGTCAGTCCCGCCAGGATCGGGCCGTTCGCCATCCCGGTGTTCGGGCCGGGACGGATCGAGACCCCCACCTCATGCGTCATCGGCCCGACGGGGAGCTGGAACGCCGTCGTGCCCGGTGGGCCGGTCCAGGTGCCGTCGTACTGGACGTTCCGCGCGTCGGGGAGGGTGGCCATGGCCGTCGTCGAGGTGGTGGACGACGAAACCGCACCGGCCGACTCGTGGGGTCCGTCCCCAGCCCAGGTCGTCGATCGGCCCCCGAGCGATGAGCCGGGCGATCCCGGCGAGCCGTCGATCGGCGACCATGGGGACTGCGGGATCGACGACGGCGAGAGCAGGTTTGATGGCGGCATCACGATGACGGGAGTGATCGAGTCCTCGCCGAGGCTTCCCGTTCTGGTCGTTGTCACAACGAGCATGCCGGAGGTCGCCAGATCGAGCTGCGAGACGGTCTTCATCAGCATCAGCATCGGGCCGATCGCGCCGGACGTCTGGCCTGGATCCCCGCCCGCCCATGAGCCGCTCGGATTGTTCGGCGGCTGAGATACGGTGGCCATCGGCGACAGGGTGGAATCCGTCGCGTGGACCGAGAGCGTCGCCGCCGTGTTGTTCGCGGGCACGACGAACGACCGGTTCACAGGAAGCGGCTCGAACGAGATCGAGCCGCGGCCCCCCGAGAATACCGAGAGCAGCAGCCGCGATTCCAGCGACTCGACCGACGAGGTCCCGGTCGACAGCGCCAGCGGGACCAGACGGACGCTCCGGCGCGATCGCCGAACAAGCCCGGTCCGCCCTCTCTCAGCGCGGTCTCGACCCTGGAATCTCACATCTGGCTCCGCTTCTTCCGTGAATGACCGAACGATCCCCCGCGGATCGCTCGACGGGCGATCGGACCGATCCCGCCCCGTCGGACTTGCGATCAGAGATACAGGATATCCGCTATTGTGTCAGTTCGAATTCCCACGACAACCGGCGACATTTTTCTCAAAATCATCGCCGAGCCGAGCACCCGGACGCCCAGATCGAGGCAGCCATGCAACCAAAGACGCAAGCCGGACAAGCGGGAGAGCCGATTCCGATTCGACCGATGGCTCGGACCACTCCCAGGAACGGCGACGATCGCGAGGTGTCTGCCTCCGACCACGAATTCGGCTCGCCCGCGACGGTCCACCTGGCGCTTGAACCGGAGATTTGCCGTAAAGATCTAAGGGAGCCGGACGTGGTACGTTGATCTCTGGAGCGGACCGGCCCTCGCGGGACGCCGCAAGTCTGTATTTCATCGTCGAGAGTCGGCAAAATCAAGGATCTGGTGCCAAACGACGCCCGGCGCGACCGACACGTCCCGCGCCCGGGCCGCGAACAACCCCCGGGCCGGGTCGATGCCGGCCGGTTTCGAATCAAAGAGATACCCGTCGATCCCGAAGGCTCGAAGGAGACAGCACCATGGTGGCGACCAGCCAGGGCGGCACCGGCCGTTGGGTCGGATGGCTCGCAATTTGGGGCGGGGCGATACTGGTGTCCGGGACGTACGGCCAGGACGGTGCCGGCCGGCCAGGAGCCGGCGCAGGTGCCGGTGCCGGGGAGGCCGCGGTGCCGTCGGCGAGGGGGGCGGTCGAGCCGTCGGCCCCGGTGCTGCCGGAGGCCGTCGTCGCGGCGATGCAGGAGTCGCGGTTCGACGAGGCGCGGCGGGCGATCCTGGAGCTGCGCGACCGCGCCGCGGGCGACGATCGATCGTACTTCAACTACCTGGCGGCCGTGGCGGAGCGGCTGGGCGGGCGTCGCGCCGAGGCTCGCGAATTGCTTCAGACGGCGCTGCGCGAGGCGCCGGGGGGCCGATGGGCGGCGAAGATCCGCTTCGAGCTGGCGGATATGGAGCTGGCCGGCGGCAACCCGGCGAACGCCGAGGGCCTGGCGCAGGCCGAGGCCGCCCGCGTGCTGGCGCCCGGGCGCAAGGACCGCCTGGCCGAGGTCTATCGCACGTTCGCCCTCCGGCGGCTCAAGCCCGACGACCCGGTCGTGCCCGCCGATCCGGAAGGTGCCTACGCGCTGCTGGAGCAGGCGCACGAGCTGGCCCGCGGCGACGCGCTCCGCGCCGAGCTGCGAGACGCGATGGGCCGCGCGAGCCTCCAGGGCGGCAACCCGGCCCGCGCCGTCCAGAACTTCGAGGCGTATCTGCGCGAGCACCCGGAAGGGGCCGACCGCTACGCGGTACGCTTCCGCCTGGGCGAGGCGCAGCGCGGCGTCAATCAGGCCCTCCCGGCCCGGCTGACCTGGTCCGACCTGGCGCGCGACATCGAGCGCCTGGGCGCCGCGAGGACGACACCCGAGCTCGCCGCGCTGCGGGCCTCGGCGCTCTACGAGATCGCGACCACCTACGGCATCCCCAGCCCGCCCGACGACGCCAGCCTGAACCTCGGCGTCGCCGCACTGCGGCGGTTCCTCGCCGCGGCGCCGGGGCACTCGAAGAGTGTGCGCGCCGCCTACTGGATCGCCGCGGCGTACCTGGCGCGCGGCAGGGCGAGCGAGGCCCACGACGCCCTCACGAAGTTCCTCGCCGAGGACGGCTTCCGCGTCGAGACCGACGAGGCGAAACGCGACTGGGCGGAGCTGTCGATGCAGGCCGCATTCGAGGTCGGCCGCGTCTTGCAGGGCCAGCAGCGCTATGCCGAGGCGATCGCCGCCTGGAAGGGCTACCTCGCGCGGTTTCCCAACGGGCCCCAGAGCGCCGACGCCCAGCGCGCCATCCTCGACACCCAGCTATTGATCGCCGCCGACCAGCTCGAACGCAAGCACCACGCCGAGGCGAGGGCCACCTGGGCCGACTTCGTCGCGCGCAACCCGCTGGACGAGCGCGTGCCGGGGATCCTCTACCAGATCGGCGACTCGTTCGAGCGCGAGCGCCAGTTCGACCGCGCAATCGCCGCGTGGGAGACCCTCGCCGGCAAGTTCCCCGACAGCGAGCCAGCCTCGCACGGGGTGTTCCAGACCGCCGCGATCCTCGAGACCGAGAAGGGTAAGCTGGACGCTGCCATCGAGAAGTACCGGTCGATCAAGGCCGAGCCGTGGAAGTCGCAGGGCGCGCAGCGCGTGGCCGTGATGGAGTCGAAACAGCTCGCCGTCGTCACGCCGCGGGCGTTCCGCTCGGGAGACGCCCCGCACCTGAGGATCAGCACGCGCAATATCGAGACGCTGCACTTCACCGCCTACCGGCTCGACGCCGAGTCGTATTTCCGCAACAAGCAGATGCTGGGCGGGGTCGAGTCGCTCGACATCGGCCTCGTGGCGCCCGACGCGACGTGGAACGTGCCGGTGCCGGGCTATGCCCGCTACCGGCCGCTGGACCTCACGTATGACCTGAAGCGGCTCGAGCTGCCCGGCGTGTATGCCGTCAAGGTGACGGATGAGAAGACGCTCCAGGCGACCACGATGGTCGTCGGCAGCGACGTCGAGGCGATCATGAAGACCTCGGCGTCGCAGTTGCTCGTCCTGGCGCAGGACATGAAGACCGGCCGCGGCCGGCCCGGCGCGCGGGTGCTCGTCGCCGACGGCGGGCAGGTCGTCCTCGAGGCGAAGACCGGGCCGGACGGCGTGCTGCTGCATACCTGGAGCCCCGCTCGCCCCGGCAACCAGGGGCTGCGATTCCTGGTGCTCGACGGCCCTCACGTCGGCGGCACGGCGCTCGGGGTGCCCGGCCAGGTCGCGCAGGGACTGAGCCCGCGCGCCTACATCGACACCGACCGGCCCGCCTATCGGCCCGGCCAGAAGGTCTCGATCCGCGGCGTTGTCCGCGAGGTTCGCGAGGGGCAATATGCCGCCGACGCCGGCGCGTCGTATCGCTTCGAGGTCGCCGACAGCCGCGGCCGGCTGATCGCGTCGAAGGAGGTGAAGCTCTCCGAGTTCGGCACGTTCCACGAGACCGTCGCGCTCGGCTCCTCCGCGCCGCTGGGCGTGTACCGCGTGATGGTCACCCAACCGGGCAAGAGCGCGTTCCTCGGCGCCTTCCAGGTGCAGGCCTACCAGCTCGAGCCGATCGAGCTGGAATTCCGCCTGGCGAGGACCGTCATCCACCGGGGCGAGACGGTCGAGGGAGACGTCGAGGCGCGCTACCAGTACGGCGCCCCGATGGCCTCGCGGCCGATCGACGTGATCCTGCCCGACGGCCGCACGCTCCACGGCATGACGGACGCCGCCGGCAAGTTTCACGTCACGTTCCCCACCGACTCGTTCGCCGAGGAGCAGACGCTCGGGCTCACCGCGCGGCTGCCGCAGGACAATGTGGCGGCGTCGGCCCAGGTGCGCGTCGCCGTGCGCGGGTTCGAGATCGCGCTCAGGACCGCCCGCGGAGTCTATCTCGACGGCGAATCGATCCCGCTCGAGATCACGACGGTCGACGCCCAGGGCCAGCCGATCGGCGAGGAGCTCTCGGCCGTGATGATCCGGCAGGTGACCGTCGAGGGGCGAGTCACGGAGCGCGAGGTCAAGCAGGAGCGCGTGGCGACGGATAAGAAGACCGGCCACGGCGCCGTGGTGTTCCGCGCCGAGGATTCGCAGGGCGGCTCCTATATCCTTCGCGTCGCGGGCACCGATCGGTTCGGCACGCCGATCGTCGCCGATCACCGACTCGAGGTCTCGGGCAAGAAGGACCCGACGAAGCTCCGGCTGCTGAGCGACCGGACGCGGTTCAAGGTCGGCGAGGATGCCCGTGTCAACCTTCACAGCCGGGGCCGCGCCGGGACGGCGCTGCTCACCTGGGAGGCCGACCGCATCCTGTCGTACCGCATCGTCACCCTCAAGGAGGGCGACAATCCGACCTCGTGGCCGGTGGATCACGCTGAGTTCCCCAACTTCACGCTGACCGCCGCGCGGATGTGGGAGAACGAGCTCGACGAGGCGCGGCTGGATGTCCAGGTCGAGCGCGACCTGCGCGTGCTGGTGAAGCCGGCGCGGCCGGTCGTCGGGCCGGGCGAGACGATCGAGCTCGACGTCACCACGGTGGACCAGCTCGGCCGGCCGGTCTCGGCCGAGCTGTCGCTGGCGATGGTCGACCGCTCGCTGCTGCGGCTGTTCAACGATCGAAATCCGGACATCGGCGCGTTCTTCTACAACCAGACCCGCACCGGGGCCTTCTCGACCGCGTCGACCAACACGTTCCGCTACCAGCCCACGACGATTCCGGTGCCGCAGGCGATCGTCGAGGAGACCGAGCGGGCCGCCGCGATGATGGCCAACGCGGCTGACCGGAGCCGGATCCTCGAGGAGGCCAAACGCGGTGCGGTCGCCCAGTTCTACGGCCAGGGTGAACCGAACCAACCGGGCCAGGCGGGGCTGAACAACGCGTTCAGCGCGGTTGCCGGCCTTGGCGCGGCGCCGGCGCCGGCGCCGATGGAGGCCCAACCGAACGCGCCCGCGAAAAGTGCCGGCCGTCGGGCCTTCGAGCAGCGAAGTTACGCCGACATGCGCGACGCGTCCGCTACAAAGGATGCCGAGGACGAGAAGATGAAGGAGGTCGCGTCCTCGGTGCTCGCACGGAACCGGCGGCTCAATCAGCGGCCCCACCCGGCCGCCAAGCTGGGCGACGCCGAGTCGCGCGAGCGGTTCGTCGAGTCCGCTTACTGGAATCCCGCCGTGGTGACGGACAAGGACGGCAAGGCCCGCGTGACGTTCAGGGCGCCCTCGGCGCTGTCGGAATACCGGATCACCGCGCGGGGCATCACGGGCTCCGACACCCTGGCCGGCCAGACCACGGCCAGCCTGACGGTGAAGAAGAGCTTCTTCGTCGATCTGAAGGCCCCGTCGGCGCTCACCCAGGGCGACCGGCCGCGGTTCATCGCGCAGGTGCATCACGCCGGCGCCCGGGGCAAGCTGGCGCTGCGGCTGTCGACGTACGCCGGCGGTCGCGACGACGTCTTCCCGCGCGAGCTGGACATCCGCGGCGACGGCGTGGATGAGGTTGTTTTCGAGCCGTACGAGGTGCCCGAAGGAGACTCGCTGCGGCTAACCTTGACGGCGACGCTCGGCGAGCAGAAGGACGAGCTGATCCAGGAGGTCCCGATCCGCCCGTGGGGCGTGCCGGTGTTTGCCTCGTCCTCGGGCACAAGCCGGAACGGCACGACCGTCTTCGTCGGCCTGCCGGCGGGCCGAAACTACGAGGACCCCGAGCTGACGATCACGCTGGCGCCCAGCATGCGTCGCCTGCTCGTCGGGCTGGCGCTCGGCGAGGCCGACCGGCCGGGCGAGCCGAGCCCGATGGAATCGATGGCGCGATGCCTGCCGCCGCCGACCAACACGATCGCCGACCGCGCCGCCGACCTGCTGGCGGCCGCCGCCGTGCGCAGGTATCTCGCCGAGGCCAATGCGACCAATGCACCCGAGGCGCACCGGCTCAACTCGCTGATCCAGGGGCTGGTCTCGGAGCTGGTCGCCGCGCAGAACCCGGGCGGCGGCTGGCCGTGGGTCTCGGCCGGGGATCCGATCATCGCCCGGCCCGGGACCAACTCCGGCCAGCCCAGCGACCGGATGACGTCGGCCCTGGTCTTCTGGGCCCTCGTCGAGGCCGAGCGGATCGGTCTGCTTACCGATCCGAAGGTGCTCGAGGAGGCCGCCGGGTATCTCCGCCAGGAATCGACCCAGCTCGCCGCCGGCGACTGGGACACCCGCGCGGCACTTTTGCACGCGCTTTCGACCCGCCGCGGCGCGACGTTCGAGGCGGCCAACAGCCTGAACCGGGTGCGCAATGGATTGTCAGACTCGGCGCTTGCGTACCTGGCGCTGACCTTTGCCAACCTCGAGCGCTCCACGATGGCCGGCGAGATCATCGGGCTGCTCGGCCCACGGGCGAAGTCCGAGGCCACCGCGCCCGGTCATCCGCCCCGCTATTACTGGGACCGCGGCGGCCGGTCGCCGTTCGGGCGCTCGGCCACCGAGATCACCGCGCTGGTGACGCTGGCCTATGCCCGCGTCCGCCCCGACGCCCGCGAGCTGGAGCGCGCCGTCGACTGGCTGAATGCCCACCGCGCGGGGGGCTGGCTCCCGCGCAAGGCCAAGGGGCCCGCGCTCGCCGCGCTGGCGTCCTACTACGGCCGGGCCGGCGACGCCGGGGACCGCTACCGCCTGACGGTGACGGTCAATGACGCGCAGGTCGCAGCGGTCGACGTGCAGGGGCAGGTGGAGGGCCGCGCGATCGCCGTCCCGCGCGCCGCGATCAAGATCGGGCAACCCAATCGCATCCGGTTCGAGCTGGAGGGGCGCGGGCAGTTCGGGTACTCGGCGGTGCTCTCGGCGTTCACGCGCGACTTCGCGGCCGACCAGGACCGCACTCACCGCACGGCGTGGATCGAGCGCAGGGCGTATTACCCGGCGGATCCCGAGCTCGACGGCAAGACGCTGCCCGTGGGCTTCTCGGTCGCGGTCAGTCCCACGACGTTCGAGAACACGGCCACGCAGGTCGGCCTGGGTGGCCGCGCCCGCGTGGCGCTGACCGTGGCGCGCGAGGTCGGGTCCGGCCCGGTCAAGCCGGAGGAGCAGGACTTCCTCGTCGTGCAGGATCACCTGCCCGCGGGCACGACGTTCATCGACGGCTCGCTCAGCACGCAGGCGTCGTCGTACGAGCTGGCCGACGGCGTGCTGACGCTGTACTTCCGCCCCGGCGTGTTCCCGATGACGACGACTTACGACGTCTACGGCTACATCCCCGGCAAGTACCGCACGCTGCCCACGACGGTGCGGAGCGCCGACGAGCCGGGGCGGTTCCACATCGGCCAGCCGGCCGAGTTCCGCGTCCGCGCGGCGGGCGAGCCCGGCACGGATTCCTACAAGCCGACGCCTGACGAGCTGTATGCCCGCGGCAAGGCCGACTTCGACGCCGGGCGCTTCGCCCGCGCGGCCGAGTCGCTCGAACCGCTTTTCTCCGCCTACAACCTCCGCGACGACGTCGCGAAGGATGCCGCGCGGATGCTTTTACTCGTCAGCATCCGCGAGCGACGGCCGCGGCCGATCGTCCAGTACTTCGAGGTCGTCCGCGAGAAGTCGCCCGAGCTGGTCCTCACCTTCGACCAGTTGATGGCGATTGGATCAGCCTATCGGGATATCAAGGAATACGAGCGGGCGATGATCGTCTGGCGCGGGCTGATCGAGGCCAGCTACCTCGAGGACGCCCGGATGGGCGAGCTGCTGCGCCAGCGGGGCCAGTCGCTCGAGGCGACCGCGTACCTGCTGGACCTCTGGCGGACCTATCCCGACACGCCATCGATCGACGGCGATTACTTCGGGCTCTCGCAGGTTTTGGTGCAGATGGCGTCGCGGGCGTTCAACGACGCCGAGGTCCGCCGCGAGCTGGCGGCGGCCGGGATCACGCGATCGCAACTGCTGCTCCAGTCGATCCGGATGGTCCAGACGTTCCTGGCCCGGTCGCCCCGCAGCCCGATGGCCGACGAGGCGAGCCTGGCGCTCGTGGGCGCCTTCATCGAGCTCGAGGACTTCCCGTCGGTCGTCCGGCTGGCGTCGCGGTTCGCGCGATTGTTCCCGAAGAGCACGTTCCTCGACAGCTTCCAGTACAGCGAGGCGCTCGGCGACTTCCACCTCGGGAAATATGACCGCGCGATCGAGGTGGCCGGCGCAATCGCCCGCGCGACCTACAAGGACGCCGCGGGCGCCGATCAGCCGAGCCCCAACAAGTGGCAGGCGGTCTACATCCTGGGCCAGATCTACGACGCGCGCCGGCAGCCGGCGAAGGCGCTCGACTACTACCGCCAGGTCGCCGACCGCTTCAGCGACGCGGCCGACGCGATCCGGTCGTTCACCCGCAAGGAGCTGAAGGTCGCCGAGGTCACCGTGATCCGGCCCGCGAAGCCGCCCGCCGTGGCCGGCGGCCTGAGGACCGTCGGACTTGCTCCGGCGCCCGGTGATGCGAACGAGCCGCCGAGCACGCCGTCGATCCTGCTCGATTACCGCAACATCGCCCGCGTGGATGTGAAGGTCTACCCGGTGGACCTGATGCAGCTCTATCTCACCCGGCGCAACCTCAACGCGATCGCCGGCATCGACCTCTCGGGCATCACGCCGATGGTGGATCGGACCGTCGAGCTGGGCAGCGGTGCCGACTTCGAGGACCGGAAGAAGCGGATCGACCTCGACCTGCGCAAGGACGGGGCGTATCTCGTGTTGATCCGCGGCGAGAACCTGCATGCCTCGGGCATCGTGCTGGTCTCGCCGCTGGAGCTGGAGGTGCTGGAGGAGGACGTGCAGATCAAGGTCGGGCCCAATTCGGTCCAGGACACGCCGGGCCGGGTCCGGATCACCGTGCGGGACGCGCGCAGCGGCGACCTGCTGCCAAAGGTTGATGTCAAGGTGATCGGCAGCGTCGACTCCCGCTTCATCTCGGGCCAGACCGACCTCCGCGGGGTGTTCGTCTGCGAGGGCGCGAGCGGCGCGATCACGGCCGTCGCGCGCCGAGGGACGAACGAGTACGCCTTCTATCGAGGGACTCGCTTCGTCCGCGGGAATCGCCAGGCGGGTGCGGTGGGCGCGAGTGGTCTCGGCGGGCAGATGCAGCCACCGGCGGCCGCCAAGGCCGAGGAGGCCCTCGACGCCAACCTCAAGATTCAGAACTCGGCCAACTCGCTCAAACAGGTCGAGCGGTTGCAGCAGCGGTACGTCCAGCCGTCGAAGGGCAAGCCAGGCGCCGCGGCTGGCGAGTTCCGCTGATCGGATCGCGGGGAAGTCGGGCTCCTTGTGGGCGCGCTGCGGGGCCGTTATAACCGAGCCGATCCCGCACGCAACCCACCCCCAACGTGTCCCACAAGGAGCCACTCACCCGATGAAACGCATTCTGACAACCTCGCTGATCGCCGTGGCCGTGCTGATCCTGGCCCGCTTCGAGGAGGGATCCGTGTCCGCCAGCAATGATGCGAAATCGCCGCAGCCGGAGGCCGGCACCGGCACCCAGCCGCCGGCCGCCGACCATCGCGTCTTCGAGCTGCGGACCTATCACACCAACGAGGGCAAGCTCGATGATCTGCACAAGCGCTTTCGCGAGCATACCTGCGACCTGCTGAAGAAGCACGGCGCCGAGCTGATCGGCTTCTGGACGCCGACCGACGACAAGGACGGTAAGGGGAACACGCTGGTCTACATGCTCGCCTTCCCCAGCCGCGAGGCGGCGAAGAAGACCTGGGAGGAGTTCGGCAAGGACCCCGAATGGCAGCGCGTCTTCAAGGAAAGCCACAAGAACGGCGCGCTGGTGAAGAAGGTCGACTCGGTTTTCCTCGAGCCGACCGATTACAGCAACATCAAGTGACCGAGCCGGCGCGAGCAACAGATGGGGGTGAGCCGTTCGTCTGTCCGGGCTGGGCTCACCCTCGTCCCAGCGCCGCGTCGACGGCGCCGATGAGGCTCTCGCCCAGGCCCTTCTGGCGGATCGCCTCGATGTCGGCGCGGCAGGCGAACAGGGCATCGACGACTCGCGGGTCCCACTGCCGGCCTCGGCCGTCGCGGAAGATCTGGTCGATCTGATTCAGCCCCAGCCGACGGCGATAGGGCCGGTTGCTCGACATGGCGTCGAACGAGTCGGCCACGGCGAGGATCCGCGCCTCGACGGGGATCGCGTCGCCCGAGAGGCGGTCGGGGTATCCGGTGCCGTCGTAGCTCTCGTGGTGGTGCCGCACGCCGGGCAGGATGTGGTTGAGCTTCTTCAGGTCGCGGAGGATCCGCACGCCGATCTCGACGTGCTCCTGGATCTTCCGGTACTCGTCGGCGGACAGCGGGCTCTCCTTCTTCAGCACGTCGTCGTCGACGCCGATCTTGCCGACGTCGTGCAGCAGCCCGGCGACGTACAGGTCCGCCTGCCGGGGTGCCGGCAGCGCCAGCTCTTCGCCCAGCCGGACCGAGATCCGCGCGACGCGCTCGGAGTGGCCCGAGGTGTACGGGTCCTTGGCGTCGATCGCGGCCGTTAGCGCCCGGATCACGCCGAAAAGCAGGCCCTTCAGCTCGGCGTAGATCCCCGAATTGGCGAGCTGGGTGCCGATCAGCGAGGCGACGTAGTGGGTGCGCTCGACCTCTGCGGGCAGGAACTCGCGGCCGCCCGGCGGGTTCACGGCGACGACCCAGCCGGCATGGCCGGCGGCGGCGCGGGCATATTCCCGCACCATCGGCGGCGACAGGGGCGCCAGGCAGCCCGAAGCGCCACGCGCCCCGGCGGTCGCCAGCTCTCGGTAGTCGGTCCACTCCATCCCGTCGACGCGACCCGCGATGATCGGCGGCTCGCCCGGGTCCCGCGGGATCCAGGCCACCGCCTGGGCGCCGAGCGACGATCGCAGGACGCTCGTCGCCAGCTCGCGGAAGCGGCCGGGCGGCTCGGAGATCCGCAGCCGGCGGATCAGCCGCCCGATGGCGACGTGCTCGCCGCCCGGTTCGTGGCCGCGGCCGCCGTCACGGGCGAGGTCGTCGACCTGGGCCGTGAGATCGCTATCGGCCTCCATGACCGGATTCGCCTGGTGCTGGACCTTCATCGGTGCCTCTCGGTATGGTGACTTCCATCACCAGCCTAGAACACGGATTTGCGGGCGGAGGACGGTGAATCGGGCGAGGAGGTGATTGGCTGGTGGGCCTCAGGTGAGCCGCAGGCTGAGCGGCTGCTCCAGCCCGTGCCGATCGAGCCGCTCGGCGTCGCCGAAGACCTCGCGGGTCGGGCCGTCGGCGACGACGCGCCCGCCGTCGAGCAGGATGACACGCCCGCAGACCTCCAGCACCATCTCCAGGTCGTGGGTGGCGATCAGCATCGTGCAACCCAGGCTCTGGACCAGCCGGATGAACCGCCTGCGGCCGCGCGGGTCGAGGTTGGCCGTGGGCTCGTCCAGGACCAGCACCGACGGCCGGCAGGCCAGCACGCCCGCCAGGCAGACGCGCTTCCGCTCGCCGAAACTGAGGTGGTGCGGCGGTCGCGCCGCCTCGGCCGACAGGTCGACGCGCGCCAGGCACTCCTCTGCGAGCTGCCGCGCCTCGGCGGCCGACATCCCCAGGTTCAGGGGACCGAACGCCACGTCCTCGATCACGGTGTTGCAGAAAAGCTGGTCGTCGGGGTCCTGGAAAACCAGTCCCACCCGGCGCCGGACCTCGGGAGCGTTGCGGTCGTTGACCTCCAGGCCGTCGATCCAGACACTCGGCCGGCGGCCGCCGCGGCCGGGCCCGGATCCTCCGCCGATCGCGTGCGAATGCCCGACGGCGCCCCTCGCCTTGCCCGGGAGCAGGCCGTTGAGGTGCAGGAGCAGCGTGCTCTTGCCCGCGCCATTGGGTCCCACCAGGGCCACGATCTCGCCCGCGCGGATCGACAGGTCCACGCCCCGGAGCGCCTCCTTGCCATCGGGATAGCGATACTCGAGCCCCCGCACTCGCACGGCATCGACCGCGGCGTCCGGCTCGCTCGCCGATCCGGGCGCAGCCGACTCGACCGTCGTCACGTCTCGGCCATCCACGGCGCTCATGGGCGGCCTCAATCCTCCAGGCTGTGGATCGTCCCGGTCCAGCCGCGGGCGATCATGGCGTCGTGGACCCGCTCGGCGCGCTCGAACGTGCGGAGGAACAGCATGCCGATGAGCCCGCCGAGCAGGCTCCAGGAGAGCGCCCCCCGACGGCGGAACGTCCGCGCCCGCCGCGCCGTGGCCATGCGCTCGATCTCCTCGACCAGGACGTGGCGATAGCGCTCCATGAACTGGAGCGTCGCGACGAGCACGAGCGGCATGCCCAGCCGCCGCATCCCGGTCAAAAGCCTCGGGAACGGCGTGGTGCCGGCCAGGACGATCATCGTCATCAGGGCCAACCCGTTCTTGGCGAGGATACTCGCGGCGACCGCGGCGAGCCCCTGAACGGCCCGCGCTGGATGCGAGGGGGCCAGCATCGCCGCCAGGAACGCGACGGGTACGAACAGGCCGAGCCAGCGCCGGGCGATCTCTCCCGGCGGGATGCCGGAAATCCCGATCGCGAATGCCAGCACCAGCCCGGCCGCACCATAGAGCCGCCACGCGCCAACCGGCATCGCGATCACGGCGATCACCATGGCCAGCGCGGCGATCAGCTTGAACCGCGCGTCCAGCCGGTGGAGCGGACTCGTCGCCTCGCGGTGCCGCTCCAGTGCATCAGACCGCATCCAGGGTCGCCCCCTCGGGCTTTGGCCGCGGCAGGATCCGCGCCATGCCCCAGCTCAGCCCGAAGACCACGAGCGTGCCGACCACGCCGGCCATCGCGGTCGCCACCCCCGCCTGGCCCAGGCCCGGCAGCCGGAGCTGGTAGTCGGCCATCGGCGACGGCAAGGGTGGGGCAGGGGCGGCGGATTCATCCGGCAGGAAGCCGAGCTTCTCGCCCACGAATTCCAGCCCGTCGGGCGACTCGCAGGCGAAGGGCGCCACGAACGCGGCGACGGCCAGCGAGATCGCCAGCCCGGCGCCCACCCACTGGATCCAGTGGCCGGCAGCCACGGGCTTGTCTACAATTTCCCCGGCCGGCTCGAGCAGGTCGGGCCGTCGCAAGAGGACGAAGCGGACGACCAGGCCCGTGATCAGGGCCTCGCCGATCCCGATCAGCGAATGGACGAGCGCCATCCAGCCCAGCACGCGCAGGAAGTCGTCGCGACGACCCGAGGCCGCCAGCTCGACGGCGAACGCCCCCGAGGCCAGCAGCACCGAGAACCACGCCGCGACCATCGCCGCGATCAGCGTCCCCTTCGGCCCGGCCATCGCCCGGCGGAGAGGGGCGTAGATCGCATATCCGCCAATCGCGCCGATCAGGCCCATGTTGACGAAGTTGGCCCCCAGCGCCGAGAATCCGCCGTCATTGAACAGGAAACACTGCACGATCAGGACTGCCGCCACGACCACCGAGCCGGCCCACGGGCCCAGCAGGACCGACGCCAGCACCCCGCCCAGCAGGTGGCCGGAAACGCCAGGCATCACCGGGAAGTTCACCATTTGCGCGGCGATCACGAACGCCGACATCGTACCCATCAGCACGGTGGTCCGCTCGCCAAGCTGCTGCTCCAGCCGCCGCACGGCGTACAGCAGCCCCGCGCCACCGATCAGGCTCGTCGCGATCACCGCGTTCGGACCGAGCACCGCGTCCGGTATATGCATCGATGTGGCCCCGCCCGGTGTTCCTGCCGGCTCGTTCGCCCCTCACTGGCTCTCGGCCCCCATGGTAGCCGCCGTATGCCGTTTCGTCAAAAACTTCATACCGCCCGTTTTTCGGCCGGTCGTGTCCATCCTTCCACCGAGGGGATGAGAGTCTCGTCGGCCCTCCCGGAGATCACTTGCCGTGACGATCAATATCGAGGAATGGCGCAAGGAGCACGGTCGGTTTAGCCTGCACGAAGAAGGCGCCGACCCCGACCCGATCCGCCAGTTCCGTGCCTGGTTCGACGAGGCCGCGGCCAGCGGCGAGCCCGAGGTGAATGCGATGGCCCTGGCCACGGCGACGCCCGACGGCCGGCCGTCGGTCCGGATCGTCCTGCTCCGCGGCGTGGATGACCGCGGCTTCGCCTTCTTCACCAATTATGAGAGCCGCAAGGCCCGCGAGCTCGAGGCCAATCCCTTCGCCTCGCTCGCCTTCTTCTGGCGCGAGACCGAGCGCCAGGTCCGGATCGAGGGCCGGGTCGAGCGGGTGTCGGACGAGGAGTCCGACCGCTATTTCCACACCCGGCCCGAGGGCTCGCGCATCGGCGCCTGGGCCTCGCCGCAGAGCCAGGTGATCCCCTCCCGCCATGCGCTCGAGCAACTCTATGCCGAGGTCGAATCGCGGCACGCCGACGGCCGGATTCCCCGCCCGCCGCACTGGGGCGGATTCCGCGTGGTGCCCGACGCGATCGAGTTCTGGCAGGGCCGCCCCAGCCGCCTGCACGACCGCCTGCGCTATACCCGAGCTGCCGGAGGCGGGTGGGTGATCGAGCGACTGGCGCCATGAGAATCAACACATCAGATAATGAAGCACGATTAGACTCGAAGAGTGGGACTGCGACGGCAAGTTGGCGGGCGATCCGGGAACCGAAGATCCGGACTTAACCGCGAAAAACGCGAAAAGGACCGGGGAGTGAAATGTCCGCCGTTGTTTATCCAATTTGGAAATATGACTGAGGTTCAATTGAATGAATAGTTACGGTGATGTGGGCAGCCGTCGAGCAGTGGGCGGATGGAATGGAGGGGCGATCTGGCCGGCGGCGCCTGGGGCCATCATCCCAGTCTCTTTTCGCGGTTTTCGCGGTTTTCGCGGTTAAATCCGGATTCTCATCGGGTCGGCAGGACCGGCACGGATCCTTCCGATCGCTGCGGTGAACGTTCTTGTTCCTCGGCGGGCGAGGGATCGGGGCGCGTTGTGATGGCCGGGATCGGGCGCGGGCCGGGGGGGCGGGCCTGGGGGCGGTTGAAGCGCAGGCACTGGCCGTAGAAGCTGTCGATGATCTGGCCGTCGCGGGCGCTGTGGAACGCGATGACGTCGATGATGTCCTCCCAGCTCAGCGACCGGACCTCGACCCGCCGCCAGGTCGGCTCGAACCACTCGCGGAACCAGTGATCTCGCTCGCCGGCGTAGTCCTCGACGCGGCGGCGGACCTTGCGCCGGATCGCGTCGAGCGACAGGTCCCACTCGAAGATCCCGTCGTCCAGCCGGGCGCGCGGGGCCAGGACGAGGAACGCGAGGTCGTCCATGTCCTCGGGGCGGCGATCGACCCGGCGGAGCGCCTCGGCCATGCAGGCGACGCTCCGCGCCGCCTGGTCGTAATACGGCGCATTCCGCACGCCGGCCGACAGCCGGGCAAATAACTTGGCCTCGAGCACGACGAGCTGCCGGGCCCCGGGGGTCAGCGAGAGCGCCGCGGTCCCGGGATCGCCGATGACGAAGTGGCCGAGCACGGCGTCGGCGTGCGTTCGCGCCTCGGCCAGGCGGTCGCCGCGGAACCTCGTCATGAACGCCGACGGCAGCCACGCCTGCGAGAACCACCGCGCGCCGGCCATCGGCGAGAGCGGGTAGCGGTCGCCCCCATGCCGGGCGAACCAGTCGAGGACCAGCCGGAGCAGCCAGTCCTCGTTGTACAGCTCGGCCGGCGGGAACGCCGACTCGCCCGCCTCGCAGGCCGCCAGCATGTCCCGGATCCGATCCACGACCGTCGAGATCACTCCGTTGCCTCCGCTCTCATCCTCGCCGACGCTGTCCCGATTTTGCTTCCTCTGCTCCGGCCGCGCGCAGCCTGTTACTCTTATTATAACCCGCGGAATCGTCCTTGAAGAGGTGCACGAATGTGTCGTTCAAGCGAGCGAGCACGATGACGGCTGGCGATTCTCCGCGGGCAATCGTTCATCGGCGCATTGTTGGAGGTTCCGACGCCGGATGAGACTGCCGCGCTACCTGCTCGAGCTGGCCCGGCTCTTCGACGGGCTGGACGACGTCCTGGCCTGGGTCAAGGATCGGGACGGCCGCTATGCCTGGGTCAACCGGGCCTTCCTGGTCAATGACTCCCTCGACGGCCGGCACGGCGCGGCTCCGGAGCTGGCCGACGTGGTCGGCAAGACGGACTACGACTTCTCGCCGAGCTTCCTGGCGGATCAGTTCCGCATCGACGATGAATATGTGCTGGCCGGCCACCGGATCGTCGACCGGATCGAGCTGGTCGTCCAGCCGGACGGCCGCGCCGTGTGGAACGTGACCAACAAGGTCCCGCTGATCGACGAGGCCGGCGCGGTGGTCGGCACGGCCGGGATCACTCGCAGCCTGGCCGCGCCGGGGCAACCCGACGCCCCGGCTCACGAACTCGGCGCCGTGCTGGCCCACCTGCGCGACCACTACCCGACGCCAATCACGAACCGCCAGCTCGCCCGGCTGGCGCACATGTCGGTCCGGGCGTTCGAGCGCAAGTTCCTCGCGAGCTTCCATCTCACGCCCCAGCGCTACCTGCGCAGGCTGCGTCTCAGCATGGCGAGCCGGGCGCTGGTCTCCACCGGCGCGACCCTCGCCGAGATCGCCTCGGGCTGCGGGTTCTCCGACCAGAGCCACTTCACCCGCGAGTTCCGCCGCCAGTTCGGCCGGACGCCGCGCGAGTACCGCGAGCATTACGCCCGCCGTTCCGACGACGCCGCTCCCGTTCCAAATCCTGACGCCGGCGATCAAGAGCGGCGCCGCAAGTCGCCGGTATAGTTCGGTGGACCTGCCGGGCGGCGCGGTCGGCTGGCGCCGGTAAATCTTGAGGAGACCGTCCATGATCTCGAAGCGATTCGTCGCGATCCCGGTCGCGTTGATGCTGGCCGCCTCGCTGGCGCGGGCATCCGACGAGCTCGATGCCGAGGGCTTCGTCCGGCTTTTCAACGGCAAGGATCTCGCCGGCTGGAAGGTGCCCGACGGCGACAACGGCCACTGGAAGATCGTCGACGGCGCGATCGACTACGACGCCGCGAGCGAGGCGACGGGCGACAAAAACCTCTGGAGCGAGCGCGAGTACGGCGACTTCGTCCTCCGGCTCGACTGGCGGCTGAAGGAGGCGCCGTTCGTCAACAGGAACGTGCCGTACATCCTGCCCGACGGCACCCACGCGAAGGACGTGCATGGAAGGAGCTGAAGCTCGCGCTGCCGGACGCCGACTCGGGCGTCTTCCTCCGCGGCAACGGCGACTACCAGGTCAATATCTGGTGCTGGCCGATCGGCTCGGGCGAGATGTACACCGTCCGCACGAGGCGAAGCTCATCGCCCGAAGTGCGTGCCGCCGTCACCCCCCGGCACCAGGCCGACCGGCCCGTGGGCGAGTGGAACCACTTCGAGATCAGCGTGGTCGGCAAGACGGTCAAGGTCGTGCTCAATGGGGTCACGGTCATTCCGGGCGCCACGATTCCCGACCTGCCCGACCGGGGACGACTCGCCCTCCAGCACCATGGTTCAAGAAACGCGCGCGGCGAATGGACCGGGCCGCCGAGCCTGGTCCAGTTCCGCAACATCCGGATCAAGGAGCTGCCGGCCGGACGCTCGGCATCGCGACCCGTCCCGACCGTTCGCGCCTTGCTGATCACCGGCGGCCACGACCACGATGCGGCGTTCTACTCGCTGTTCGACGACCTCGACCACCTGCCCGTGGATACGGCGGCAAATGCCTTCAAGGACGACCTGCGCGGGAAGTATGACGTCCTCATCATGTACGATTTCACCCGCGAAATGGACGAGGCCCACCGGAAGAACCTCCGGGATTACGTGGAGGGCGGCGGCGGGGTCGTCGTGCTGCACCACGCGCTGCTCGACCATCAGACCTGGACCTGGTGGTCCGAGCAGGTCGTCGGCGGGCGCTATCGCCTTCGGCGCGAGGACGGTCATCCGTCGTCCAGCGTGAAGAACGACCAGGTCCTCTCCGTTACGCCCGCCGTCGGCCACCCGGTCGTCGAGGGGATCGGCCCGTTTCAGATCCAGGACGAGACGTACAGGAATCTTTACCACTCGCCGAACATTCACCCGCTGCTGACGACGGACCACCCCGCGAGCGACGCGACCCTCGCCTGGATCGGGCCGTGCCCGACCGCGCGGGTGGTGGCCATCCAGCTCGGCCACGGGCGCACGGCGTTCGGCAACCCGTCGTATCGGAACCTGGTGCACAACGCCGTCCGCTGGGCGGCGGAAAAGCCCCACTGATGAGGACACCGCGATGAAGCTGGGACTTTACAGCATCACCTACCTGGGCCTGTGGTACCGCGGCCGGGAGTTGACGCTCCCGCAGATGATTGGCCGGGCCCGGGATTACGGCTACGACGGGATCGAGATCGACGGCAAGCGGCCCCACGGCAACCCGCTCGACTGGCCGGCAGCGCGGTGCCGCGAGCTGCGGTCGATCGCCACGGGCGAGGGGATCGAGATCTACGCCGTCGCGGCGAATAACGACTTCAGCAACCCCGTGCCCGAGGTCCGCGAGGCGCAGATCTGCTTCGTGAAGGAGCTGATCCGGATGGCGGCCGACCTGGGCGCGCCGACACTCCGCGTATTCCTGGCCTGGTGGGGCGTGACGCGGCACCCGCAGCTCGCCACCTACGACATCGCCGAGGGCTACTGGCCCGTCATCCACGAGAAGTTCCCGACCGAGGAGATCTGGGGCTGGTGCCGCGAGGCGCTGGCCGAGTGCGCCCGCCATGCCGGAGACGCCGGCGTCACCCTGGCCCTCCAGAACCACCGGCCGCTGATCGAGAACCATCACGACCTGCTCCGGATGATCCGCGAGGTCGACTCGCCCCATTTGAAGGCCTGCCTCGACGCCCCGCTGATGAAGGACCGGAGCACGGCCGGCATCCGCGAGGGCGCGCAGGCCGTCGGGCCGCTCCAGGTGCTCACCCACTTCGGCGGCGAGTTCGAGCGCCTGCCGGACGGCTCGATTCGAGGCTTCGAGCGGAATGACGGCGTCGTCGGCGAGAACACGAATCGGTACTACGCCGACTTCGCCCGCGCGATGACCGAGATCGGCTACGACGGTTACATCGGCTACGAGCTGTGTCATCAGCTCCCCTTAGTGGACGGCCAGACGGTCGGGATCGAGTACGCCGACGAGCAGGCCCGCCTCGCCGCGGAGTTCATGCGGGCGATCATCGCGGCGGAGGCCGGCGCGACCGTGCGGCGGTGAGATCGGCGAGACGGGAGGAGCGCAGGCGCGATGACCCGACAATGCACCCTGGTCCTGGTGCTCGTGCTGGCGATCGCCGGCACGGCCGCCGGCCAGGAGAAGGACGGCAAGAACGCCAGGCCGCGACGGCTGCTGGTCGTCGGCCAGGCGAAGGGTTATCAGCACGAGACCATCTCGACCGCGATGGTCACGCTGTACAATCTCGGCCGCGACCGCGGCGGCTGGGACACGTATTTCCGCACCGACTGCGCCGCCATCACGAAGAAGCCGCTCAAGTACGGCGCGAAGAACCTGGATGACTTCGACGCGGTCGCCTTCTTCACCGATGGCGACCTCGACATCGACGCCTCCCAGAAGGCCGACCTGCTGGCGTTCGTCCGCGACGACGGCAAGGGCTTCCTGGGGATTCACAGCGCCGCCATCACGTTGACAAGGTGGCGCGAGTACGGCGAGATGCTCGGCGGCTCCTACGACGGCCACCCCTGGGGTGTCTTCGAGGCGCCTCTGATCGTCGAGGCCCCCGAGTTCCCCGGCCTACGCCATTTGCCGCGCGCATTCACCCTGCGGGACGAGATCTACCAGGTCAAGGATTTTTCTCGAGACCGCGTGCGCGTGCTGCTCCGCCTCGACGCGGGCCGGCTCGACCTGGCGAGCAGGGGCATCCATCGCCGGGATCGCGACTTCGCCGTCGCCTGGGCCCGCGCGTACGGCAAGGGACGCGTGGTCTACAACGGCCTGGGCCACTCGCCCGACGCCTGGGAGCGGCCCGAGCTGCGGACGATGTGGCTCGACCAGGTCCGTTGGTGCATGGGCCTCGTCCCCGGCGATGCCACGCCCCGACCCGCTCTGGCGCCTGCGCCGACGCGGTGAACAGGCGGCCGGACAGGTATCGAGCGACTCGCTGCACGCGTCGGCCCGTCGATCGGAACCAGCCGGCCGAGTGGGCCCATCGGACGAGGCCAGTACCCCCCATCCGTCCAGGTCCGCGACGCCGATGTCTCCTCGGCCGGGACCGTGCGTTCCCTATAAGTAGCGTCTCGTCGCTCCCTCCTTCCGCCGAAGGAAACTCCATCGGCGCGCCGGCGGGACACGAGGTCTCAGGGGACCGAATGTCCCCGTGAAATCGACAGACGACCGGCCATGACAGCGATGGGCGAGATCTCCCCATCGGCCAGCCGGCGGGCTCGTCGTGCGCGCCGGACTGCGTCTCCGAAAAAATTCGGACTCCCCTGTAACTTCCGGGCGTCTTTTACTTAATACCCACTCAGGGCCTTCTGCCGCCGGCGAGAGCCGAGCGGCCCGCCACGTGATCCCCGGATTGTCAGTAGAGAGACGAGGCCCTGAGAGGACACGGAACATGGAATGGGACGAGACCGACGAAGCTCCGAACCCCGAGTATCCCGGGCCGCGCACGCACCGGGCGCTGGCGGGCCGGGCCCGGTTCGCGGGATTCGACCGCAGGCGGCTCGCCTGGCTCCTGGCGATCCTCGTCGCCCTGCCCTGGATCCCCGTCGGGGGGCCGACCGATGGCCGCGCCCCGCGGCAGATGGCCTGGAGCTCGACCGGTTCCCAGGGCTGGAGGCTCGCGGTGGCCGGCGGGGCGAGTCGGATCGCCTCGTCCCACATCGATGGGAGCGTCCGGGTCTGTGACGCGACCGATGGAAGTGTCCAGCTCCTGGTCGACGACCGCCGGCACACGCCGGCGATCGCGCTGTCGGTCGACGGGCGCTCGCTTGCGATCGGCGGAGATCACGCCGAGGTCGAGCTCTACGACCTGGGCCGGGGCGAGGCCCATTTTCGCCGGGTGATCCCCCTCCGCGACACGACCGAGCTGCGGTACTCGCCCGACGGCCGGCTCCTGGCTGCCGCGCTCGCCCGGTCGAACGACGTCATCCTGTGGGACATCGAGGCCGGGCGCGAGCGGAAGACGCTACGGGGACACGCGTCCCCCGTCTCGAGTCTGGCGTTCTTCCCCGACGGCCGAAGCCTGGCCACCGGCGGAAGGGCCGACCGAACGATCCTCCTGTGGGACCTCGAATCGGGCCGACCCACGCGAACTTTCCGGGGCTCGGAGGGCCCGATCGTCTCGCTCGCGGCCACCTCCGACGGCCGACTGCTCGTCTCGTCGAATCCCAACGAGTGCCGGGTCCGCGTCCGGGACGTCACGACCGGCGCCCAGGTCCGGAGCCTCGCGGGCCAGTCGCCCTGGCCCGACCTCGTCGCCTTCGGCCTCAACCGCCGGATGGTTGCCGTCGCCGACGATCGGGGCGTTGTCCGGATCTGGTCGCTCGACACCGGCCGCGAGCTCGGCCGGCTCGACGGCCAGTGCGCCCAGCTCCGCGGCCTGGCGATCTCGCATGGCGGCCGGAGCCTGGTGGCCCTGCACGCCGACGGCGGCATCCTGGCGTGGGAGCTGGGCGATCTCTGCGCCGACACCGGCACCGTCCGGACGATCGCCAGCACACCCTGAAGCCGGGTCGGCCGGACGAACGCCGGAAGACCAGCTCGGGGCTGGATCACCTCGGTGTCCAGAAACCGCGGACGACCCCGCGGCAGGTCAATAATCGCCGTGATCGATGCGAGCGTTCGGCAGGCTCATCTTGAGACCATCGAGGCCGGCCTCGGTCACCTTGGTCCAGGAGATGTTGAGATATTCGATCTTCTTCAGGCCCTTGAGGTGCACGATGCCCGCGTCCGTGATCCGCTCGCCCGAGATGTAGAGTTGTCGGAGCACCGGCAGGGATGCGAACGCGGCGAGCGAGGCGTCGTCGAGCTGGTTGTAATAGAAGTTGAGCATTTCGAGGCGGCCCAGGCCCCGGAGGTTCGCCAGGCCGGGCCCCCTGATCTTGTTGTCCGGGAGATCGAGCTGCCGGAGCTTCGTCAGCCCTCGCACGTGGACGAGGCCCGCGTCCGTGACGTTCGACCTGACGACCGTGAGGAATTCCAGGTTCGTGAGCGGTGCGATCTGGGCCAGGGCGGCGTCGCCGTGGTCCATGTAGCCCAGGTCGAGATAATTGAGCCTGGGAAGGCGCTTCAGCGCGGCCAGGCCCGCGGCGGTGATGGGTGCCGAGGGAAGGTGCAGCTCCTCCAGGCCCGTCAGCGAGCCCACCACATCCATCCCCGCGTCGGTGATCCGGGTCGAGGTCAGGTCGAGCTTGACCAGCCCGGTCCAACCTCGAAGCGTCGCAAGATCGTCGTCGCCGATCGGGAGATGCGACAGGTTCAGGGACCGAAGGTGCGGGAAGCTCCTCACGGTCGCCAGGCCGGCCCGGGTGATCCGCTCGCTCTCGAACCGGGGATCCTTCCCCAGGTCCAGGCGTTGCAGCCGTGGCAGCGCCTTCAGGGTGGCGATCCCGGCGTCGCCGACGTCGTCCGTCATGAGGGTCAGCCCCTCCAGGTTCGAGAGCCCCAGCAGGTGGGGCATTCCCGCGTCGGTCACGAGCGTCTCGTCGATTTGGAGCTCGGTGAGGCCGGTCATCCGGCCGAGGATTCGGAGGCCCGCATCGGTGGTGAGCGTGCTGATGACGTTCAGTTTCCGTAGTTCCTTGAGGCCCGCGAGGTGCTCGAGGCCGGCGTCGCCGACCCTCGTCCTCTGGAGCGAGAGCGTCTGGAGCCGCTTCAGGCCGCGCAGGTGCACCATGCCCGCGTCGTCGATCGGCGTGTCGGCCAGGTACAGGTCGGTGATCCTGGCGAGTTGCTCCAGGTCCATCTCCCGGACCCTGGGGCTGAGGCGCCCGAGGTACTCCAGGTCGGCCTCGGTCGGCCCGGCCGCGGGGCGAGTACGCCCGGCGGGCCTGGCCGCCCGCGCGGCCGACGCGAGCGGGGCGGTCGGGTGGACGGACGCCTGGCCCGCGGGCCTGGGTGCCGCAAGGGCTCCCGAGTAGGAGTGGAGCGACTGCGCGACGCCGTGCCGTCCGTCCTTCCTCGTGAACCGGAAGAGGGAAGTCACCCACCGGGAATGGCCGGCCTTCGCCAGCGAATGGATGAAGTAATAGCCCTGGGCGTCGCGGCGGACCTCGGAGACCCGGGTCTCGGCCCTGTCCTTCCAGCCCCAGTGGTCCTTGCCCTCATTTCCCTCGCCCCAGGTCATGTCGACGTCGATCTTCGTCCCCGCCCAGTTGCCGGGCCCGAAGCGGAGCCGGTACGAGTCGAAATCGGGCAGGTATCCCTCGTCGTCCGGCCCGAGCCGGCCGGCGCACCCGAGCGCCGCGACGGTGTCCTGGGCGACGTTCGATTTCCCCCCAAGGGGGATGATGGCTCCACCGACGCCGCGCCGCCCGTCGCGCAGGGTGTAGTGGAAGCAGGCGACGACCCAGTTGTCGGCGTCCGCCTTCGCATCGGCCCCGGCGGTCGCGAGCGAGTAGATGAAATAGTGGCCCTCGCCGTCCCGCAGGGCGTCGGTAGCCCGGACGTTTCGCCCGTCCGGCCAGTTCCAGAGGTCGGTGTCCGGATGGCGGGCACCCCAGGCGCTCGTGATGATGATGCGCGTGCCGGCCCAGTCGCCGGGCCCGAAGCGCAGCCGGTACGACTCGAAGCCGGGAACGTACCCCTCGTCCTTCGGCCCCACCCGGCCGCCGAAGCCGAACATCACGGCGGAGCGTGGCCGGGCATTGGGAGAGGCATCCGCGGCCGCTCGCTTCTCGACGGCCTGCCGCGGGGCCGTCTGGCCCTCCGCCTGCCACGCGATCGCCCCGAAGCACAGAGCCAACGACACTGCCGTCGGGACCTTTCCGTCCATCGCGAATGCCCAAAGGTTGAGATGAAAGCCGCCCCGTGCCAACCCCTCGGCCGGCCTTGCCTACGCGCGCTCATCACCTGACCCGGCGGGGGTCTGCAATCCCCGCGCCGGCGAGACTCGATCTCGATCCGCCGATCCGCGGAATTCGCCGGACCCTACATGGCGCGCGCTGGCGGCTCGCCGATCCGCTTGCCTATAATGAGTTTGTTCGTCGAGACGTCGCCACGTCCAGTCCCCCCCTCTCACGGGCGAGTATGCCGATGGCCAAGGTCCAGCCGGTCCGGTCGTTGAGGCAGGCCATCCAGAGCCGCTGGGAGCGGCTGGGGCGGGGCGAAATCGATCCCGAAACTCTCCGCTCGGTCCCGTCCTGGGGCCTGAGCGTGCTGCTCCATCTGCTGCTACTCGTGATCCTCGCGGTGATCCTCCACTGGTCGCGCGGCGCGGGCATGCCGGAGAAGATCATCAGCGGCGAGTTGATCGACACCCAGCTCGGCGAGGTCGAGTCGCTGGTCGACGCCAGGCAGGCGGGCGACCCGTTCACGGACGAGAAGACGCCGGATCCCCCCTCGATCGGGATCGACCCCGACCCGCTCTTGAAGCTCGCGGGTCAGCCCGAGATGCGCTCGCTCGAGCAGTTCACCCCCAGTTTCGCCTCGCCGACGCCGCTCACGGACGTCAAGAATGCCACGATGCTTGCGATGAAGTTCCCCGAGCTGGGCACGCGGGTGTCGGCGCCGTTCTCGGGTCGCCAGGGGATGACGCGGGCCAAGCTCGTCCGCCGCGAGGGGGGCACGGCACGCTCGGAGAAATCCGTCGAGGACGGGCTCGACTGGATCGTCCGCCACCAGCGGCCCGACGGCTCGTGGAGCCTCAATTACCACGAGCAGTGCCAGGGCGTGCCCTGCCCGCACAGCGGGGCGATGGAGTCGGACACGGCCGCCACCGGGCTGGCCCTGCTGCCGCTCCTGGGCGCCGGGTATATCCACACCGTCAAGAGCCGGCACCAGGACGCCGTCCGCCGGGGGATCGCCTGGCTGGTCGACCACCAGCAGGACGACGGCAATCTCTTCATCGGGCCGCCCGGCATGGCCTGGATGTACTCGCACGGCATCGCCAGCATGGCGCTGTGCGAGGCCTACGGCCTTTCGCAGGACCCGCGGCTCAAGCGGCCGTCGCAGCGCGCCATCAAGTTCATCCTCGACGCGCAGGACCGGGCGGGCGGCGGCTGGCGCTACTCGCCCGGCTCGCCCGGCGATACATCGGTCTTCGGCTGGCAGATCTTCGCCCTCCGCAGCGCCCACGGCTCGGGGATCACGGTCCCCAAGAACGCCCTCAAGTTGTGCTCACGCTACCTCGACCAGGCGGCCGTCGATCGGGCGCGAACCACCTACTCGTACCAGCCCGGCCGGGGCGGTGCGTCGCCCGTCATGACGGCCGAGGCCCTGGTCGGGCGCCAGATCCTGGGCTGGGAGCGGAACTATCCCCCGCTGGTCAAGGGCGCCTCGCAGATCGCCCAGGATCTCGAGACCCGCGAAGATCGGAACATCTACTACTGGTACTACGCCACCCAGCTCCTGCACAACATGAAGAACAAGGACTGGGAGAAGTGGAACCTCAAGGTCCGCGAGGGCCTGATCGACCTCCAGTGCAAGGACGGCACCTGCGCCAACGGGAGCTGGGACCCGTACACGCCCGTCGCCGACGCCTGGGGCAAGCCCGGCGGCCGGATGTTCACCACGTCGCTGTCGATCCTCACGCTCGAGGTCTACTACCGCTACCTGCCCCTCTATCGCGACTACGACGAGGACCAGGAGAAGGACGACCCGATCTTCAGGGAAGAGCGCAAGGGCGGCAAGCGGGCCGCGGCCGAGCAGCCCTGAGACTCCCGCACGATCGGGACCGATCCGAGCTCTCGGGACATTCGTCTGGTTTCTGCGATCGAGCAGGCACCTTCTCTCCGCCCATCGCGGGCGCGACGCGAAATCGATATTCCCTCGCGTCGCAAAGCCGCCGGCTCGGGCCGATTCGAAACGCCTCCGGATGGCCAATCTCGGACGACGCCGTATAATACGACAGATGTCCGACGTGAACCCGGGCGCGACGGTCCAGACGTCTGCGAGGCAGGCCCGCGTGATGAGGGACTGGCATGATCGGGCCCTGGGTGCGCCGCAGGTCAGGGGAGTCTGCCCGATGGACCATTTCACGCGTCGCCGCCGAAGCGCGGCCGGTTTCTCCCTGATCGAGCTGATGGTCGTCATCGGCGTCCTGGTTGTCCTGATGTCGCTGGTCCTCGCCGCCGTTCAGTCGGCGCGCGAGGCGGCCCGGCGGGCGTACTGCGTCAACAGCCTCAAGCAGATCGGCCTGGCCCTGCTGAACTACGAGTCGGCGAATGAGTCATTTGCATCCGGCTATTGTTCGTCGATCGACGCTCAGGGCAATGACGCCGGCCCCGGTTGGGGCTGGTCGGCGCTGATGCTGCCGTATTTCGAGACCATGCCAACCTACAACTCGATCAACTTCGGCCTGGCGATCGAGAGCCCGAGCAATCTCACCTGCCGCCTCACGCCGTACACCTGGTTCCAGTGCCCGTCCGACACAGTCCGAATGACCTGGCCGGCGGTCCGCCGGGACTCGTCCTCTGGCGCGGGGGTGCAGACCATCTGCGAGGTGGCGTCATCGAACTACATCGCCATGTACGGCCTCGGCGAACCCGGGCCGGACGGCGAAGGTGTGTACTTTCGCGACAGCCACATCACCCGCCGCGAGATCACCGACGGCCTGGAACAGACCATCTTCGTCGGCGAACGGGCCCACGGTCTGGCGGGCGCGACGTGGGTCGGATCGGTGACGAACGCCTTCCTGGATTCCTCCGACGGGGGCAACATCACCCGATACGCTCGCGCGACGAGCCCGGGGATGGTGCTGGGCCACGCTGGCGACGGGCATGCGCCCGGCGATCCTCAATCGGACGTGAATGAGTTCTCCAGCCTCCATTCGGGGAACGGCGTTCATTTCGTCTTCGGCGACGGGCATGTCGCGTTCCTCAAGTCGACCATGAACGCGAAGACGTACGGGGCCCTCGCCACCCGCGCCGGCGGCGAGGTCGTGCCGCCGGAAGGGTACTGATCCTGGAGTTGGTTGGTGCACACGCGACGCCGGCGCTTCTCCAAAGAAGAAAATCAACATCCGATCAATATTCACAGATCACGGGATCATCATAGGAGGCGCGTGGGCGGAAACGAGGAACTCCCGCACCAATTCCTGCGCGTAGCTCTCGACGCCGGACACGGAGAGGGAGATGGCGTTTTCCGCTCCGACAATCAGGTTGCTTTCGCCGAGGTACTGGTACGTGGTGCACGACGCGGTCAGGCTCAGGGCGCTCGAGGCTTCGCCCGGGGTGTCTCCCTGGGCAAGTGGGAAGCTGATGCCAAAGGACGCCCCGCGCGCAGGGGTGGTGAATACGGTCGCCCCGCGCGGAACGGCACCACCCCACCGCCCTTTTCCTCCGGATGTCGCCCAGAACGGCCCCTCGTAATCATCCGTCTTCTTCACGTTCCAGACCAGGCCCGCGTAGACCTGAAACGAGCCCCATGGTCGTCCACCGGAGGAGAGTTGGGAGCCGGCGGTGTCGAATCCAAAGCTCAAGCCATAATAGGAGTAATACCACTCCTTCCACCTGGGAAGAACGAGGACATCGAAGCCGCCGGCTCCGCTGACGAGGGCCAGGGCGATGGCCGCCTCGGCGGCCAGGGGATCCGCGGCGTCGCCCGGGACCTTGTAGATGAGCGCGCTCGGGGAGACGCTGACCGAGATCCCGACCAGCCCTGCATCGGGCGCTTCGAGTCTTCTTATTTGGTTGAGCCCCTGAGGGCCGATAAAGTACGGCACTCCAAGGGTGAGTAAGTCATACGCAGTAATCTCGGCTAGGATGCCGGCGATCGCCAGATAGGAGCCGACTTGCGCGAGGTCCTGTCGACCGCTCGGGTCGATCCGGTCGACCGGATTGTCGTGGGCATAAGCGTAGCGGTTGGGGCCGAAGGGATCGGCATGCCCCGCGGGGGCGGGATCCATGCTGAGGAACTGACCGAGGGCCGGATCGTAGGCACGGGCCCGGAGGTCGAGCAGGCCGGTCGCCGTGTCGAAGGATTCGCCGGCGAACATGTGGCCGCTGACCGTGGTCCCGGTACGGGCGAGCAGCACTCCGAACGCGTCGTACGTGAAGGTGTCGGTGACGGCGCCGGACGCGGAGGTGAGAAGCCGAACGCTCCCGATCCCGTCGGCGTGGTAGATGCTGGTGGTCCCACCGGACTGTTGCGAGATCGGTGCGTTCCCGTAGACGTACGACGTCACCACCGTGCCATCGGGCCGGTATTGCTCGAGGACCTGGGGCACGCTCGGCGCGATGTCCACCAGCGATCGGGTCTCGACCCCGTTGACGGTGGTGTCGACGCGGTTCCCGTCGGCATCGTACGCATAGATGATCTTCGTCGTCCCCGAGGGCGTGATCGCATCGACCTCCGAGAGGTGGCCCTCGGCGTCCCAATGGTAGAGGACCTGGTCGACGGCGTCGGTGTTCTGCGAGAGCATGTGGCCGTCGGCGTCGTAGGTGAACGTCGTGACCTTGCCTCCGGTCGTCTCGTTGATGAGCCTGCCGTTCGAGTCATAGGTGTAGGTCGCCGCCCCCGCCACGGAGTCGCTCATCGTCAGGCGATTGCCCGCGGCGTCGTAGGAGTAGTCGATCACGCGGTTCCCCGCGCTCGGGTCCGTGATCTTCTCCTCGGTGAGGCGGTTGAGGGCGTCGTAGGTGTAGCGAACGACCCGACCCCCCAGTTCGTCCACCTCGATGCGATTGCCGGCGGGGTCATAGGTGTATTTCTCGCTCTGGATGGTCGTGCCGTGGACGTCGACCGTGACCAGGGTGAGCAATCGGTTGAGGGTGTCGTAGGTCCTCGTCTCGACGGAGCCGTCGGGGTACACGGCCTGGACCAGGTTGGAGTCGGCGTCGTAGCTGTAGGTGGTGAGTCCGCCCGAGGGGTCGGTCACGGTGGCGATGCGGTTCAATGCGTCGTAGGTGTAGCTCGTGGTGCCCGCGGGCGTCGTGACGGATGTGCGGTTCCCGGCGGCGTCGTAAGTGTAGGAGACCGCTGTGCCGTCCGGCTGGACGACCTTGATGAGTCGGTCGCGGGCATCATACGAATAGGTCGTCACGCCCCGGGCGTCCGTGGCGGTCGCCCGTTGACCGGCCGCGGTGTAGGTGAAGTCGATCTCGCTGCCGTCGGCGAAGACCTCGCGGACGAGTCGCTGGTTGGAGTCGTAAGTATACCTGGTCGTCTGGCCGTTGAAATCGGTGGTCGTGAGCGGGTCGCCGACCGCGTTGTAGGTGACGCTGTCGGCCTGCCCGAGCGGCAGCGTGACGCCCACCGAGTGCTGCTCGGAGTCGAAGGCCTGCTGGATCGTCTGGCCGAGCGGGTTGGTCTGGGAGACGGCGTTGCCCATCTCGTCGTAGGCGTAGGTGGTGACGCCGCCGAGCGCGTTCGTCACCTGCGTCAGCCGGCCGAGCTTGTCGTACTGGTAGTGCGTCGTGTTTCCATTCTGATCGGTGACGGCGATCGGCTCGCCGTCGAGGTCGTAGGTCGTCGTCTGCGTCGAGCCGTCGGGTGCGATGGTCTCGACCAGTTGGCCATTGCTGTCGTAGACATACTTCGTCGTATTCCCGAGCGGGTCGGTCGCCGAGGTCTTGTGTCCGGCTGCGTCGTAGGTGTACGACGTCACTCCCCCGGCCGGGTCGATCTCCTGAATGAGCTCGCCGGCGGCGTCGTAAACCATCTTCGTCGTGTGCCCGTCGCCGTCGGTGGTGGCCACAACCCGGCCGGCGGCGTCGTACTGCTGGCTTACGGACGAGCCGTCGGGGTAATCCGTCTTCACGAGGCGATTCAGGGCGTCGAACTCGAAGCGGGTCGTCCGGCCCTGGCGGTCGGTCTGGCTGACGAGGTTGTTGGCCGCGTCGTAGACCGACGACGTGGAGGTGCCGTCGGCGTAGGTGGTCTTGATCCGATTCCCGGACGCGTCGTAGGCGTACGTGGTCTTGTTCCCCAGGCGGTCGACGACGCTGGTCGTCTCCCCGGCGGCGTCGTATGTGTACGAGTTCGTATTGCCGTTCGGGTCGGTGACGGAGAGGAGCTGGCCATTAGCGGCGGTGTCGGTCCCGAGCGTCACCGGCACCGTGGCCCCGCTGGCGTCGGTCCGGGTCGTCGACTGTCCGGTCTGATTGCCATTCGTGTCATACGTGTAATTCATCGAATGGCCGTTTGCCGTCGTGATCGTGGTCGCCAGGCCGCTGCCGTTGACAACGTAGGTCGTCGTGCGGCCCAGGGCGTCGGTGGTTGCGGTCAGGTTTCCGGCCGCGTCGTAGGTATTGGTCTCGACGACCACGCCGGTGGGGTCGGTTACCGTCAGCACGTTCCCCTTCGCGTCCGTGGTGACGGCCGTGGTGTGCCCGAGCGGGTCCGTCGTCGTGAGCAGATGGCCGGTGGAGTCGTAGGTGTATCTCGTGACGCGGCCGAGAGGGTCCGCCGTCGTGAGCAGATCGCTCCTGGCGTCGTACGTGTACGTCGTCGTGTTGCCCAGCGGATCGGTCACGGAGAGCAGGTTGTTGTTCGAATCGTACGTTTTCTTGGTAATCCCACCGAGCGGGTCAACCTCGGCCACCACGTTCCCCTGGGCGTCGTACTGCATGATCGTCTGGTTGCCGAGCGGGTCGGTGGTGGTCTCCACATCGCTGCCCGGGGTGTACCCGAGATTCACGGTATGTCCCGAGGCGTCGGTGACCTGGGTCAGTCGCCCTGAGGCGTCGTAGTTGCTCCGGGCGCCGGTCCGGCCGAGCGGGTCGTTGACGTCTTGCAGGTAGTGTGGGAAGTCAGTCCGGTAGTCGAAGGTCGTCGTGTTCCCGCTGCGGTCGGTCACCGAGACCAGGTCGCCGGCGGCGTCGTATGCGTAATGGATCGCGTTGCCCGACGGGTCGACCGCGGCGGTGATCCGGCCCTGCGGGTCGCGCTGGAACGTCACCTTCTGGCCCGACTTGCTGAAGATCCCAGCGTCGCTGAAGGTCAGCGCATTGCCGTTGCCGTCGGCGACCGAATCCAGCTTGCCGGTCTGGGGGTCGATCGTGTAGACGATCCCGTTCCTGGTCGTGAGCGTGTAGACCGAGCTGAAGGAGGGGTCGGCGGGGTTGTACGGGAGGTCGCCGCCGTAGTCCGAATAGCTGCCGTCCGAGTTCTGGCGAAGCTCGAAGGGGGTGACGCTGAGCGTGTCTGTCACGCCGGGGTCGGACGTGAAGGCCGGCTCGCTGATCCCGACGAAGCTCCCGGCCAGCCCTGGCGCCCGGTGGGGCGAGAACGTGAACCCTTCTCGCTGGCCCCCGGGCAGCGTGATGTAGACCCGGGTCCCGTCTCGGAAGGGGTTGTAGATACCATCTCCCTCCATGCCGGTCGTGGGGACGCTCGTCCGGAGGTTGGTGTCGCCGACCTCCAGGCTCCAGCCGTAGCCGAAGTCCTGGCTGGTGCCGGACGTCAAGGTATCATAGGTCCGCGACACGGTGATCGGGATGCCGGA
Source organism: Planctomycetales bacterium (assembly GCA_027452145.1). Lineage (GTDB taxonomy): Bacteria > Planctomycetota > Planctomycetia > Isosphaerales > Isosphaeraceae > JAKAUH01. The sequence goes on from DAIDHB010000259.1 coordinate 40,949, forward strand.
GACCGGCACGGCCAGGTCGGTGAACGAGAGCGTGAAATTCCCCAGCTTCAGCTTGCCCGCGACGCTGATCGACAGGTCGGCCGTGCTGCTGTTGTTGCCCGTGTTCGTGGCGGTCAGCCGGAGGTCGTACGCGTCGCTCTGGAGCAGTGTCGGGTCGAGCACGCCGAGCTTGCCGGCGCTCACGGGCTGGGTCCCGCCGGCGATATGCGACACCAGGGCGCCGTCGACGGTGTAGAGGTCCAGCGACCACGAGGCGAGGTGGGCGTCGGCCACGGTGCCGTCGATCTCGGTCGGCGCCGTGACGGTCGTGCCGTCGGCGGGCGAGCTGATGTCGACGGTCGGCGAGCCGGTGACGGTCGGGTCGATGGCCGTCAGCGTCGCCGTGGCCTTGCCGACGTTGCCGGCCGCGTCATTGGCCGTCGCCACGATGGCGAGATCGCCGGCCTGCGACACCTTGTACGTCCCCGTGCCCCGCGAGTCGAGCGGGACGATCGTGCCGCCAACAGTCAAAACCTCGGACGCGACGCCGACGTTGTCGGTCGCCAGCACCTGGAAGGTGACCGTGTCGCCGATGTTCGCGGGATTCTGGCCGATGTTGATCTGGACCGTCGGCGCCTGGGTGTCGGGCGCAACCGTGACGTCGAACGCCTGGTCGACCGAGAGGCCGAGCCCGTCGGCGACCACCACGTCAACGTGCGACGTGCCCGCATCGCCCGGGGCGGTGGTCCACACGATCCGCCCGTTGCCGTCGATCGTCATCCCCTTGGGCGCCGCGGAGAGGCTGTAGCTCAGCGGCGAACCGTTGGGGTCGGTCGCGTGGACGTCGTAGCGATAGGCCGCGCCCGCGGCCGCCATTGTCACCGGGCTCGACGTGATCGAGGGCGGCTTCGGGGCGTTATGAACGCCCACGCCGAACTGCTGCGAGGCGACGCCGCCCGTGGGATCGGTCGCGGTCACCGCCACGGTCTGCACGCCGACCTCCGCGGCCGTCGGCGTCCAGCTCACCGCGCCGGTCGTGGCATCGATCGTCATGCCGGCCGGGGCGGTCAACAGCGCGTAGGTCAGGGCGACGCCCGCGGGCTCGTTCGTCGTGATGTCGTAGGCATAGGCATTGCCGACGATCGCGTCGAACGACGGGGTCGACGTGATCGCCGGGGGCTGGCCTCCGCCGGTTGCCGCGACGAGCACCGAGAAGCCCTGGGAAACACCGCCGCCCAGGGGGTCGGCGACCGCGACTGTCACGGACTGCGGGCCGACCTCGCCGGCCGTCGGCGTCCAGAGGATCAGGCCGCTCCCGGGATCGATGGTCATCCCGACCGGGGCAGCAGCCAGCGAATAGGTCAGCGGCAGCCCGAGATCGTCCACGGCGCGCACGGGGTAGGCGTAGGCCGATCCGACCGAGGCGGATGTCGGCGGCGTCGAGGTGATCCGGGGCGGGATGTCGGCGGCGACCACGTTGATCGAGAAGCTCTGGGTGTCGGTCCCGCCCTGCGCGTCGACGACCTCGACCACGACGGCGTTCGACCCGAGCTGGCTGGCCGTCGGGGTCCATCGGATCGTCCCCCGGGTGGCGTCGATCGACATGCCCGCGGGTGCCGACTTCAGGAGCCAGACGAGCGGGTCGCCCTGCGGGTCGTCGGCCGCCGCGTTGTAGGCATAGGGTTGGCCGAGGACGTCGCCCAGCGGGGGCGTCGAGATGATCGTGGGTGGCTGGATGGCCGTCGACGCCGATACCACGATCGTGACCTTCTGCGTGGCCGAGCCGCCCCGGGCGTCGTCGACCTCGATCGTCACCGGGTTGGACCCGAGCTGGGCCTGGGTCGGGACCCAGGTCACCAGGCCGGTGGCGTCGACGGTCATGCCGGCGGGAGCCTGGTCGAGCTTGTAGGTGAGCGGGCTGCCGATCGGCGAGCTCGCCTGGATCGCATAGAGGTAGGTCCGGCCCACCCCGATCGCGTCGCGAGGCGTCGAGCCGATCACCGGGGGTACATCGGGCGCGCTGGCCACCACCTGGAGCTGGAACGACTGGTCGGCGCTGCCGCCGCCGCTGTCGGTCACCACCACGTCGACCGCCGCCGTGCCGACCTGCGAGGCATCCGGGGTCCACGTCAGCACGCCCGTCTTCGGGTCGATCGCCATCCCCATCGGCGGGTTGTTGAGCGCATAGGTGAGTGCCTCGCTGCTGGCAGACTGGGCGATCACGTCGTATTCGTAGGCCGAGCCCGCCACGGCCGGCCCGAGGGGCGTTGAGGTGATCGTTGGCGGAACGTCCGATCCGAACACCAGGACCTGGAATGACTGGAGGTCGACCCCGCCCTGGCTATCCGTGACCCGCAGGATGACATTCTGGCTGCCGAGCTGAGCGGCCGTCGGCGTCCAGACGACGATGCCGGTCGAGGGGTCGACGGCCATCCCATCCGGCTTGACGACCAGATCATATGTCAGAGGATCTCCCTGGAGATCGGAAGCCCGGGCATCGTAGACATACTGCCCACCCAGCCCTTCCGTCGTCGGTGGCTGGCTCTCGAAATGCGGGGGATACACCGTCTGGTTCGGATTGCGCACCGAACCAAAGTCGATCCCGGTTTCGGTCTCGCTCCCCGTGATCGTCACGTCGTCAGTGCCATTGGTCGGAGCCGTTCTGATCCATCCGAGCGGGGGAACGAGAGTGACCTGATACGTGCCCGGGGCGAGATCGTTGAAGACGTAATGACCCGAACTGTCGGTTGTCGTGAAGGACTCACCCGCCTCAAGTTGCCCGTCCGCGTTCGTGTCGAGGAATACGGTCCACCCCTGAAGTCCCGCCTCGGTCGCCTGCTGGACTCCATCCTGATTGGTATCGTCGAACACGACTCCGCTGATGGATCCCGGTGGGCTTGCCGAGACATTCAGATCGAAAACCTGAGTGGCGATTCCGCCACGACCATCGTCGACCTCGACGGTGACGTGATGGCTTCCTATGTCTTGTTGCCCGGGTGCCCACGAGATGAGGCCGGAGGTCGGATCGATCGCCATGCCCAGGGGCGACTCCAAAAGCTGGAAATGGAGCGGGTCGCCATCGGGATCGATCGCAGTGACCTGGTGCTCGTACCCGACGGCCGAGCCCAGTGTCGAATCCTTCACGGTGACCTGGGAATCAAAATAATCGACGCCCCCACGGTCCCGGGCGCGGATCGCGAGCACATTCGTCCCCGGCACGAGGTCCGAATCAGGCGCCGTGAAGACAAAGCTGTTCCGGCTCGCATATCCGTCGTGGACCTGCATCCCGCCCGAAATGTCGTGACCGTTCAGGAAGACCTGTATATCGTTGTCAATTTCGACAGAGACCGTCAGATCGGTCGCATACGGCGAGAGCCGGAAGGATTGCCTCAGGAGCAGATCGGTGCTGGTGGGCCAAGGGGTCTGAATATCGTAGGCCGAGCCATCGGGCGCCGTGCCCGAGTACCCGTTGCCGAAGGCAGCGTTGCCGGTCTGGAATCCCGAGTCGTCGAACCCCGGCTGCTCGAAACCCGCGCCCTGGCCAGTCGGTACGACCTTGTATCGGTATCCCTGACCGAGGTAAGGAATCAGGGTGCGGGAGACGAGATCGGTTGGCAAGAGAACCTGGGTCGGGGATTGGTTGGTGATCACGGGCGGTTGGTCCCCGAGAGCCGATCCGACCTGTACGGCGAAGGACTGGGTCGCGGTCCCGCCGTGGCCATCGGACACGGTCAGCGAGATGGGCTGATCGCCGAGTTGCGAGGCGGCCGGCGTCCAGGTGACCTGGCCGGTGGCCGGGTCAATGGTCATGGTGGCCGGCCCCGTTTGGATCGCATATGTCAGTGGATCGCCGTCGGGGTCCGTCGCAACGGCCCGGTAGGAATACGGGGTGTCGACATTGCCGGAGACCTCGGGCGTCGACGAGAAGGTCGGCGGTTGATTCGGCGGGGAGGCGATCGTCGTGAGAGTAAACCGCTGCTCGGCCGATTCGCCCTGTGAATCGGCTGCGCGGACGACGATCTCCTGAGTGCCGATGTCTGGGGTGGCGGGGGACCACGCCACCTTGCCCGTCGCCGGGTCGACCAACATCCCGGACGGCCCCGAGACCAGCGAGTACGTCAACGCCATCCCGCCCGGCGAGACGGCCGAGGCGTCGTACTCGTAGGGGCTGCCGGCCACGGCCTGGACGACCGGCACGCTCGCGAAGGCCGGCGGATGATCCACGGCGCCGAGAAACATCAGATCATAGGTGAAGTGGGTGCCGCTCGGGTCGGAGAAGGCGAGGCTCAGCGTCCCCGACGAGGCGCCCGGCACCAGGGTCCCGCCCGCGACCAGTCCGCTGAAGTCGAAGTAGGGCAGGCCGTCGGCGGTGGTCCCGGCGGCGTCGCGGACGTGCACCGATGGGTCGGAGATGTGCTCGACCGCCACGTACAGGGGCGAGCCCGCCGGATACGCGCCGATGTTTCGGACCGATGCGTCGGCGTAGACGATCCCCGTCCCGTAATCGAGCGACGTCCGCCCGTAGCTCGCCACGAAGCTGCCCGAGACGTCGGCCAGCGACGACACGTCCACCCCGCCGGCCGGCGGCGCGACGCCGTTGATCGTGAGCGTGGCCGTCGCGGAGTGGCCCTGGTCGTCGACGGCCGTGACCGCGATCGCGTCCCGTCCCGGTTCGACCGTCAGCCGGGTGAAGAAGTCTCCGGCGGCATCGAGCGCCTCGGCCTGGGTGCCGGCCACGGTGACCGAGACGACCCGTCCGGTTCCTCCCGCGGAGGCCCGGCCGCTCACCAGGATGGTCTGCCCCGGCGCGATCGCCGACCCATCGGCGGGTGACGCCACCGAGACGGATAGCCCCGAGGACTGCGGCGGCGACGTCACCGGGCCGGCCGGGGCGGCGGCGGCGTCGAGGGCGGACGCGTCGAGGCCCGCCAGGGCCGGGGTCGTCGCCGGGACGACGAGGGCCGATGCGGACGCGGGAGAGCCGCCGCCCAGCGAGGCGGCCGGGGCCGTCGTCGCCGCAAATGGCGCCGACACACCGGTGATCGCCACCGAAGTCCCCGCCGCGCCGTCGTTGTGCAACAATCGGAAAACCAGCGTCCCAGCGGAACCCGCGGGCACCGCCGCGAGGTCCACCGTCACGGTATCGCCGCCGACCGAGGTGCCCGCGCCGGTCGCGACCGGCTGGCCGTCGGTCTGGTTGAAGAAGGTATCGCGGCCGTCGGCCGTCGTCGGGACCAGCGACTGGCCCTGGGCGTCGACCAACGACACCTCGAAGGCGTCGTTCATCGCCCCGGCGGCCGAGGCGCCGAAGGTGGGCGTGTCGAAGCTGAAGCTCAGGCTGGCCGCACCCGCGGGGATCGTGACCGGCCGCGAGAGCGTCACGTCGAACGAGTTGCCGGCCTGGATCATCGCGTCGCCGGCCTGGAATGTGGCCGTCCCCTGGCCCGCGGGGGTGCCGCCGTCCTGATGCACGGTCCAGCCCGCGAGGCCGGGGGCGAAGCTTCCCCCGCCGGTGGGCGGGGGAGTGGGCGTCGGGGTCGGCGTCGGGGTCGGCGACGGCGACGGCGACGGCGACGGAGCAGGGGTCGGCGTGCCCGTCGGGCTCCCAGCCGGCGGATGCGTCGCGGTCGTGCCGCCGGTGGGCGTGGGCGTCGTGCCGGCGCGCGTGACGAGGATTCGAACGACGGCGTCGTTGTAGTCGAAGTCGCCGCCGTACGACTGATCCTCAAAGGCCACGGTGTCCCCCGAGGCCCATCGCATGTGGGTCAGATGGTCGAAGTTCCCACCCGGGAAGGTGAAGAACGCGTGGAGCCGCGGGGCGTCGGTGACACCGCCGGCCCTGGCCTGCGCCAGGAACTGCCTGGTGGCGCCGTTCTGGATCATATACATGCCATAGAGACCTCCGGCCGGCAGGACGAGGCGGATCGAATTCCCCGGCTTCGCCGTGCGGGCGAAGAGCAGGACGCGCCGCGAGTCGGCCAGGGCCGCCGCGGCGTATCCCGGATCGCCCGGCATGAGGCTGCCGATGCGGCCGTCCGGTCCGTCGACGCGGAACAGCCCGATTTCATTGCGATAGCGGGCACGGCGCTCGGTGAGCGTGAAGGTCACCGGGACCTCCTGCCCGGGCGATCCGGGGACCTGGAGCGCGAGATCGGCGGGCGGCATGGCCGCCAGGCGACGATGATCGTTGAAGATCGGGAGTCGACGGGACGCCGGTCCGGAGTGCCACGTCGGCGACGCAGTCGGTCCGCGTCCCGCGGCCCCTGCCACGGCGAAGGGATGGACCGAAATCGCCGGCACGACAACCGCGAGGTCGTGCAAGCCGGGCCGATCCGGGAAGCTCGGCGGCCGTCCGAGGACATCCCGGCCGTCGCTCAGCAGGATTCGCGGCTCCAGTGCTTCGGCGGCCATGCCGCGCGCGTTCCGGCCACGATCGGGGCAGCGAGAGGCGCGCGGTGCGCATACGCGACGCGGGCGTCGGGACATCGGTGCTACTCCTGGAAGCCGTTCACACGGTGTCGGTGCACGGGAAGACGCGCTCATCGACGAGCGCGGGCCAATGAGTATCTCTTTTCCCCGGCGTTCACTTCGTCCTGGTGTCGAGCAGCCGAGGTCCCGTCCGTTGGATCCGGGGAAAGGAGCTTCAGATCGAAAGGCATCGTGGACCGAAAGGTTTCATCGGGGACATGGGCCAGTCCATCGCACTGGGGGCCATCCTCGTCACCCGATTCGTCTCATGCGGTGCCACCACGAAGGCACACGACCCGTCGCAGATCGATGAGGCTCAGACTGGCGGGTCGAACTCGTAGGAGTCACACAAGTTTTATACACTAGAGAAGAGGTCCGAAAAAGATCATTGATGAATTTTTTTTGTTTCGTGTGTTCGCTATTTTGGAACTGAAAAATGCTAAAAACGCCCATTTTCGCGGGGGATAATCTCGTGGGGAACGATGGAGCGGCCGCCACCGGAATTGGTGATTGTGCGCCGGGGTGGACCGAGGCAAGGCCGCGCATCCGGGGATCGATCCTCGATCCCGGACCACGCGACCGCCGGACGTCGCAGCCCGATCACTCCTCGCGGAGGACGTAGCCCACCCCACGTAGTGTGTGGATCAGCGGCCGGTCGAATCCCCGGTCGACCTTGTTCCTCAGCCGGTTGATGTGCACGTCCACCACGTTGGTCAGGCCGTCGAAGTCGTAGTTCCAAACGTGCTCCTGGATCATCGTGCGGCTGACGACCTGCCCGGCCTGGCGCATCAGGTAGTGGAGCAGCATGAACTGCTTGGCGGAGAGCTCGATCCGCTGCCCGGCCCGCTCGACGCTGCGCGCCGCCGGGTCGAGCACCAGGTCGCCGACGCGCAGCACGGCCGGCTGCACCTCGGGCCCGCGCCGGAGGACCACGCGGATCCTCGCCATCAGCTCGGCGAAGGAGAACGGCTTGACCAGGTAGTCGTCGGCGCCCGCGTCCAGCCCCTCGACCCGGTCGTGCACCGCGCCCCGGGCCGTCAGGAAGATGGCCGGCGTCCGGACATCCCCGGCCCGCAGCTTTCTCAGCAGGTCCAGCCCGTCCCGGCCCGGCAGCATCCGGTCGAGGATCACGACGTCGTAGACGCCGGTCATCGCGTATTCCAGCCCCAGAACGCCGTCATTCACCAGGTCGACGGCGAACCCCTGCTCGCGCAGGCCCTGCTCGAGCGAACGGCCCAGATCCGGGTTGTCCTCCACCACCAGCACCCGCATCGCCGACCCCCGCGCGCCCGACGCCGCCCGGGCGGACTCGGCCCGAACCGACCGTCCGCCTCATCCCATCATCATACCGATGGACCCCGGGCCGCCGTCCCAAGATTACACCTCTGTCATGTTCGGGCCACGTTCGCGACATGCCCGACGGATCCAATCGGAGGAGTGGCGCATCGCCGGTCCCAGGAGTTTGCCCGATGGGTCGAACGCCCCGCAGTCCCCGGCCCAGCGCCGGTTTCACCCTGATCGAGCTGCTGGTGGTGATCGCGATCATCGCCGTCCTGATCGCGCTGTTGCTCCCCGCCGTCCAGGCCGCGCGCGAGGCCGCGAGGCGGGCGCAGTGCGTCAATAACCTCAAGCAGATCGGCCTCGCGCTGATGAATTACGAGACGGCGATCCGGACGTTCCCGCCGGGGTATATCTCGCTGTTCGACGCCCAGGGCAACGACACCGGGCCGGGCTGGGGCTGGTCGGCCCTGATGCTGCCGAGCTTCGATAACTCGGTCACCTACAACTCGATCAACTTCAGCCTGGCGATCGAGAATCCGAGCAACCTCACCGGCCGCCTGGTGCTGCTCTCGTCCTTCCTGTGCCCGTCGGACACAGTGCAGCCGTCGTGGCCGGCGGTCAACCGAGACACGGCCACCGGCGCCGCGTTCCAGACCATCTGCCAGGTCGCGTCGTCGAACTACGTGGGGATGTACGGCCTCGGCGAGCCCGGTCCGGACGGCGAGGGCGTGTTCTTCCGCGACAGCCGGATCTCGCCGCGGGACATCACCGACGGCACGAGCCAGACGATCCTGGCCGGCGAGCGGTCCCACCGCCTGGGCGAGGCGACCTGGGTCGGCGCGGTGACGAACGCCATCCTGTATCCCACCGACGGCGACAACATCGGCCGCTACGTCCCCGAGACGAGCCCCGGGATGACCCTCGGCCACGCCGGCGAGGGGCACGGGCCGGGCGACCCGCGCTCGGATGTGAACCAGTTCTACAGCCTGCACCTCGGCAGGGGGGTGAACTTCCTCTTCGCCGACGGGCACGTGACGTTCCTGAAGTCCACCATGAACTACAAGACCTACCTCGCCCTCGCATCGCGCGCGGGGGGCGAGGTGGTGTCGTCCGGAGATTACTGATGATGACCAGGTCCCGCATGTCCGTGACCCTGTCCCTGACGCTGCTCCTGCTCCTTCCGGCCGCCGGCTGCGATAGCGACGAGCCCGAGGAAACCCAGTCGGTGCCGATCGATCAGGTGCCGCCGGCGGTGATGGAGGTCGCCCGGAAGCAACTCCCCGGCCTGAAGTTCGACCGGGCCTACAAGATCGAGGTCGAGGGCAAGGCCGCCTACGAGATCCGCGGCAAGGACGCCCGCGGCAAGATCCGCGAGGTCGAGGTGTCCGAGAGCGGTGCGGTCATCGAGGTCGAATAACCGAGCCGAGCCGAGCCGAGCCGAACCGCCGGCTGCCGGAGCGATCCGATCCTGTCCGTTGCAGGGCGGAGCCCGCGGCGGGCCTCAATGATGCCGCTTCAGGGCCATCAGGACGGTCGGGTGGGCCAGGATGCGCGCGTCGACCGCCGGCAGCGAGGCGGCGTGCCCCGAAGGCTGCGGCGGGTGTCCGGCAGCCCGGAAATGCCGGACGAACCCGGAATGCCGGAAGGCGAACCTTCGACTCCTGGCCCGGCGGAGGACGGACGCCGACGTCCGGCTGGCGTTCGAGGTCGTCAGCGGGACGTTGATATTGCTGGCCACCAGGTCGGCGATCAGCGGGCCACCGTTGGGCGAGCCGAGGCCCGTCGCGCCGGCGCGGCCGGGGTGGTTCGTGGCCACCGAGTGGAAGTCGGAGGGTGGCAAGACGTACAGAGTCGGCAGGGTCTGCGTGGCCCCGTTGAGACTTCCCTTACCCTGCAAGGCGCGGCCCTGGTCGGCGATGGCGATGATGGCGGCCCAGGCCGGCGTGCCCAGGCTGGTCCCGCCGACGATCTGCCACGAGCCCAGCCCGGTGTAGGGCGAGGTCTGATAGACCTCGACCCCCGTATTCGGGTCGCCGTCAAAGGCGACGTCCGGCGTGCCCCGCCGGCCGGTCGACTGGAAGGTCCGCTGATAGGAGGGCTCGGCCACCGTGTGGCTCTGGCCGCCGCCGCTGCCGCTCCAGGCGACCTCGGACACATAACCCCCGGCGCCATTCACATAAAGCGACGTCCCGCCGACCGCCAGGACATCCGGCGAGACCGCCGGCCATTCCGACCCGGCGGCCATCCCGCTGTCGCCGCTGGCCCCGACAAAGGTGATCCCGATGTGCCCCGGCGGCGTCGTGAGCGCGGCCGAGGCATGATAGGTGGCCTCGGGGAAGCCCAGGCTCATCGAGATCACGTCCACCGCGGGGATGTTCCGCGCGACGTTCACCGCGGCCAGCAGGCTCTGGAGGCTCTGCGAGTTGGCCTCCACCACCACGAGCGTCGCTCCCGGGGCGATCGCGTGCGCCCATTCGACGTCCAGCGACTCCTCGACCCCCCACGACGGGTTCGACTGCTGCCCGCCCAGGTTCACGACGTCCAGCGGCGGCGCCGGCAGGTTGTACGTCTGGTCGAAGACCTGGAGGTCGGACGCCAGCGTCGGGTCGTGGAACGCCTCGATCAGCGCGATCGTCTGGCCCGTGCCGTCCCCCTTCACCGCGCCGCCGGGCGTGTTGAACGAAACCGAGTCCAGCCCGTAGGCGTGCTCCAGCACGGCCGGGGTCAGGCCCGAGGGTAGACAACGATCGTCCAGCCTGTCCACGGCTGGCCGCAGACGGCGGCGCAGGCGCATTCGCATCGGTCACCTTGCTCGCGGTGATAATCGAAAGAGAGCAGTCTCGGGAGTCGTCGGTGATAGCTGTCGTACGGAGACGATGATTCGGCGGTTCGGGGTCCACTCCTTTGAACGGTGAAAGTCTATCCGATCGCGCGCGCTTTGGGAAGAAAGTCACGCCGAGAATCGCGCGACGCATCCGGCTCGTTGCGTCGGCACAACGCGGCTGGTAGGCTCCGTGGGTGGGATCCCGGGGCGGCGAAGTCCCCGGGACGTCATCCCGAGGCGCCGTTACCCCGAGGAGACAGCGATGATCCGATTCACGAGGCGAGCCGTCACCACCGCGATGGGCCTGGGCATCGGCCTGGCATTCGTCGCCGGCGCGGCTTTCGCCGCGGCCGAGCTGAAGGTCGGCGACAAGGCCCCGGCGTTCAGCATGCAGGGTTCCGACGGCAAGACCTATACGCTCGAGCAGTTCAAGGGGAAGTCGGGCGTGGTCATCGCCTGGTTCCCCAAGGCGTTCACCGGCGGCTGCACCAAGGAGTGCAAGTCGTTCCGCGCCAACAGCAAGGCGCTCAAGGAGCTGAACGTCGCTTATTTCACCGCCAGCGTCGACACGCCCGAGCTGAACAGGAAGTTCGCCGAGTCGCTCGACCTGGATTACCCGATCCTCAGCGACCCCGAGAAGACGGTGGCGACCGCCTACGGCGTCCTGCGCCCGGGTGGCGCGGTGACCAACCGCTGGACGTTCTACATCGACAAGGACGGCATCATCAAGGAGATCGACAAGAAGGTGAACACCGAGAAGGCCGGCGAGGACCTCGCGGCCAGGGTCAAGGAGCTGGGCCTGGAGGGGAAGTGATGGCTCCGGGCGAAGCTCGGGAGTCCCGGCCGGCCGGTCAGCCGGCCGCCGGGGCCCCGGGTCCGTATCGGCCGATCGCGCGGCCTCGCCTCACCGGCTCCCTGATCGACCAGCCATCCGTTCGACGTCGCCCCAGGCTTGTTCGTCGCCCCCAGAACGGATGCACCCAGCCGACAATACGATGGTGCGGTCCACGCTCTCGGCTGGTGAGATCACCTGGACCAGGTCAGCCGAATCCCGTTCAACGGAAAACGGTGCGTTGATGCGGGCACTCTGATGAAAGGTTTTCGTCCTCCAGGGGCAGGGGGCTGTCGGATGGGAAGCCGGAAGAACCCATTTCAGCCACCGACAACCGTCGGCGGGGCCATCTCGCGGTTTGTCATCGTCCTGGGCCTGTTGTGGATCTGTCGAAGGCTCGCCCTGGTACTCGAGCTTCCATTTGAAGCGGGAACTTTTATTCTGATTGTCGTGGTGGCGTCACTAACCGTCGCTGACTCCGTGCGCCGGCGGAATCTGGCCGAGACTGGCTTCGTCGGGATCGCCTACCTTTGGTTGGTCGCCGTTCTGGGCCTGCTGTACACGGCAACGAGGGCGTCCGAGGATAGCTGGATGCTACCGCTGGTTCTCGTGGTGATCGGACTGGGGACGCTGGTGGTCTCGTTACGCCAGTCGTTCTATCCGGCAGCGGACGACAGCAAGAAGAAGCCGTCACATCCGCTCGCCGACGAGCTGATCTGAGCGAGTCCGGTCCCAGGATCACCCGATTTCCTGGAGCTTCGCCTTCACCAGCCGCTCGATCTCGGCGACCGCGGCATCCGTGGCCTCCTGGACGCGGTTCCGCGAGCCCCGGCCGGTGGCCTCGATCTGCTTGCGGGTCTGCTGGCGGATCGAGCGAATGGCAACCTTCGCCTCCTCGCCGAGCTTCTTGACGTGCCGCGCGATCTCGCCGCGCTGTTCCAGGCTCATGGGCGGGACGCTGACGCTCACCGTGGTCGGGTCGAGGGCATAGGCGCTCAGCCGGGCGTCGACCAGCGCCTTCACGATCGCCGGGACGTTCGCGCGGTCGAAGGCGGAGACCAAAATGCGGTCCCCCTGCATCCGGGCCGTCCCCAGGCGGTTGATCGGGACGAGGTTGCCCTGGACCGACACGCGCACCGTGTCGATCAGGCCGATGCTGATCGCCCCCGATCGGATGCCCCGGAGCTGGTCGGCGAGGTGCCGGACTGCCCGGTCCATGCTGGCCTTCTCGTTCATGCCGGTGGGTCGCTCGGTGGTTCATCGGGTCACGTGTCGCTCGCTCGCGAGCCGTCGCCATGCTAACCTACCATACGATGATCTACCGCGGAGCAGGCTCCCATGGATACTCCCGGCGCATCGACCGACCGAGACGAGGGAACGGGCGCCCAGGCGGTGCTCGCGGCGGGAAGGTGGCGGCTGGTCGCGGGACTCGTCGTGGTCGTCGTCCTCGGCGTAGGCGGCTTCTTCGGATGGAAATGGTTCCGCTGGACGCGGAGCGACGCCTACCAGCTCCAGCGCATCCATGCCCAGGCCCCGGCGCTTGTGGACTCGCTGGAAGGAACGGAATCGCTCGATCGCTGGCTCGCCGCGGCAGCCCTGGCGAATGACTGGCGTGCGTCGTTGCGGAGGGCCGCGGCGATCAAGGATCCGTACCACCGCCTTCGCGCGCTGGGGAGGCTTACGTCCACCCTCGACCGCGCCGGCCTGGCCGACGCGGCGCAGCGGACCCGCGAGCTGACGAATGAGTCGGCGAGGATGCTCGAGTCCTCGGCTGCGCGGAAGACCGACCCTGCGCAGCGGATCGAGGGAACAAGGGCCGTCGCACTGGCCCTGGTCGATGCGCGGTTATTCGAACCGGCGCTCGCGGTGATCCGACTGGCGGCCGAGGATGTCCGCGGCACGCCGGCCGAGGCGACACTCGCGACGGCCCGCGGCCAGATCGCGGAGGAGTTCGCCGTGCTCGGCCAGGCCGAGCAGGCCCTCGACCTCGCCGCCGGGATTGAGAACGCCGAGGTCCGCCGGCAGACCCTGATCGCGGTCGCCGTCCGCCTGGAAAAGGCCGGGCTGGCGGACCGGGCCCGCGAGGCAGCCAGGCGGGCCCTCGACGTGGCGGAGAAGGAAACGGACCCTGTTCGACGATGGCCGGCCATAAGCGCGGCCGCGATCGCGATGGCGAGGGTCGGCCTGGCCGACGACGCCGAGGCCGCTGCTGCCCGGATTGAGCCGTCGCGATTCCGCTTCGATGCCTACGTCGGAATGGTCGAGGCGTGTGCGGCGCATCATTCGATCGACGCAGCGACCCATGCGGCCGAAGGTGCCCGCGAGGCCGCGTTTCAGTTCCGTAATCCCGAGCAGCGGTGGGGATTCCTCCTCCACCTGGCGCGGCTCCTCACCCGTCCCGGGCTGACGGGACCTCCTGTCGCCCCGATGGCACCCGGCAATGAGCGGGCCCAGCTCCTCACCATCGTGAGTCTGAAGGACATTGCCCGGGATGTCGCGACGCTCGCCCAGGAGACGGCAACACAGATTCCCCAGGAGCCGGCGCGGAAACTCGGTCTGGCCGGCCAGCTCCCCGTAATCCTGGCCGACGCCGGTATGACCGCAGAGGCGACCGAGGCGGCGCTCTCGGCCCTGGAAGCCGCGAGGAGGGTCTCCGGCCCGGGTGCCCGTGCGGTCGCCCTGGCAACCGCCGCCCGATCGCTGGCGAAGGCCGGCCAGGCGGGGCGAGCGGCCGAGGCCGCCATCCTGGCCCGGGATACCGCGATGGGAATCCAGGACGAGCCGAGCCGCGACCGCGCGCTCGCGGGGGTCTGCGTGATGCTCGGCGACGCCGGGCTTGGACTCGAGCTGGAGCGGACGATCGCCCAGCAGATCCAGAACCCCGAGTACCGGTACCGGGCCTTCGAGGCCTTTTTGATCCCGGCGACCGAGGCGAATCGGACGGATGAGGCCGCGGCCCTCGCCGAGCTGGCGCGCTCCGCCGGTGGGCGGATCGAGAACCCGAACATCCGGTCGCGCGCATTCGTGACGGTGACCCGCGCCCAGCTCCGCCTGCGTCTGCTGGACGAGGCGTTGAGCACCGCGGGGCGGATCAGCGACCCTGTCAGCCATTCCCTGGCCATGCTCGACGTCGCCCGTGCGCTGGCCCGCGCGGGCCGCCTGCGCGAGGCGCGCGAAGCGGCCGAGGCCTGCGACAACCCCGAACACCGGCTCGCGGCGCTCACCACGGTCCTGATCGAGCTGACCCGTAAAAGGCGCCCGGATCTGGCGGCCGCCCTCGAGGCGATCGAGCGGCCCGAGGACAGGGTCCCGGGTCCGCTGATCGATCCGGCGCCCTCGGCGACCCGGTGAACGCCGGGACGACAGCCTCGTCCGCGAGGGGTCGAATCGTGCGTTATCCGCCGCCGCCCAGCCGGACGACGGCCTTGCCGGCCATCTCGCGGGCCCGCGGGTCCCTGTCGGTGCGGCTCATGGCGGCAAGCTTCTCCCGGAGCGCCGGCGTCGGCGTCTCGAGCTTGGCCGCGGCGAGGATCGCGTCACGGCGGACCAGGACGTCCGAATCGCCCAGCGCTTCGAGCAGGCCATCGGCGACCGACGAGTCGGCGTCGCCGACGTTGCCCAGCTTCATCACGGCCTGCCGTCGTACGCGAGGATTCGGGTCGTGAAGGTCCTTGACCCAGGCGCTGACCTCGCGACCGCCCGCGAGGACAGGCCCTTGCGGCTCGCCGCCGCCGCATCCCGCCAAAGTCGCCGCCAGGACCAGCGGCATGACCGCCGGCCGCCTCGCCGCGATCCCGATCTTTCCCTTCATCATGCCCGATTGTCCTCGATCAGTAGGAGTTCGCGCTGACGACCTCACCGCCGTTGCGCGTGCCGAGCGACTGGTAGATCAGGCTGGCGGGAGAGTAGCGGGTCGAGCCGTCGGGGTTCACGCCCGCGTTCGCCTGGATGCTCCGGAGGAAATGCACCGACCCGTCGGCGAACAGGATGTTGGCCCCCATCGGGTGGAGACTCGAGGCATCGTCGAGGCCGCTGTCGTAATCCGAGTTGGAGTTGAGCATATTGCAGTGGAGCAGGACCAGGCACGGGGCGAGATACGAGGCGTTGGCGTTCCCCGGACACGGGTTGACTGGCCCCCGCATCACCACGCCGCCGGCGACGGCGCCGACCCAGGTGCCCTCGGTGATCGCCCAGGCCCGCTCGCCGAGCATGACGGTCTGGCTCGTGCCGTCGGTGATCGACGCGACCCGGACCCCGCTGTCGCGGAAGAACAGCCCGTTGCCCAGGCCGTCGTAGTTGAACCCCAGCGCCACGTCGGCGTAGTCGTTCCCGGTGCAGGCGCCATACGACGAGGGTGCGACCGTCGCGACCGCGTTTCCAAACCCGTCGGTCACCGCGTAGGTCCCGCTCGACGGGAGCTGGTCGGAGGGGCAGAGATACCCCGCGATCCGCGTCTGGACTGCGGTCGTGTTGGCCGGCGCCTGGACCGGCAGGTAGACGTTCATCGACGAGTAGAGCGGCGCCTGGTCGAGCTGCGGCAGGATCATCGACGCCCAGCCCCAGCCCGGCGCGACGTCGGTCTCGCCGTCGACGAACCGGCTCGCGGCGATGTAGCCGGGCGGGAAGGCCGACACGGCGTCGTGATACGCGTGCAGCGCGATCCCCATCTGCTTGAGGTTGTTCACGCACTGCACCCGACGCGCCGCCTCGCGCGCCGCCTGCACGGCCGGGAGCAAGAGCGCGATCAACACGGCGATGATCGCGATCACCACCAGCAGCTCGATCAGGGTGAATCCGACTCTCCGCCTCATGGCTTCGGCACTCCGGGGGAATCCTTCGATCATCGAGAAGTCGCCCCCCATATGGCAAACGCCGGGCCATCCGACGTGCGAGACAGATCTACAAGAGAATCAAAGGGTTGCGTCACATGCCCTCAATTCAGCCGTTCCCGCCGATGGCGAATTCCTCGCCGCGGTCGGCGATTTGTTGGCCGTCGGCGCGTGGAGAGGGCGAGCGGATTCGAGCTGGGGCTGAATCCGCCCGCCCTCCCGGGTGGACGTCATCTCGGACGCGGGCGAGCCCTCGATCAGGGCTCGTTGGCGTTGAGGTTGGCGCTCAGGACCTTGTCGATCCGGAAGTGGATCTCCTTCAGGTGGGCCAGGGTCGTGTCGTCGATCTTGACTCCCGCCTGCCCGGTGAGCTTGTCGATCTTCTGCCGGATCTCGTCGAGGTGCAACCGCGCGAGGTTCCGGGCGTCGGCCGGCGGCTGCGACCGCAGGCCGTAGAAGATCACGAAGCGGGCACCTTGCATCGAGCTGTCATTCCGCGAGCCGAGGACCATGGTGCTCAGCCGCTTGATGTACTCGCGCTGGAGGTTGCGGCGGATGGTCGAGAGCGTGAACGCCCTGGCGCCATCGGCCTTGGCCGGGGCGCAGACCTCGCCGAAGATGCCGTCGGTCAGCGCCCGGAAGACCTCGGCGATCTGGAGCGGCTTGCTCGCGGGATCGCTCTGCATCTCCTGGTTCTGGATCCTCTGGAGGACGTCGGAGTCGAGGCAGTGATCGAGGACGATCTCCTGGATCCTCAGGATGGTCCGGTAGATCGGATAGTCCGCGTCCATCCGGTACATCCGGCCGCCGTCGAGCCACGACTCGCTGGTGAGCTTGCGCAGCAGCGACGGCGAGAACTGGAACGTCTTGTCGGTGAGGATCTGGTCCACCAGCATCTTGAGGGCCTCGCGCTGCCTGGCCCCCGCGATCGGCTCGATCGGGTCGTGGGCCTTGACCGAGCCCTTGTAGTCGCGGTGGATCGACTGGCCGCCGATGTACTCGGTCGCCAGGTAGGCTCCGTTGCCGAACTGGTTGATGCACGAGGTGAACGCCGCGCGGAGGCGGGCCCACGAGTCGCCGTCCTTGACGACGCGCTGGTCGAGGTCCTTGAGGATCTCGCTGGCCATCGCCATTCGGGTCCGGCCGTACTCCAACGTGTCGGAGCTCAGGTCGTAGGTGTTCACCAGCGGGTCGTTCTTGGCCATGTCGTCGTCGGTGGCAAAGGCCAGGTCGGGGTCGGGCGAGCGGGCGGCGATCCGCTTGAGCGCCTCCTCCTCGTTGCCCATCACCGGCGAGTACGCGTACTCGATGGCCCAGTAGTCATACGGGCCGATCGTGGTGGTGCAGTAGTCGCCCTGCTTCTGGCCCTTCGGCGCGACGTTGACCGGGTTGTAGTCCATCACGCTGCCGACCATGCCCTTGGCGCGGGTGATGGAGACGTCGTTGACCTGGTCGAGGCGGAGCATGCCGCTGGCCCGGAAGTTGTGCCGCAGGCCCAGCGAGTGGCCGACCTCGTGCATCACGACTTCCTTGATGGCCTGGCCGAGGAACTCCTCGGGGAGCTTCGGCTCGTCCTTCTTGTCGTCCTTCTTCTTGTCGTCCTTCTTTTCATCCTTCTTGTCGGCGTCCTTCTTGTCGTCCTTCTTCTTGTCGTCCTTGCCGTCGGCCAGCAGCAGGGCCAGGGTGGCGAAGCGCATCTCGTGCGACTTGGCGGACGCGTAGTTGCATGCCGACGCGCGGCCGCGGGCGAGCCGCTGCTGGAGCTGGGCCTGGATCGGATCCCAGCCGCCGGGGACGACGTCGAGCACCATGGGTGCCTGGCCGTTCGCGCCAGGCTGATTGACCCTGGCCAGGATCGCGGACTGCCACGCCTCGGCCCGGCGGCTGCCCGGCGGGGGCATCAGCATGCCGAAGCCCTCCTTGGCGGCCATGATCGGGCTGATGATCTCGCCGACGGCCAGCGGATAGGCCGACGGGCCCTGGTTCGCGCCCTGGGTGCCGGTCGGGATCGGCATGCCGACCAGGAAGGCGTATTCCTCCTTCCAGGTCTTGATCCAGCTCGCGTCGAAGATGACGTCGCCGTCGATCATCTCGCCGGTCAGCGGGTTGCTGCGCAGGCCCGACATCGCGAAGGTCGAGCCGGTGGTGATCCAGCGCAACGTGCAGTAGTTGATGTCCTCGGGCTCGAAGTCGTCGCGCTCGTTCTGCCAGCGGACGGCGATGGCGTCCTTGAAGCCGATCTTCTCGAACGCCTTGTTCCACTCGAGGATCCCCTCCTGGACGTACGGGCGGAACTCCTCGGGGACGTTGTCCTCGATGTACCAGACGATCTGCTTCTTGGGCGGTGAAAGCTTGGCGCCGGGATTGGCCTTCTCGAGACGCCAGCGGTTGATCATCCGCTTGGCGTCGGTCTGGGGATCGGGGTTGGCGAAGTCGTGGACCGTGTTGAGGAAGTGGCCGACGCGGTAGTCCGCCGTGCGGGACCGGTAACCTGGATCCGGCGTCTTGCAGAGGCTGTAGTGGATGACCATCGTGATGCCGCGGGAATCGACCACCGCCGACGGCCCGCCGAACGAGTAATAGCCGCCACGGCCGCCGCCGAACGTCGCCTCGACCTGGATCTCGACGTTGTCGGGATAGGCTCGGATCTTGAACCAGCGCGAGCGGTTGCGGTCCAAAAAGCCCATGCCGAGCTGGGCGAAGTCGGTCAGGAAGATGTCGGCGAAGTCGACGACCAGGCCGCCGCCGCGGGGGCTGATGCTCAGGATCGGCAGCGACATTAGCACCGAGTCGGTGTAATTCTGCTTGACTGCCTTCTCCAGCGGCGAGCCGGCGGGGGCCGTGAAGTGGATGTTCTTGCGGATGAGCTGGAGGTTGTCGCCCACCCGGCGGAACGACAGCACCCACTCATCGCCGAAGTTCAGCGGCTGCCCGGCGTTGGCCGACCCGCGCGCGATCATCATCGGCGCCAGGATCGGGCGATCCAGCAGCATCGGCTTGATCTCGGCGTACAGGTGCTGGTCCTTCTCGTGCAGCGGGATGAAGCCGTCGTACGACTTGGCATTGCGCGTCAGCTCGTTGAAGTCCTGCATCGGACGGCCGCCGCCGGGCGCCCCGATGGTCCGCCCTCCGATGGACCGGACGACGATCGGCGGCGACTCGTCGCCGGCCTCCTGCGCGCCCACCCGGACGAACGCGCCCCCGCCGGCCGTGATGATCCCGCCGAGCGCCAGAATTAGCACTCGCTTACTCATGGATGTCTCTCCCAGGGGAACCAGGCCCGAACAGCCCCGACACCGTCGCCCTGACCGTGCTCGCGAACGCTCGCGTGTTCTCAACGAAAAGGTCGTCGCCGGCCTTGCGGCCTGCCCAGGCCGCGCAGACGATGAAGTTAGGATACACTCCGGCTCGGACTTTCGTAAATGTCCGAGTCAATTCGGCGAGATCGAGGCGCGGGAAACCGGGACGATTCTCCCGGGGAGGCACGCCATGGGGGTTCGGCGGACTGTATCGGAGTTGACGGGCCGGAGCGGGCCGGCGTGGGCCGTCGCGGTCGTCCTCTCGGGCAGCGTTGTGGGATGCTGGCGGGACGAGCCCGAGCCGGCGCGCGGCGGCCTGGCGCGAGCGGCGATCGCGGTCCGGAGCGCGGCATTCGAGGAGGGCGCGGCGATCCCCGGCGAGTTCACCTGCGACGGCGCCGACCGCTCGCCGCCCCTGGAGTGGTCGGGCATCCCCGACTCGGCCCGGGAGCTGGCGCTCCTGGTTGACGACCCCGACGCCCCGGGCGGGACGTTCACGCACTGGGTCGTCGTCGGGCTGGCGCCCGGGGTCACGGGGCTCAAACCGGGCGTGCCGGCCGAGGAGAATCTACCGGCCGGCTCGCTGATCGGGGCGGCCGGAGGGTCGCCTGGCAAGTCGACCCGCCAGGGAAAAAACGACTTCGGCAAGGTCGGCTACGGCGGCCCGTGCCCGCCCGGCGGCACGCACCGCTACCGCTTCCGCCTGTTCGCTCTCAACGCGACGATCCCGACGGGCGAGAGGGCGCCGACCCGCGCCGAGCTGGTGAAGGCCATGGAGGGGCACATCGTCGCCGAGGGGACACTGACCGGCAAGTACACCCGTTCCCGGTGATCGGCCGGTGCGGCCGTTCGAACTCTGGCCGGTGTCGGGCGAGACCGCGCGCGAGACCGGTCGGCCTCGATTCGTCTGGTCAATCCCGACCATTGCGGGTAGAACACCGCGTGTCCGTGCGGCCGGTCGGGGCGATCGCGGGCGATTGGGGAGGACGGGGCGCGATGGCAGCTTGGAGGCGATGGGCCGCGCTCGGCGTCCTGACCTGGGTGGCCGCCGCCGCGCCGGAGGCCCGGGCGTCGGCCGACGTGAGGCTCGACCGGGACTTCATCGCCGGGATCATCGAGAAATTGCCGCCGGTCGCGTTCGACCGGCCGAACCAGTACCGCGGATTCGTCCACCACTTCCACCTGATCGGCATCGAGCCGAAGGCGCGGCAGCTCGTGGTCGGCTGCCGGATCGACGGCGAGTTCCGCGCGCCGGTCAACGGGCCGCTCAGCGACCGGATCGCGCGGAGCCCGCGGACGCCCGAGGGCTGGCGCAAGTTCGGATTCGACATCCGGGCGAGAGTGAATGTCGAGCCCGGCAACGGCGCGCCCAGGTTCCAGATCGCGATCGACGAGGTCAAGCGACGCGACCTGGATGGCGCGACGGGGCTCGTCGCCAGGGCACTCGGGCAGCTCTTCGACGAGCTGATCACCCAGTTCGCCAACGGTCGGGCCACGCAGCTCAGCGAGCGGCTCAACGCCGAGATCGCTCGCAGGATCGCGATCTTCCGGGAGTATGGGGTCTTCGTCGGCATCGAGTACTCGGCGTCCGAGCTGCTGCTCCACTTCGACCTGACCCGGCTCCGCGCCGAGGGCGTCGCCGGCTACGTCTTCGCGACCGAGCAACCGGGGACCGTGCCCTTCTACCGATGGGTCCACCCCGCCGACCGCTCCCACTTCTACACGATCCGTCCCAATGCGCCAGACCGCCCCCGGGCCGTCGGCGAGGGGGTCGCGTGCTACGTGATGGACCATCGCGTCCCCGACGCGGTGCCGCTCTATCAGTGGTCCAACGGCAACGACCACCTCTACACCTCGGCGCTCGACGGCGAGCGGGCTGCGCGCCTGGGATACCGGCTGCGCGGGGTCGCGTGCTTCGTGTTCCGCGACCCGATCCCGGGCACGGTGCCGCTCTACCGCTTCTTCGACCCGAGGCGGCGCCAGCACTTCTACACCCTGCATCCCCACGCCGAGTTCCTGAAATAGGCAGCGGACCAGGCGGTCTCGAGCCGGCGCGGCCTCATCGCGGCTCCGGCACGGGCCGGCGCTCCAGACGCCGATAGCCCTCGGCCAGCTCGGTGATCTCGATCGACTGGCCGGCCGGAATGTCGCGAAACACCTGAGTCGTGCCGCTCGTGGGCCAGTGAATTTCGAGTGTCGCGACCCGATCGGCCCGGGCCAGGCCGAAGGTCTGCTCCAGGGCGTTGCCCCCGAAGCTGCTGCCCGAGGTGACGACGCGATGGACGGTGATCGGGTGCGGGCCGGCGGTCACGGCCTTGATCCGCGCTCCGATCGCGGCGCGGTTGGTCTTCTTGCCGACGAGCTTCACCGAGAGCC
>DAIDHB010000260.1 GCA_027452145.1 Planctomycetales bacterium
GTCTGCCGCCATCGACATAGAAGGTTCGTTGCCACCCCAAGGCTCTCCGCCGCCGCCGAAAGCCCTCGCTCCTCTACCAACCGAACAGCTTCGACCTTGAACTCCCGGCTGAATGAACGTCGTAGTTTCTTTTCCATTTCACCCTCCCTTTCATTTCCATCTTACAAGGAAGGCTGACTGACTCAATTAGGACTCAATTAAAAGGGGGGAAGGTCAAGGTGGGCCGCGAAGGAGTCGAGAGCCAGAAGAAGCGTCCGGCTCTCCGTCAGCCGTTCGTGAAGCGCCGTGTGTTCCTGGAGAAGTTCGAGGACTATCGTCTTGTAGTGCATACTGGTTCAGGCATCCTTCCCGAGAAGCAGCATCGGGCGTCCCCTTCTCATCGCCGCTGGACCAGACGAGCCGCAGCGTTTGAGTTGCTGACTGTGAGGGCCCCGAAGGCATAGCGGTCGAGGTGATCTGACAAGGTCAAAGAACGTGATATGAGCGGAGCTTTAAATTGGTTAAAGCTAGAGCGCAATCGGATTCCTGAGACTCGCGCATCGCTCGTCGCGAAATCCGCAAATCACGTCCGGATAGTTGAGGCGACATGATGAGGACTGCCCCTACAAACGGTGCTCGGCCCATGAGCCGACGAGACGTGGTCTCGGCAACGGAGATAGCGTCCTTCGTCTACTGCCCGGAGCAATGGCGCCTTCAGCACGGGCTCGGAAACGAGTCGGAGAACGTAGCCTCCCTCAGCAGGGGAGAGGCGTTTCACGCAAAGAACGCATCGGTCGAGGTGGGGACTCGAAGAGCATCCTGGGCGGGCCTCATCCTCGTGGCCTTGGCGCTCGTCGTCCTCCTCGTGGCCCGAGCCTTCTTCATGCTGAGACACTAGACGATGGCCAACCGGCTCACGCTCGCAGGCATCGCGCTCGCGGTTCTCGGGCTCGCCCTTCTCATCCATGCGCTGAGATCACGCTGGGCACGCGGGTTCATCTCGGGGAAGACAGTGACGCTCGACAACGTCACCCTCTTCTCGAAGGAGCATCTCCTAGTCGGACGTCCGGATCGCATCGTGAAACGGGGCGAGGAGCTCATCCCGGAAGAGTGGAAGTCATCGAAGAAGGTCCAGCCGTGGCACATCGCGCAGCTTGGGACCTACTTCATCCTCATCGAAGAGCACTACGGGGTACGGCCGCGCTTCGGGGTTATTGTGACGGGCGACGGACGGCGGAAGCGAATCGCGAACACCGAGGAGCTCCGTGGAAGAGTGCTCGCGGTTGCCCAGCAGGTCAGAGAATCCCGGCGTCAGGTGGAAGTTGAGCTCGCGGTCTCGCCCGCAGGCTGGCAATGCCGGGCTTGTGGCCAACGAAGCCGGTGCCGGCAGGCTCGGTGAGTGGTCGAGGTTTCCCCGGAAAACTCGGAGGCGCAGGACTCGAGGTGCCGGCTCACGAGCTCGATCCCCAGGGCATCGAGAGCCGAGCGGACCGCCGCGATCTGGTTGAGGATATCCACGCAGTAGCGGCCCTCCCCCACCATGCGCTGGATGCCTGCGACCTGCCCCGATTCGATTCACCCTGGTCTTAGACGACGCGAGATGATACTCGGGAGAAACCTGAACCGGCGAGGGGCCCCGACTCGCGCGCGGCGAACGCCTTGAGATCGTGCGCTCAGGACCTGCGCGGGCGAACTCATCAACTTTCATGAGCCCGGACCGCCCCAGCCAGCTACCTCTGCCTCACTCCGCCTGGCCCACCCATCCGGCGATATTTCCTGCCGAAGCCTGACCACCCCAGACCGCGCGAATTTGCCATATACCCCGGCGGGGTATAGCATCGTCCTCGATCGATACCCCTCTGGGGTATGAAGCCAGGAGATCCGATATGGGCGATGACGGGTCGCACCGGATGACGCGTTTTCCACGACTCAATCGGCTCGATCTCCTCCTGCTCACAAATCCTCCGACCATGCCTCGGGGCAAATTGTCTCGTTTCCCAAATGCCGGACCGTTCCCAGAACCGATAATCAAGCATCCGACCGCGCCGGGCTCAGCGCGTCGGGCGAGGAGCGAGCGATGTCCAGGAAGGATCGCAAGGACGGGCCGGCCACGGCCTGCCCGGCGCTCGCCCGTGCCCGCAGCCTGGGGGTAGCCATCGCCTGTCTGGCGGCGGCCCTCGGTCCAGCGGGTTGGGCCTGTGCCGAGGACCGACGCACGACGAGGATGGCCCAGGCCGCGCCGACACATGATCGGTCGGCCCACGCCACAGTCCCCGAGGCCACGGAGCTTCCGCCACCGGCCGTGCCGGAGCCGACGGCCGCGCCAGCCCACGCACGGCCGCGGGCCCCGCGCGCGGCGCCCGCGACCGGGCCGACGGCCACCCTGGGGCTCGCCGACTTCGAGCGGCTCGCCCTGGAGAGTAACCCGACGTTGACCCAGGCCTTCGCGCAGTTCGACGCGGCCCGCAGCCGGTCGTTCCAGGCGGGGCGCTACCCCAACCCGATCATCGGCTACCTCCAGGAGACGATCGGGGCGTTCAGCGAGGCGCGACCCACGGCCGGCGGGGTAGCCGCGTCGGGGCGGCCCTCTCCGGGCGAGGTCGTGGGCGGCTTCTTCCAACAGGAGATCGTCACCGCGGGCAAGCTCCGCCTCAGCCGGGCCAAGTTCGTCGAGGAGGCCAACGCCGCCCAGTGGCAGGCCGTCGCCCAGCAGTTCCGCGTGCTCAACAGCGTCCGCATCGCCTACTTCGAGGTCCTGGCGGCCCAGAGGCTGGAGCGCATCAATGAGGAACTCGACCGGATCAACCAGGAGGCGGTGCGGACGACGCGCGACCTGGTCAACGTCGGCCAGGCCAACGAGCCGGACCTGCTCCAGGCCGAACTCGAGTCCCGCCGGGTCGAGGTGACCCGGAAGAATGTGGCGAAGCGTCACACCAGGACCTGGGAGCACCTCATCACCCTGGCGGGGGCACCCGAGCAATTTGCGACCCAGGTGGAACTGGACGATCGGCAGCTGGAGGCACGGGGCGCTGCACGGGACTTCGACGCCACCCTGGCGAACCTGCTGCGGTGCAGCCCCGAGATCCACGCGGCCCTGGCGGAGATCCGGCGCGATCAGATCATGGTCCGCCGCGAGCGCGCCGAGCCAGTCCCGAACATCCTCGTCCAAGGCAACGTCGGCTACAACTACGAATTCGGGCTCGTGACGCCCACCGTCCAGGTCGGCTTCCCGCTCCCGGTCTTCAACCGGAACCAGGGCACGGTGCGGGAGGCGATGGCCGACCTCAGCCGCGACCAGGCAGAGCATCGGCGGGTCGCGCTCTCGCTCCGGCAGCGCCTGGCCGACGCCTATAACCGGCATGAGGAGGCCCTGGAGTCGGTCGAGGATTTCCGTGAGCGGACCCTCCAGTTGGCCTGGCGCGCCTACCAGGTGCAGCTCGCGAACTTCCGCCAGCGTCGCGCGGCCTGGCCGCAAGTCCTTGTCGCGCAGCGGACTTATTTCGAGATACAGCGGGACTATATCGAGGCACTGCTCGTCCTGCGACGGGCGGAGGTCGAGATCGACGGCATGCTCCTGGTCGACGGGCTGGCCCCGCCCAATCCGCCGACCTCGCAGGGCCACATCGAGTCGGTGCCGCAGCCGCGGTGAGCTGCGGCGTGTCCCGGCGGACCTTCGGGCCCGCCGGGACGCACGGTCCTCATCACCCGGTGGCTATCGAATTAGCGGGGGTGGCCCTGGTGTCCGCCCGGGGCCATCGGGGCGGGCACCGGCCCGTGCCCCGGCATGCGCCCCGACTCCGACTCGGGCCGGTGCCCGCCGTGCGGCCCGACCGGTCCGGGCCCCACCCCGGGCGTGCTGGCGCCGGGCGGGACGTCGCCCCGCCCCGCCATGACCTGATCGAACAGGTCCGGCGGCAGGATCCGGACGACGGTCATCAGCCCCTCGACGCCGGCGTACCAGTCGCGGCGCATGCCGCGCGTCTCCGGCTTGTTGAGCTTCCAGAGCTGCTCGGGGGTCCATTCCGCCGGCATGTCCATCATCCCGGCCGGGAAGCCCGGCACGCGCCGGCCCGAGGCGTCCCGGCCCATGGCCGCGTGGCCGCCGTGACCGCCGGCCGCGCCGGCCTGCCGCGGCATCACGGTCATGGTGCCGACGGCGCGCTCCGAGCCGGTCTGCTCGCCCATGCTCCGGCCCAGGCTGGGGCCGAACGCCTCGGACGAGAGGGCCGGCCCGCCGGTGGCAACCCCCATCCCGCCGGTGGGGCTCAGCCCGGCCCGCATCCCCTGGATCGTGTGGCCGCCCATCGGCCCGACCATCGTGCTCATGAAGTTCATCGTGTGGTGGAACATGTGGCAGTGGAACGGCCAGTCCCCCACGTTGTTAGCGATGAACTCGACCTCCCGCACCTGGGCCACGCCGATGAGGACCGTGTTGCCCGGATACCAGGCCGTCTCCGGCATCCGCCCGCCCTCGGTCCCGGTGACCCAGAAGGTCAGCCCGTGGAGGTGGAACGGGTGGTGGTCCATGACGCTGAAGTTCAGTGTCCGGATCCGCACCCGTTCGCCCAGCCTGCACACGAGCGGGGTGACGTACGGGCCGGCGCGGCCGTTGAAGGTCAGGACGTTCCATTCCATCGACATCGTGTTGGGGATGGTCGCGCCGGGAAGGACCGCCCATTCCTGGCTGATGAGGCAGAAGTCGCGGTCGACCCGCGGCTCATACGCCTCCCTGGGATAGACGATGAACAGGCCGACCATGCCCATCGCGTCCTGCATCCCGTCGTGCGAGTGGTAGAAGAACGTCCCGTCCTGGTGCAGGTCGAACTCGTAGGCGTAGGTCTCGCCGGGGCAGATCGGCGGCTGGGTGAGCCCCGGCACGCCGTCGAAGCGGACGGGCATCTCCAGGCCGTGCCAGTGGATGCCGGTGGACTCGGGCAGTTCGTTGTGGACGACCAGCCGCACCCGGTCCCCCACGGTCGCCTCGATGGTCGGGCCGGGCATCAGGCCGTTGAAGCCCCAGCAGTCCAACGTGAAGTTGGGCAGGAGCTCGCGCTTGACGGCCCGGCAGTGGATGTGGAACTCCTTGGCCCCGCCGACGATCGTCCAGGGGAGCCGCTCGGGGAGGTCGGGCACGATGACCCGGACCGGGGGCTCGCCGGCCTTGATAAGCCCGGGGACCAGTCGTCCGCGATCGGTGGGGCTACCGACCGGGCCGCCGCGGCCGGGCCGGTCGCGGGGATACTCTTGATCGTGCTCATGGTCGGCGTGGCCCGGATGGGCCGCCGGCTCTTGGGCGGCCCCTGCGGCCGCGGCGCCGCCCAGGAGCCCCGCCGCAGCCAGGGTGCCGCCTTGCAGGAATGTCCGTCTCGTCGCCTCGTTTTCCATCGCGCCGTCCTCGGCCGGAACAATGAGATGGCCACCGGCCGGGAGCCCACCAGCCGAACGATCTATTCTACACCCCCGACAGTCCGCCGAGGGGTCGTCGGGCGTGTGGCGGTGCCTGAATCTCCGTGCTCCTCGCGGCCCTGCCTGCGGCATCTCCCTCGGGGATCTCTGATACGGGGTGGGTGTTCACCACTCCCGAGGGACCGAACAGGTTTCTCGGGAACCCCTCAGCCGGGTTTAAGAGCCCGAGGCGAACGGCCATGGTCCGCCCGGCTCGCATGGCGGACAGAGCGGACGAGGGGGCCACGGGGGCCCAGGAGGAGGCGACATCGGACGCACAGCCGGTCCGCGGGGCCACCGCCCCGCGCCAGGGCCCTTAACAGTTTGAGTCTGGGATGAATAAGAGGGGAGCCCGGTGGGCGTGGCAGCCCAGCTTTCGCAGGCAATGCATCCATTGAGGTCTCGCATGGAAGCTGTCGGCGCGAAGAGCTTGCTGTCCTTTCTCGGCGAAGTCCCTGGGGCCGGATGTCGATTCAGGAGAGTGGCCATGGCGTCAGGCTCCTCCGTCTACGTAGGGCCGCAGGACGGGCCCTACCTCGATCTCGTTGGCCAGGACGGTCATCCCGCCGGCCTCCATGACCACTTCCTGGGCGAGCTGCTTGGCGTAATACGTCGAGGTATGACCCTGCAGCACGAGACCTCCGCCGCGCACCAGCACGCGCAGGTCGCGGGCCCGGCCGCCGAGCCGACGCTCCAGCGCCGCTTTGAGCCGCTCCACCCCGACCTCACCCGCGGGGTTCTGACCCATGGCTTCCTCCCGCACCGGCGCAGGCCGGCGCTAATGGTGCTTGTAGTAGCCCACGCCCTTGATGTCATTCCAGGAGGTCGTCTGGTGGCACAGGTTGCACTGGTCGACCCGCGCCGTTGGCTGCCGAGCCACCTTGGCCGAGACCGTTTGGAAGTGCTCCATCCTGTGGCTCGGGGGCGGCTGATGGCACTCCGCGCATTCGGTATTCCGCGGCGCAGGGTGCCGGAACTCAGGGATGGTCCACGCTGCGGTCCGGTGGCACTCGGCGCAGTCGCTCCCGAGGTACCGGAAATGGCGGTCCTTGGTGCCGTGGCAGGCGGCGCAGTCGAGGGCCGCTTCCCGTGACGTCAGGTGCGGATTCCCGCGGGAGGCGGGTCCGCCCGTGCTGTCCGACTGGTTGATCCAGCTCGCTAAACGCGCACGTAAGGGCTCGGCCTCTGCTGTCCTGCCCACTTTCGGCCGTGCGGGGCGCAAGGCGATCCGAACCAGGGCATCGTGATCCATGAGGGTCAGATGCTGACCGGCGCCTCGATGCTCGAAGTGACACTCGCGGCAACTGCCGATCTGGCCGTGGAAAGCCGTCGGCTGGCGCTGCAACAGGGCGACGTCGTTGGCGTGGCAGGCGATGCACCGCGCCGAATCCGGCCCCTTCACGGGTGTATGGCACGCGGCGCAGTTGGTCTCCAGGAAGGAATGGGCTGCGGACAGCGGCCCCGGAGTGGCCTGCCGCTGCCACGTGCTCGCCCGTCCCAGGCTGGTCCGGCGCGCGAGGACCACGAGCCCAATCCCGAGGACCACCGGGAGGAGGACGATCGCGGCCCGTTTGATCCAGACGCTAGCCATCATCGGAACCACCTCAGCCCGAAATAGATCCCCACCCAGATGTGCAGGGCCAACAGCCCGTAGAGCACGAAGCTGATGATGATGTGGAACTTGAGCCACCCGGCGAACCAGCGCTTGAACGCCTCGTGGGTCTTGATGGCGTACTCCAGGTCGGCCATCGACTCGGACAGCCGCAGCGCGCGGACCGGCGCGCTCGCCGTCGCCGGGACCCCCGCGGGGCGGGCCAGGAGGAGCCCGCCCATCAGGCGCGACCAGAACCCCGCCAGGGGCCGCACGATCGCGACCTGCTCGGGATGGGCGGCCAGCTCGCCCGCCGTCTGGCGATAGACCAATTCCAGCCCCGTCAGCATCTCCTTCTTCGCGCGGATCGTTTGGGAGAATTGCCCCATCAAGTAGCGGCCGACGAACCCGCTGAGCACGACGATCACCATCAGCGCCGTCAGGGCGATGCCAAGCTGGCTGTCGAACTTGTGCCCCGTATGCAGCAGGCCCAGGATCGGCCCGACGATCCCGGCGTAGACATGCCAGGCCAGCAGGGTCCGCATCGAGACCCGCCGCGTGACCGTTCGCTTCAAGGGCGGGACGCGCTTGATGACCAGATAGGCTAGCGGCACAAGCATCAGCACCGCGCCCGAGACGCCGAGCGCGCCGCCCCAGGCGCTGCCGGCGAACCGAGGCGATTGGTGGACGAGGAAGCCCAGCCCGAGGATGACCATCAGGACGACCAGGCCGGTGGCGACAAGGCGGTCATGCTCTTTCATCGCGGGTCAAGCCTCCACGACCACGTTCCCGGTGGATTTCGCCTGGCAGGCCAGGATGATATTGTTCTCCTTGTCACCCGGCTCCAGCCCCTCCTCGACGGCCATCGTCACCGCACCGGAGAGCAGCTTCACCCGGCAGGTTCCGCAGGTGCCCACGCGGCAGGAGTTGTCGATCTCGACGCCGATCTCGTCGGCCACGTCGAGGACCGTCTTGTCGGGCGGCAGTGGCGCCGCCCTGTCCGACTGGGAGAAGGTTACGGTGGGCAGCGCCAGGCGGGCCGCTTCCCCTTCCACCCCGGCGGGGGGTGCGGCCTGCGGCCGTGCCGGCTCGGGCTTGCCCAGCGCCGGGCCGAACGCCTCGGTCTTGATCCGCGCGGCGGGAACGTCCAGTTCGAGCAGCGCCTTCTTGACCGCCTCCATCAAGGAGACGGGGCCGCAGAGATGCACGTAGCGCGACGCAAGATCGGGCACGGACTGGGCGATCAGCTCCTTCGAGATCCGGCCCGTCGGCCCCTTCCAGTCGGTCCCCTCGGGATGCGACGCGGTGACGACCACGCGCAGGTTCGGGTGGCGCCGCTGGAGGTATTCGAACTCCTCCCGAAAGATGAAGTCCTGGGGACTGTGGATGCCGTAGAGCAGGTAGATGTCCCCGGGCCAACTTCGGTCCGTCAGGTAGCGGAGGACGCTCATCAGCGGCGTGATCCCCACGCCGCCGCCGATCAGCACGACGCACTTGCACTCGCGCCCGGTGAAGATGAAGGAGCCCGAGGGTCCGGAGCACTCCAGTTGGTCCCCCTCCTTGACGTGGTCGTGGAGGTAGCCCGAGACCACCCCTCCCTCTTCGTGCTTGACGGTGATCTCCGCGTAGTCATGTTGCGTGGGCGAGGACGCGATCGTGTAGCTCCGCCTCACCGGCTTGCCGTCCTGCGCCATCGTGACGGTGAGGCACTGGCCCGGCAGAAACGTGAACGGCAGCACGCCGCCCAGCGGGTTCATCAGTCGGAACGTCTTGACATCGGGCGTCTCCTGGAAGATCCGGCCCACGCGGAGCTGGCCTGCCCACTTCCCCGGGACGGCCGGGGGCGAGGGAGGAGCGGACGGCGCAGCGGCACCGGCTGCGGGCCCAGACGTGGTAGGAATGGCCCGTCCCGACGGGGCAGCAGCGCCGGGCGCGGGAACGCCGCCGGTCAGCCCCTGGAGCAGCAAGGCGGCCCGACGCATCTTGAAGAAGTACATCCCGATCATGGCGGCGGCGAAGGCGACGAGCACAACCATGACGAAGGCGTGGAACCAGGACAGCCCGAACGGGCCGCCCGCGCCGGATGGCGCGGCTGCGATCGGCAGGTCCATCTGACTCTTGAACCAGCCCAGTGCGACCCGGTGCGGCGACTGCCCTTCGGCCAGCGCGCGGTGCGCGGCCAGGCCGCTCTCGAATTGCTCCAGCCCCTCGCGCATCCGGGCCGTCGCATCCTGCATGGCTGTATAGTCGTTGTCCGGCAGGGCCCGCGAGAGGCGATCGAGCCCGTCGGACAAGACCGCCGCCCCCACTTTCATCCGCTCGTGCGCCTGGCGCCCGAGGGTCTCTCGGCGCTCCGGGGAAACGCTCGGCAGTTCCATCAACGAGGGGAACAGCGGCGGCGGCCCAGTCGTCCCCATCCCTTTCATCATGTCGCTCATCCCGCCCGAAGTCGGGCCAGCGGGTGGGGTGGACGGTGGGTGCCCCGGCTGGGCCGCACCGGGATGGTGCTTCGCGTGCTCCTCCGGCGTCATCTGCTGCGCGCGGGCAGGGCCAGCGAGCGACCCCGCCAGGGCGAAGCCCGCGGTAAGCACGGCGATGCGAACAGACCGGCCCGGATTGGGCGGGGAAAACTGGGTCGCCTTCATCACGATGCAGCCACCTCGATCGCAACGGTTCGTAAGGGCAGGGCAGCGTTGGTTCGTTCAGGGATTGGAGGTCGCCGGTCGAGACGATGCCTCCGTCGCCGTGCCTGCCAACGCCCGGCGCTGGTCGTCGGTCAGCACCTTGGCGGCGTCGCCGACGGCGCGAATGAACGCCAGCCGCTGGTCGCCCCGGAGTTTCTCGATCTCCCGGACCTTGGCCTCGATCGCGGCGGCGTCGGGAGTATCCGAAGCCGTCAGTTCCCAGAGTTCCTGTTCTGCCTCCTCGACCTTGCGGTCGCACGAGGACCCGCCGAGCAGGGCCTTCTCCTTGATCCGGTTCAGCTTCTTCCGCTGGTCCGCGGTCAGGGTGATGTGCTCGACGTGATTGAGGAAGAACCCCTCCGCGCCGATGTGGTAGAGGTGGGAGATCCCGGGGAAGCCCGGCAGGCTCGATGCCATCTTCATATGGCCCGTTCCCATGCGCCTGGCCTGGCCCATCGCCCCCATTCCCATCATTCCCTCGCCGCCCATCATCTCCATGTCGCCGCCCATCATCCCCATGCCCTGGCCGCCCATGCCGCCTTGGCCCATCATGCCCTGGCCCATTTCGCCGCCCATCATCTCCATGCCGCGGCCCATCATGCCCGAGCCCATCATCCCCATGCCTTCATGGCCGCCCATGCCGCCTTGGCCCATCATCCCCATGTTCGGTGCCGGCTCTCCCGGCCCGGCCCGGGTGCCGCCGCCTTGTTGACCTTGCGCCAGCGCCGCCTCAAGCGCCGCGACCTTATCCCGAAGCTGTTGAAGTTGATCGACGGGGGATTCATCCGATGTCGTCGGCGCCGCACCCGGCTTGCCGGTTCCGGCCGGGCCACCGCCTTCCATCATCCCCATGCCCATGCCTCCCGCCTTCTCCAGGTGGCTCGGCGGCAGCGGGCCGCTCGGGACCGTCTGGTGGCACCGGAGGCAGTCCGCATATTGGGCGGCGATGCGGTAGCCGGCCGGGACCTTCCACCCGGCGACGCTCGCCCCCATGCCCATCCCTTGACCCCGGCCCATCGGCCGCGGTTGGCCGGCCCCCTGACCCCGGGACAAGGCCGCTTCGAGCCTGGCGACCTTCTCCCGGAGTTGACGGACCTGATCGGCGAACGAATCGCTCGCCTCGGTCGGCCCGGCCGCCTGGTGGTGATGGTCGTGCTTCGCCTGGTCGGGGGGCTGGGCCTGGCCCCTCCCCGCCGTGGGCCATGCGAATGCCGTCGCCGCAATCCCCATCATGGCAGCCAGCGCCAGCCGGCTGCCGCTGGTCATCGATCTGCTGCGCGCCATCTCTCTTTCTCCCTTCATTCGTGGACGGCCCGGAACGTCGTCTGGACCGATGCGAAGACCACTCCGGCTCCAACCCGAGACACCATCCTCCGTTTCGCTCAGTATTTCCCACCCCGCCCGTACTTTTGTCGCAACTGTCCCCGGATCCAGGCCTCATGAGCCGCGGGTTCACCCATCGCCCTCGGGTGCCAGAAATACTCGGTGTGGATCCCGGACAGGTCGGGGCTCACGGATTGCGCGACGGGGGGACTCGGTGACGGTGCCGGGTGGGCTCGCTCCCAGCCGGGCGGCGGGCGAAAGGCGCCGGGCCGATAATACTGGTTGGGAGGGCCGACGTGGTAATAGCCGGGGGCCGGGACCCAGACGACCCCAACCGGCGTGTTGTAGAACCCGGCCAACGGGAAGTAATGAGCCGTGGATGCGATGGGTGCATATCCGTGGACAGCCGCAGAGGCAGGCCGTTCCGCGTCCGATCCGGCCGGATTCGCAACGAAGGCGACGGGGACTGTGAACCTCGCCGCGGGTTGCGCGGGTTGGGCCGGGCCGGGCAGGCCTTCGATCTCGAACGCCACCCTCGCGCCCGTCGGCGGGACCGTGCTCAGGTCGATAGCCAGGTCGAGCGATTCGGATGCCTGGCCGGGATTGGCAGCGGCCGGGTGGAGCGGACGCGAGAACCAGGGCTCGGGCGAGTTGGGGTGGTAGAACGTCGCCCTCCCGGTCAGCTTGGCAGCGTCGAGGGGCTCGCCCGCCGCATCCCGCGGGAAGACCCGCGACCCCGTGGTGTAGAAGAAGACCTCGAACTGGACGTGCTGCGCTGTCGCCAGGAGCCCGCCGCGCGCGGACCGGGTGGGCTTGGGCTCCTCTTGGGCCTCGGCCGAGCCGATGCGATCGGTCCCCCAGGGATCGGCGAGCGCGAAGCTGCCCATTGCCAACGCGAGGGATGCCCATGCGCAACGCATTTGCTCTCCTTCATGTTTGGGAAACGTAGGCCCATTCTCGGTGCGGGGACGAGCCCAACCCACGCGTCACAAGCTTTGCGACATCGCCTGCGGCCAGGGGGCGGGCCGCGAAAGGTGCCCACCTTGAGCCCTCGGCAGGATGAGCCGCCGCCCCCCGCTCACTTCGGCCCGGAGGGTGCTGGTGTTTCTCCTGGATCGCCTTGGCACGAGTGTCCAGCTTCTCAGCCTCGGCACCCCGACCCATCGCACGGCAGCACTTTGCCAGCTTGGTGCAGCACCGCGCCACGTGCGGGTGGTCAGGTCCCAGTGCCCTGTCCAAGGTGGCCATTGCGCGCCGCAACAGTGGTTCCGCTTCGGCGTCCTTGCCCTGCTTGACGTAGAGCCACCCCAGGGCCTCCAGGCTCGTCGCCACATCCGGGTGATCCGCGCCGAGCACATTCTCCCGGATCGTCAAGGCCCGCTTGTAGAGGGGCTCGGCCTCGGCATACTTACCCTGGTCGAGGTAGAGGGTCGCCAGGTTGAAGAGGGTCGGGGCCAGATCGATCGGCTGACCGCCCGGGGCCTGCTCACGGATGACCAGGGCTCGCTTGTAGGCGGCCTCGGCCGCGGCGTTATGGCCCAGGATGTGGTCGTCGGTGGCCAGGTTGTCGAGGAGGGAAGCCAGGGCCGGGTCGTCCTTGCCCTTGGCCTTCTCGGTCTGGGCGACGGCGCGCTCGTAGATCGGCTCCGCCTGCTCCGGCCTGCCCTCCATGTCGTAGACGCACGCGAGCGTGTTCAGGCTCTTAACCACGTCCGGGTGCTCGGCCCCCAGCGCCATCTCCCGGATGGAGAGGGCCGACTTGGCGAGCCGCTCTCCCTCGCCGGGCTTGCCCTCCGCGCAGAGGACCCATGCGAGGCGGTCGAGCGTCGTGGCGAGCCTCGGGTCGTTCGCCCCGAAGCCCCGCGCCTCCTTCTCGGCCGCCCGCAGCCGCTTCTCCGCCTCGGCGAAGCGACCCTCCTTGTAGGCGGTCCAACCGGCGGCGTGATCCGCCTGCCACCGCGATTCCTGCGCGGCCGCGATCCCCGGGACGAATGCCAAGCCCGCCGCCACCGCCAGCCACCTACCTGCCCTGAGATTCATCGGATGTCTCCGTGTGCGGAATCGTGTGTCGAACCCGCTCGCTCTGGTACGAGCGTCGCCTTAGCTGCCGGTGACGGTTCAGTCCATCGGCCTCAGCCACGGCTTCGCGAGTGGGATATCTCGCCCGGTCGTCCAGTCGCGGTGGCCGGGACCAACCGTGGCGTTGGAGCTGTTTGCCGAGGGCAAGATCGAGACTGCATGGCCGCCGCTCAGGTAGGGAAGAGGAGAACTCGGACTGGCGGACGGGACCCGGCCGTAGCCAGAAAGCGGAACCCCGGGAACGATCCTGGAGGATGGGGCCGTCCCTGCACCGTGGTATCGGTAGTAGCCGAAACCGTAGTAGCCGGGGCCGTAGATATAGCGCGGACTCGGCGCGACGAAGCCTGGGGTCGTGGGTTGGGCGACTATCGGCTGCGCGGCCGGTTGGGGGACGAACTCGAGCGGCACGGTGAACGCGGCCTTGGAGTCGGCGCGGCCCGGCACGCCGGTAATCTCGAAGGCGACCTTCGCGCCTGACGGCGGGGCGTTGCTTAGGCCGATGGCGAGATCGAGCGAGGTGGGGGTACCTTGGAGCGGGCGCGAGAACCACGGCTTGGGGGAATTGGGGTGGTAAAAGGTCGCGGTCCCCGCGAGCTGCGAGGCGTCGATGGGCTTCCCCGCCGGGTCCATCGGAAAGACCCTGACCCCGGTGGGGTAGAAGAAGACTTCGAACTGATGCCCATGGGACTTGGCCAATAGCCCGCCGCGGGCGGACTTGGCCGGTTTGGTCTCTTCCTGGGCGACGACCAGGCCGAGGCGGCTTGCGCCCCAGGTGCTGGCGAGGACAATGCCTGCCAACACGACTGTCTTCGATGGTGGATGCATTGGGCTCACCTCATTCGTTCGGGATAGACATGACAGTCCATTCCCGGTGCGAAGGTGAGCCCAAACTTCGCGCCCAGGGCCTTCCAGGTTGTTTCGGCTGCCGGCCACTCCTCGCGCGCGTCAAGGTCGCGGGGCCGACCGCCTCAGTGGTTCGCGAGCGGGGTCAGGAATCTTGCGTAATGCTTACCTCCGATCGTCGATGAGAGGCTTGGTGGGCGGGGCTGTCGCCCTGCCCGTGGGCGCGTGAAAAAGCCCCGTTCGTGCGATGGTGCTCACCGCACAACGGGGCCGTCGTAACCCGTCTGCTCTCGCCCGCCGTGAGCAAGAGGAGTTACAGAAGCGTATGGTTCGAGCTCCGGCGAGTCAAGCCCGCGGTCCGATCGACGTTCTTCCTCTTCCTTGCCACGAGTCGCGCTCACCGGGCCGTAGGCGGCGAGCATGACGGTGAGGTCGTCCCCTTGCGACCGCTCCCCGCGAAACGCCGCAACCTGTTCCAAGATCCGATCGATGAGACGGATCGGGGCCGTCGGCCCCTCCGTTTCGACGAGCGTCGCGAGCTCACGGGTGCCCCACAGATCGCCTTGCGGCCCTATGGTCTCGGTCAGCCCGTCGGTATAAACGAGCAGACGGGTGCCCGGACCGACCTCGACCGCCGCCTCCGACCCGAGGAGATCGGGCAGGATGCCGAGGAGGGGCATCGTCGGGCCCAGCTCATGGGAGTGACCGGTCGCGTGTCGCAGGAGGGCCGGCGGGTGGCCGGCATTGGCGTACCGGAACCGATTGGAGCGCAGATCGAACCAGCCGAAGAATGCGGTTGCGAAGTGCTCGTCCGGCAGGTCCTGGCACAGTCGTTCATTCAGGCGGGCGAGCACTTCTCCGGGTCCGTCGGCCTGCTCCGCCTCGCGCCAGACGATCGCCCGGACCATCGCCGTGTGGAGCGCCGCGGCGACGTTGTGTCCTGAAAGATCGACAACGAGCACGCCCACACGATCCCCCGGGAGGAGCTGAACATCGTAAACGTCGCCGCCGACGGCCCCGGAAGGCAACGAGCGCCCGGCGACCTGCACGCACCCGAGCCGGAGTTCCGGTGGCGGCAGGAGGTGCGCCTGGACCCGGCGGGCCGTCTCCATCTCCCGCCGCTCGGATTCCGCCTGGTCGGCAAGCGTCCGCGACATCGCGTTGAACCGTCGGGCGAGCGTGCCCAACTCATCGCCGTTCGGGGCCTCGATCTCGACCCCGAGCCGCCCGTGCTCCAATTGCTGAACGGCCCGTGTCAACCGCCGGATCGGTCGGAGGACCGCCCGCCGCATGATGATGTTGACGGCACCCACCAGCAAGACACCTGCTCCCAAGTACCAACCGGCCAGGTTCTTGAGGTTGGCCCAGACCCGCCCGCTCACCGAGCGGGTCGATTCGGCCACGACCACGCGCCGCCCATCGGCGGCGGATACCCGAACCAGGAACGATTCACCCCCGTCCTGCCGCGTCCAGAATCCTTCGCCCAGGGCGACCAATTGGGACGGGTCCATCGGCCGACGTGCGTGCTCGGCAGCACTGGCCACAACGTCCCCCGCCTCGTCCAACAGGGCGACTTGGTGTTCGGGCGAGGCTGAGGCATCGATGGCGTGGCAGAACCCGCGGAGGAAGATCGAGAAGCGGGGTGTGACGCCGAACGAGCGGCTTGCGGCATGGACGAAGCGGGCCTCCTCGTCGAGCCGTGCCCGTAGGAGGGACAACCCCACCTCCTCCTGCCTCCGCCATTCCCAGGCGAGCGAGGCTCCGAGAACCAGTACGAGGATCAGGTTGATCGGCAGAACGAACTTGTACCGGAGTGTCATGGCCACGATAACCGATGGTAGAGGGTCCCAGGCTCCGGCACGGACCGCCGCCCGCCTGACCCGGTTTGGCCCGGATGGGTCCGCCCGCTGCGGGGCTCAAGTTCGCAACGGTGGTTCCACCAGGGTTTCACCAGGGGACGGGCGGCGGGCCGTGCCGGAGCCGTCCTCCTTGCTCAATGGTGCTGGTGTTCGTGCCCCGCGCGGGCGCCCGGAGTGGCTGCGGTCGCGCCGAGGAATCTGTCGGGGTTGGCCTGAATCTCCTTGAGACAGCCCTTGCAGCAGATGAAGGTAGACTTGTCGCCACGAGAGACCTTCATGGGGCCGCCCATCGAGAACAAGTCTTCCTTGCTGACCGGGCAGACTTTCTGCGCGGCGATGGCCTTCTCGTCGGCCTTGGTCGCCTTGGCGAACACGATCTGGCCGCTCGATGCCAGGGAGAACGGGACGGTGAACGTCGCCGTCGGCTCGGACGCCTCGGGCAAGCCCTCTACCTTGAATTCCACCTTCGCGCCGGTGGACGGGACCTTGCTCAGGTCTATGGTCGTCCCGATGGAGGACGCCGCCTGGCCGGGGCTGGCGGCGGACGCGGCGAGCTTCCGCTCGAACCAGGGCTTGGGCGAGTTTGGGTGGTAGAAGGTCGCGATCCCGGTTAGCCGCGAGGCGTCGATCGGCTTGTCCTCGTGGGTCCGGGAGTAGACCTTCAGGCCGTCCTTGGCGCAGACGACCTCGAAGTGGTACTCCTGGGTCATGGCCACCTTGCCGCCGTGCAGGGGGGCGCCGTGCTTGTGCTCCTGACCGTCGTGCGCCCTGGACGGACCGGCGGACCCGAGCCCGAGGGTCAGGCCGACTCCGAGCATGGCGAGGGCCTTCTTCCAGGTCTCGTACATCGCTCTTCCTCTCCTTTGGGAATCGGGAATGGTGATCGGAGTCCCCGGGACAGCCCGAGGACCCCTTGGGCTTCTCGCCCGATTACTTTGTGAGGGCCATGCCGCAATACGGACACTTGGCGGGGAAGGACGCCACGACGCTCGGATGCATCGGGCAGTGGTATTGGGTCGTCGCCGCCGGAGCGGTCGGAGTAGAGGCAGCAGGAGCCGCGTTACCGTTCATGCTCATGCCCGGCATGCTCGTCGCGCGGGCCGTCGTCGCGGGCATCTGCATGCCCGCCATCTGCATGCCGCCCATGTTCATGCCGCCCATCATCATCCCGCAGCCACCGCAGCCATAGCCGGCGGAGTAGCCCCCCGAGCTGCCCAGGACGCGGGGGTTGAACGTGTGTCCGCCATAGGCGCGGCTGAAGCCGCCACCACCACCGCCACCGCCGCACTGGGCATGGGCCGAAGGCGTGGCGACCGTCACGCCGCCAAGTGCCAGGATGCCTGCCAAGGCCGCCGCCCGAAGTCGAAATCGCATCGCAGTCTCTCCAAACTCTTGTGTCGGCCTCCGTGGTCGGACTCATGCGACGGGTCCCGCCGTCGCGGACGAGGGAGAACCCCCGCCCGTGAGCCCTCGGGCGGGTCGAGCCGACGGATCGGCTCTGCCTGTTGCCCTGCGGCGATCAGTGGGCGTGGCCACCCATCGCCTGGACCATCTCGCGACATGACTTGAAGCACTTACGCAACGTCGCCACAAACTCCTTGATCTCGGGGTCGTCGAGCTTCTCGCACGCGACGATGCAGTCGTTGCAGCATTCGGCGCAGGCCCGGCAGGTGTGGGCCATTAGCGGGCTCATGCGTGCGACCAGCTTGCCCGCCGTGGAGCAGACATCGCCGCAGTCGACGCACAGGTGCATCGCCTTGGCGTAGTAGTTCTGCTTGCCGGCCTGGACCTGCTTGAAGCAATGGTGGAAGGCGTCGTTGCACATCTTCGCGCAATCGAAGCAGTCCTCGGCGCACCGCTTGTGGATGTCGCCGTGTTCGTGGTGGCCCTCGTGCTGCGCGCGGGCCTCAGTCCCGGTGGCGATGAGCAACCCGGTGGCGGTAGCCCCCAGGGCGCCCAGCAGTTCTCGACGGTCCATCTCTAATCCTCCTCGGTTGCCAACTCCTCGGACCCGGGCGGGTGGTCATCGTCCCGGCGGGGCCAGGCTCCGGCCCCATTCCCATCTCTGGCCGGCCCGCCCTGGTGATGGACCCGGTCAGGGATGTGGCTCATGAGGGCGGCGTCAGTTCGCGCCACTATCCCGCCGCCCGATCTGCCGTTGAAAAGGGTGATTCCGTGGAGCTTCCGCCACCGTCTCTTCTGGACGGCGAAGTAGAGCACCGGCAGGAACACATCGATCACCTCGTCGGCGATCAGCAGGCCGCCCAGCACGGGGGCCGCCATCGGCCGGATCACCTCGGCTCCCACGCCGGAGGCCCAAAGCATCGGAGCGATCGAGATGATGGCTGCACCCTCGGTCAATAGCTTGGGCCGCAGGCGGTGGACGGCCCCTTCGAGGATCGCCTGCCGCAACTCGGCGATCGACCCGATCCGCCCCAGCCCGCCGCGCTCCTCGATCGCCTCGCGGAGGTAGACGAGCATCACGATCCCGGTCTCAACCGCCATCCCGAAACACGCGATGTAGCCGACCTGGACCGCCACGCTGAACGGAAAACGGAAGAGCCATTGGAAGATCGCCCCGCCCGCAAGCGCCCCCAGGACGCTGGTCATCATCAGCAGGGCATCGACCCAACTCTTGTGCGTCAGGTAGAGGATCAGAGCGATCACGGCGATGACGGCCGGGAAGACGATGCGCAGCGTCTTGTTGGCCCGGACCTGGTGCTCGAAGGTGCCCGACCACTCCAAGTACATTCCGGGAGAGAGTTTGACCGCCCCTTGTGCGATCTTCTCCTGCACGACGCGCTGGGCCTCCTCGACGAAGCCGACCTCGTCTCGGTCCCGGACGCGGAGTTGAATGTAGGCGCGGAGCAGCCCGTTCTCGCTCTTAATCATCGACGGCCCCTCGACCACCCGGACATCCGCCACCGCGGCCAAGGGGATCTGCATCGGCTTGGCTTGGCTGGTCGAGCCGCCGGAGGTCATGGCCGCGCCGGCTCCGCCTCCCATCCCGGAAGCCATGCCCCCAGCCGACCCGCCGTCCCCGCCCGTGTCGGTGGTGGCCATGCCACGCGCCGCGATGAGGATGCCCTTGAGCGCCTCCACATCATCGCGGTAGTCGCGGGCGTAGCGGACGCGGACCGGGTAGCGCTCGCGGCCCTCGACGGTCTGCGTCAGCGGCCTGCCGCCCATCGCCGTCTCGACCACATCCTGGATGTCGCCAACGTTAACGCCGTAGCGGGCCGCCTTCTTGCGGTCGATCTTGATCTCGACGTACCCCTTGCCCGTGATCTGGTCGGGGAACACATCAGCGGCGCCGCGGACACCACGGAGCACCTTGGCGATCTCCTGGCTGACGCGCTGGATGTCGTCGAGCTTCGAGCCGAAGACCTTCACGGCCACCGGCAGGCGGACGCCGGTCGAGAGCATCTCGATCCGGTTGGCGATCGGCTGGGTAAAGCTGTTGCCCCAGCCCGGCATCTGGAGCGCCGTGCTCATCTCCTCCACGAGGTCGGTCTTCGTCTTCTGCCAGAGCAGCAGCCGGTCCGAGAAGGGCTTATCGAGGCCGGCGCGGAGGGCTCGCAAGTCCTCCGGGGTCGCGTCCCGCGCGGTCAGCTTGCGGTCACGCCCCAGCTTGGACAACTCATCGAGGGTCGCCCAGTTGGTCGCCCCGACGGCGCGGTCGAAGATTTCCCAGTCGAGCGACTTCATCCGCGCCTTGATCCGGTGCTCATGCTCGGAGGCGAGGTGCTCGGCGATTCGGGTGAACAGCGTCGGCCTGGCCAGGCCGATCACCTCGCCGGCCGCCTCGGCGACCCGCTCCACCGGGGACGGGGCCGGCGCAAGCAGGTCGGGCCGGTCGCGCTGGATTCCCAGGTCAATCAGCCGCTTCGCCGCCTCGTTGACCAATTGGGTCACGTCGTCGGGTAAGACCTGGACGGCGAGCCGATCGCCGTAGGTCTTGGCGAGAGCCTGGATGAGCGCTTCGCGCTCAGCGGCCGTCCGCTGGCGGATAACGGCGGAGGGCTCAACCCGACGGAGGAGGGAATCGACCGCCTCGCCGACCAGGGCCCGGCCCAACTCCGGTCGGAATTCCGCCAGGCGATGCACCGCCAGGTCGCGGAGTATCTCATCGACCGTGCTGGCGACATTCATTGCCGCTTCGCTGACCAGGCCCTCCCGATCGCTGGCCGAGGCCGGGGGACGGAGGATGCCCTTTGCAATGAGGGCGTCGAGCGCCACTTTCGTCTGGGCCACGGCGTCCTCGAACTTGAGCTTCCGCTTCGGCCAGAGCTCGCGGTCGCGGAGGTTGATGACCGTCTCGACCATATCCAACGGCGACGGGTCGGTCGGGGTCTCCGCGCGGCCCGCCTTGCCGACGACTTGCCAGACCTCGGGGAACCCACGCAGGACCTCGTCGCGGACCCGCAGGTCCCACTCTGATTCGGCGATCGAGGCGCGGGGGACGGTCGTCGGCATGTCCATGATCGACCCCTCGTTCAGGTCGGGCATGAACTCGCGCCCCAGCTTCGTCGAGGCGACATAGCCGAGGCCCAGGATGACCACGAAGAGCCAGCAGACCAGCGTGGTCCGGTCCATCAGCCAGGCGAGCATCGGCTTGAAGATCTCGATCATCGTGCGGACCAGCCAGTTCTCGTCCTCGGACTTGATCCGCCCCTTGAGGAAGATCGGGATCAGGGCCGGCACC
Organism: Planctomycetales bacterium; assembly: GCA_027452145.1. GTDB lineage: Bacteria > Planctomycetota > Planctomycetia > Isosphaerales > Isosphaeraceae > JAKAUH01. The sequence goes on from DAIDHB010000260.1 coordinate 20,509, forward strand.
AGCGTGATCGACAGCACCGCCACGCCGACCAGGGCGAAGGTCTTCGTGTACGCAAGCGGGTGGAACATCTTCCCCTCGCGGCCGGAGAGGGCGAAGACCGGCAGGAACGACAGGACCGTGATGAGCACCGAGAAGAAGATCGGCCGGCCCACCGTGCGACACGCCTGGATAACGATCTCCGTCGTGTCGCCCGTGACGCGCTGCCGACCGAACCGGCGCGTGAGGTGGTGGGCAGCGTTTTCGCCCATAACTACCGCCTGATCGATCAGGATGCCGACGCTGATCGAGATACCGGCGAGGCTCATGATGTTCGACGGGATGCCGAAGAGGCGCATCATCAGGAAGCTGAACAGGATCGCCATCGGCAGCGTGACCGCGACGACGAAGGCGTTACCGATGTGGCCCATCACCAAGAGGATCGCGATCGTGCAGACGATCAATTCCTCTTTCACGGTGCCGCTGACCGTCTCGATCGCCTTATGGATCAGAGGCGTGCGGTCGTAGAACGGGACGATCCGCACCCCGGCGGGCAAGCCGGCCCGGAGTGTGGTGATCTTCTCCTTGACCCGCCGCGTGACCTCCAGCGGGTTCTCGCCGTAGCGCATCAGCACGACCCCGCCGACGACCTCCTTGCCGTCCTTCTCCAGCACGCTACGGCGGAATGCCGGGCCGACCTGCACGATGCCGACGTCACCCACAGTGATCGGTGTGCCGTTGTTGCGCTGGGTGATCACCGTCGCGCGAATATCATCGAGGGATTCGATCCAGCCGACCGAGCGGATCAGGTACTCCGCGTTCCCCTGGTGGATGACCCGACCGCCCACGGAGGAGTTGGAGCGCGCGATCGCCGAGTAGACTTCGCCAAGGCCAATGCCGTAGGCGCGGAGCTTGTTCGGGTCGAGATCGATCTGGTATTCGCGCGGCGCCCCGCCGACGGAGGCGACCTCGGCCACCCCCGGCACGCTGTTGAGTTGATAGCGGACGTACCAATCTTGGATCGACCGCAGCTCACTCAGGTCCTTGCCCTCGCCCTCCACGGTGTACCAGAAGATTTGCCCGACGGCCGTGGCGTCCGGAGCCATGTAGGGGACGACTCCGGGGGGCATCTCCGGCGCGATCGTCGCGAGCCTCTCCAGCACACGCTCGCGAGCGAAGTAGTAGTCGGTCTTGTCGTCGAAGATGATGGTGATCATCGAGAAGTTGAACTCGCTCGATGACCGCACCACCTTGACCCCGGCGAGACCCTGGAGTTTCGACGACAGCGGGTACGTGACCTGGTCCTCGACCTCCTGAGGGCTTCGGCCCATCCAGTCGGCGAAGACGATCACCTGGTTCTCGGACAGGTCGGGGATCGCGTCCACCGGCATCGTCAGCATGGCCCGCGTGCCCGCGACGGCGAGCGCCAGCGAGGCGATGATGACGATGTAACGGTTGCGGATCGACCACTCGATGATCGACTCGATCATGCCATCCTCTCCGTTCGGCTCAGTGCCGGTGGGCGCCTGGGGTCGAGGCGGCGGCCGACCGGGTCGGAGCATCGCCGACCTTGGGCGGGCCGCTGCCGCCAGGGCTAGCCTCGGGGCTGGCCGGCGCGGTGCCGGGATTAATGCGGCTCTCGGCGTCGATCAGGAACGCGCCGGTCGCCGCCACACGCTCGCCGGGGGCGAGCCCCTCCAGCACCGGATAGCGGTCGCCGATGCGGGTGCCGAGGACGACTTCACGGCCCTCATAGACGCCCGGCTCGGCTTCGACGTAGACGATCTTGCGGCTGCCGGTGTCGATGACCGCCGACTCAGGCACGCTCAACACCTCGTCCTGGGGCGGAGGTTCCAGCCGGGCCAGGTACTTGGCGGGTTGGGCCTTCAGCTTCGGCGGGCAGGCGTTGCAGCAGGTCCAGACCTTCCGACCCTCGACTTCGACCGGGACCGGGTCGCCCATCGAGCCGAGCTTCAGGGTCGTCACCGGGCAATTCTTCTGCTCATCCGCGGTCAGGCTGACAAGATGGCCCTCATGCCCCGGCCGGGGCGTTGCGGCGAATCGCGTTTGGAAAGCGGGCATCTCCGCCACCGGAGTCTTCAGCGTCACCGTGGCGAACATGCCCGGCCGGAGGCGGAGGCCGGGGTTCTCCAGGCCGAACCACACTTCGACGGTGCGGGTGGACGGGTCGAGCGTGGGCAGGAGGAACTCGACATTGCCGGGGAACTTCTGGCCCGGATACGCCTCGACCGTCGCCTCGATTTCCTGCCCCTCGCGGACCAGTCCCATCTGATGCTCGAACACCTGGGCCTGGATCCAGACGTGGTTGAGATCGGCGATCTCGAACATCGGGAAGCTTTCCGAGACCTCCTGGCCCTGGACGATGTTCTTCTTGACCACCGTGCCGCTGATCGGCGAGAGCACGGTCACGGTGAAGTCGGACCGCTTGTTCTGGATGATCTCGTCGATCTGCCCCTGGGTGATCCCCCACCGCTTGAGCTTCTCGGCCGAGAGATGGACCAACTCGCGCCGATCGCCGAGCAGAGCCCGGCCCGCCGCGGTCCGTACCTGGGTGTCCTGCCCCGCGCGTTGGGCGGCGATCAGCAACTCCTGGATGGCCTGGTGCAATTCGGGGCTGTAGAGTTCGGCCAAGGGCTCGCCGGCATGGACCATCTTGCCGGTGAAGTTGACGTAGAGCTTCTCGACCCGCGACTTGCCTGCGACCTTCGAGGGGATGGTGGCCAGCCGCCGCTCGTCGAAGCCGACGTTGCCGACGGTGGTCAAGGTCTGGGCCAGCGGGGCGTAGCCGACCTGGGCCGTCTTGATGCCGGCCTGCTTGATGCGGAACCGGGCCAGTTCCACGCGGGCCGTGACGCCCGCCGGCAGGGTCGTCTTCTCTCCCTTCTTCCGCTTGGCCAGCGGCATGCCACAGATCGGGCAACTGCCCGGCTCATCCTGCACGACCTGCGGGTGCATCGGGCAGTAATACTCGATCCCAGAGACCGCCGCATGGCGCTCGGCGGCGGGCCGCATCCACTTGTCGTAGTAATTCCAGAGGGTGTCCCAATAGGCGAACGCCAGGCCGGTGATGGCCATCAAGGCGATGAACCGGAGCCGGAGTTCCACGACCTTGACGACGAGGCGGAACTTCTGCCAGCGCGACATCGGCACTTCGTCCGCATGGGCGGACTCGGGCGTGGCCTGAGTGGCCGGGCCCGAGGGGCCGTTGGAGGACATGCTTCACACTCCCCACGCCGGGGCGGGCTCGGCCCGCCCGACGAGATTCCGCGAAAAAGGAGACCGTGTACGCAGACAGCGAGGAGTCTGGCGCGCGATGGGCGTCGAATCAGCGCCTCGGACGGAGGCCGGGCGCGGACGGACGGCGATCGCGCGAGACGAAGGGTCTCGGCGCGGGGAGCGATTTAGATGAGAAGGCGGGAGGTGCGGAGGTAGAGGGGCGCTTTCGGCGGGCTCTCGGCCGGCAGGACGATCCGGGCGCACCCGATGGAGGGGCGGGCCTCGTCGGTCAAAACAACCGGCTCAGGGCGAGCCTGATCGGTCCGCTGCTCGGAAGAGCGCGATTCGGGCTTCGGGGCCGGCTCGTTCGGCTCACCCGGACGGCATTCACACGGGGGATTCGGGACGGAGAGGCCACCTCCGGTCGTGGAGAGCGCCGACCGGAGCGGAGTCGCTTCGGGACTCGACGAGTCACAGCAGCAGGCCGACATGGGGCGCGCGGTGCAGCAAGCACGAGTCAGCTTGCCCGCTGCCCTCGCCGAACAGGCCGATGCTTCGCCCGCCACCGACAGCATCCCCACGATCGCCGCGAGGGCGACCCAACGGAGCCGGAGGTGACGACGGAGACCGGTCATCGGAACCCCACGAAAAGATTGCCTAGCTTGCCACTGACTAGATTATATCCGCCGGGGAGAGCCTGACAATCGGATTTATCGACTGCGCACAGACTTCGTCGATAGGTTATCTACGTCGGTCGCGCGGAATTGTTCGACAGGAAAGCCAACGGGATGGGGGCGATCGAAAGGTCGGCCCCATCCCGTCGCGATCGTTTCCACTCTCGCCAGTCAGGGGTTCAGTTCGATTCGCCGACCTTGGCCTTCGCCGGGCAGCAGCTCGGGCACGGCAGCACCTAGCCGGTGATTGGGCAGATAGAGCCGTCGGCCCTGGTGACCCTGACGGAGGCCTTGGCCTTCTCGGCCATGCAGCACGCCGCCTCAGCCTTGGCCAGGGTCGGCGTGCCCGCGGTCAGGGCCAGGAACGTAGCCAAGGAGATGAAGGACATCGGTCAACCTCCCCTCGGGCCTATCGCCCGAACTTCTTGAGAACGTCCATCAACTCGTCAAGCACGGCGTCCTTGCGTCGTGCGTCGCCGCTGGCGATGGCGTGCGAGACGCAGTTCTCCGGGTAGTTGCGGAGGACGATCCTGCTGACGCTCTGCAAGGCCGCCTCGGTGGCCGCGAGCTGGTTCAGCACCTTCGGGCAGGGCTGGTCCTCTTGCAACATCTTGTCGAGGCCGCGCACCTGCCCCTCGATCCGCTTCAGGCGGGCCGAGAGGTCTCGCTTCAGGTCGCGGTCGAAGTAGACGACTTCGAGCGGTTGGCGGTCCGCACTTCTCCGAAGGCCGAGTGCGACGGATGCCTTCGTCTCGGTCCGGGCTGATGGACTCGACTTCGATCCGAGGCCCGTCACCCGAACTCACACAAGCTCCGAGAAAATCCTCGCGACCCGAACAATCCGCCGAAGCGGAATGGGCGTCGTTGCCGATGCATCACTCGGGCTCAATTGGATCGACGTTGCCGGTTGCGCAGACGGTACGCGCGACGCGGCGGCTCCCCGAGGAGGCCGGCAATGAAGCGACAATGGTGCCCGTACCCGCTCGCGGTTCTCGTCTTAGGCGTGGTCGGCTGTGCTCAGACGGACAGACGTCCGTCCCCGGCCCAGCTCGATGGTCCGGTGGTTCAAGCCGCCGCTCATCCCACCGAGGCGGCCCACCCTCCGCAGGGTATGGCTGCGGCGTTGGTCCCCGCCGCGGTCCCGACGCCCGACCTGACCGGGCCGCAGCCGGTGGACGCCTACATCCGCCGGGCCTTGGCGGAGAACCGCACGGTCCAGGCCGCCTTCCACAACGTCCAGTCTTTGAAGCACCGCATCCCGCAGGTTACATCGCTGGACGATCCGGTCGCGTCGAACACGATCTTCCCGATCCCCAGCGTGGCGCCCCAATACTCGCTGATGGGTTACAACCCGTATAACCTGACGCTCGCCCAGCAATTCCCCTGGTTCGGGACGCTCCGGCTGCGGGGCGAGGTGGCCAACCGCGACGCGCGGGTGGCCCTCGCCGAACTGGCCACCGCGCAACTGGACGCCGTCACGGCAGTGAGGCGGGCCTACTTCGAGCTCCACGCGGCCGAGAGGAGCGGCGCGATCCTGGCCGAGAACCGCGAGCTCCTGGAGCACTTCCGCGATCTCGCCAAGGCACGACTCGCCACCGGCGGCACGCAACAGGACGTGATCCGGGCCGAGACGCTCATCAGCGAGTTGGATCGCGTGCTGGCCAGCAATCAGCAGGACGTCGCCACCGCCCGCGCCGCGCTGGCCCGCCAGACCCACGTCAGCCCCGAGGCCGACCTGCGCACGTTGCCCGAGCTACCGATGGCGACGGTCCCGGCCGAGATCGAGCGGCTCTACCAACTGGCCCTGACCGCCCGACCCGAACTCCGGGGCCGCCTGGAGGCCATCGCCCGCGACGAGAAGGCGGTCGAACTGGCGCGCAAGCGATTCTACCCCAACGTCACGCTCGGCCTGACCTACATGGACATGGAGAAGACCAACGCCATGACCCCGAAGACGGCCGGCGGCATGCCCAACGTGGGCCTCTTCGTCGCCTTCAATCTCCCCGTCTATCGCGACAAGTACCGCGCCGGGGTCTGCGAGGCGCAGGAACGGGCCATCGCCGACGCCAAGCTCTACGAGGCCGAACGGGACGAGGCGAACAGCGAGATCCAGGACTTCCTGACGCAAGCCAAGGTGCAGCAGAACGTCCTGAGCCTGCTCCGCGACAGCATCCTACCCCGCGCCAAGGACACGCTGGATCTCGCCAAGAGCGACTACGAGAATCAAAACGTCGATATCGCGACGGTCCTCGCGGCCGAACGGGAGGTGCTCCAGATCGAGATCCAGGTCGCCCAGGTGGAGGCGGAACTGGGCAAGGCGCTCGCGGCGCTGGAGCGGGCCGTGGGCAGCCAGGTCAACGAGCGGACACTCGAGCCCGGGCCGACCGAGGCGGCGAGCCCGGCCCCGCCCCCCTCGCCGCCATCGGCCCCGAGCCCCTTCCGGCCGGCGGGAACGCCGGCCAGGCCCGAGGCGCGTCGAAGTGGCCCGCCCGAGCCTCGTTGATTGAGCGTCGGGGCGGGCAGGCCGGTCGTCACATCGACATGCCCGCGCCGGTCGCCGAAGGGGTCAGAAGGCTTGGTGGTTGCCGGAAGGGGTAGCCGAGGCTCGGCGGCATCACCCCCATGCCGCTGGCGGCCGGCATCCGCCGCATGCCCCCGCCGAGGCCCATCCCGCCCGAGAGAGTGCCGGGCTCGAGCGTGAAGGGTCGCCGCCCACCCATGCCCCCGCCCATCCGGGGCATCCTGCCCATCGCGTCCAAGGTGAAGGACGGCCGCGCGGGATACATCGCGGTGGCCGACCGTGGCCGGAACGCGAGCCCACCGCCCCTCATGCTCGGCGTCGTCATCGCGGGCACCGACCCGCCCGCGGCGGGAACGACGACGTTCCCGCCCATGCCCGACGGATCGACGACGTTAAAGCCCCCACCCATCGATGATCCCGAGGCGCCCGCCATCGCCCCGTAGCCTCCCAAGATGCCGCCGAGGCCCGGCTCCTGGGCACTCGCGGAGGTACCGCCCAGGGCCACGCCTCCTCCGAGCGCGAGAGCGATCGCCAAGACTGCTCGCGAAGATGCACGCATGTCTCTTCCTCCTTCCTTCGACCTGGTCGTCGCGGACGCGGTGGCGTAAGATCGCCGGTCCTCCGGCCCACCTGCCACCGGGTTTCCCATTCCATGCATCGACAGAACGCGGATCATACTCTCGCATGCCGCGTGGAATCCCCTCCCCCACTCCGTCATCCTGCGCCGACAAATGGAGTTGTTGAACGAAGTCATGGCTCGGCAGAAAACCCTTGCCCGATGACCCCGAACACCTTGGAGAGCAACGTGCCGCCCTTGGAGAGCAAGCCCACGGGCGGCTCGGGCAGGGTAACGACCCGCTTGAGCCTCCAGCAGACCCAGAAGTCCTCTCGATGATTGTAGCAGTCAAACGAGCCGGCGTGAGGGCGCTGCGAACAGGTCCGATCGGTCCGCGATCGATCGTCGGGGGACATCATCCGTGACTCAACAGCTCCTCCCTGTCCCGGGCGACTTTGGCGGACAACGGCTGCGATCCGGTCCATCGTGTATCGCGCGTCCCGGGGGGGGTTGCTGCCGCTCCTCCGCCGACAAGGCCGGTCGGAGCCGGGCAATCGCCCGATCGTCCAAAGTCGCCGGACCGAGGTGCCGCAGCGCCTTGGAAGACCATCGCACTCGTCCGAGACCGCCGCGCGGGGCAACGCCAGGCCACAAACTGACCAGGCCCGACCCTATTTGGGAGAGTTTGTTTACGGCACAAACCCATCGAAAAGCCTCAACCTTCGTGAAAAACCTCGTCGGTCTCGAAGGGAAGGCAGGGCCGGAGCAGCCAGCCCTGCCCATCCGCACGGTCACTTCCAGCGGCGCTCGGGTCGCTCCCCAGCGTTGCCTATCCTCCGTGGAAGTGGCCCCAGTTTACCACGCAAAGCGTGTCTACTCACATCAGCATGCCGACTCAGGTGACCGACTTCGTGGTTGGGTTTATCGCTTTCCGGGACCATGCGGATGGGGCTACGGCCAGTGAGATTGGCCTGCACCTGATTGCAGGCCGGGCAGAGGCTGGAGCAGCGTCCCAGGTGCGGCCCGCGGCCAACCCCCCGTATCAAAGGAGCCTTCCCCGATTGTGAATATGCGATCCGGGTCAAGTTGACTCTCACCGGCTCCCGTCCTTTTCCACTCAGGGGGAGGTGGCATTCTGCAACCAGCCGGGATGCGGACGGTCACCGGCTTTCTTGCCCTCCATAAGCGATACGAAGGCTCGACCCTTTGGGCGGTACGACAGAGAGCCGAGCCTCAAATCGCCTCCGACTCCCGCGGCGTCCAGCACGCTTGGCAAGGACGCTCGTGCGCGCGAGCTCTTTGCCGTCACCCGATGTGACTTCAATAGCCACGTCGCGTGGCGGCCTGAGGTAATCCATGCTGCCCTCAACGACAAGGTCCGTGCCGTCCTGCGTGACAGACAGATTACGCAAAGGCAGGTTTTGCGGCGCCTCGAGATCCACACAGAGAATACCGTTTTGAACGAGGTCATAGCTGGGAGTACATCCCTGAAGGAACAAAAGGATGGAGGCACCGACTCGAATGGCCCTATTCAAAGGAGTTATTTCGGAGGCACTTGGCATGTCAGGTAATCGTACTATTCTTTACCTCGACCTCGCTCTAGCGCTTCTCGGCTCATCGCTCAAGTCGGATCTTATGTCAGACCATACCTACCATAGGTGGGCCTCGAAGGGCTGTGACTCAACACCTCGTGCTTGTACGTCCTGAACACGTCGAAAGCGTCATTCGTCCCATTCACGGTCAAACAGTCATGCGCGACGAAGACCTCGTCAAGCTTTACGAAGTTTCAACAAAGGCCCTGGTCCAAGGAGTCAAGCGGAATCTGGATCGCTTTCCGGCTGACTTCGGCTGCTTCTCCATGGGGTTTATCGCCTTCCTGAACCATGCGGATGCGGCAAGCGATCGGCCCGATGTGCTGGCGGTTCGCTGCTGCCGCGCCAGGAGTACCCCGGCCCACAGGCCCGGGCGCCCAACGAACTCCACGAGGTCGATCTCGTGGGGCGATGAACTGTCGGTTCGCAGCTAGCCTAGACTAGGACGGTGTCCGGGTCTATTAGGCAGCGTCCTCCACCTCCTGGACAGGTGCGGATTCCCCTGCTCCCGTCTTGGCTCCGACAAACTCGACCGAGGAGGCGTGGATCTCCGTCCCGTATCTGTCGTGCCCCTCCTTGTCCTGCCACTTCTTTGTCCGGAGCCGGCCCTCGACGTAAACCTCCCGCCCCTTTCTGAGGACCGCCGCGCACGTCTCCGCCGAGCGCCCGAACGTGACGACGTCGTGCCATTCGGTATGGACCGTCTGTTCCCCCTCGGTATCCTTATACCGCTCGTCGGTCGCGATCCTCAGCACGCACACCGGGGTCTTCTCCGACGATGTCCGCAGGTCCGGATCCTTTCCGAGATTGCCGAGGAGCGTGACTCTGTTGATTCCCATGATATGCCTCCGAAGAGGGGCGGCCCGAGCCGGTGGCCTCGCGCGAGACGCGTAGCTTCTGGCCTCCGCGCCCCTTGCACCGCCCCGCGTTTCGCCGTGCCATAGCACGGGCGACCCGGGGCTTCAATCCAAAATTGCGTGCAGCTCAGGACTTTGTGAGCTCCGATTTCACGATTCGGAGAAGGTCCCCCTCGTTGTTCGCGATGTCCGCTTCGTCGAGTTTAACTTCATCGAGAACCACCCGAATAGCGACACGCATGATGGTGTTCGCCGTGATCCTCTCTGACTTGTCGGTCTTCCTCCGTTGCAGTCTGGCGGCCAGGAGATTCAATTCGTCCCTCATATCGGGGTCCATCTGGAGGGTGACCCGTTCACTGAAGTTGTCGCTCTTACGCGTCGGTGCCGGAGGGATAGCCTCGAGGGGTTTTCCCCGCTCCTTCGGCCGCGGCTTTGCCCCGGTCACCGGCCGGACGGCTGTTGTTACGCGGTTAAGCTCGGGGGCCGGAGCCCTCGTCTCGCCCATGTTCAACGTGGACTGCGTGACCGGATGGAGTTCGACCGCCTTCACGACCTCGGCCTCGGGCCTCGGACGTTCAATTTCGGCCTCCGGGGCGGCCTTCTTCACGAAGTCGCTCCCGAAAGGGCTGTCCCTTCTGGAACCGCTGGTCGCGATGCCGCCAAGGCCGCCCAGCGACTTGAGGCTCGATTCCAGCTCCTGATCGGTGACGGTTCCCTTAGCCATTTACCACGCCCTGTTCCGGTGTGACCCGAGAGACGTCCCCCACTCGCTCGAGGAATTCCTTGGCGAGCTCCGTGAAGTCCTCCGTTCCCCGCCCGTTCGGCATGTTCTCGTACTCGAAGATGGTCTTCCGGACGCTCGGCGCCGACTTCGCCTTCGTGTTGACGCGGACCTTGGTCCTAAAGAGCATCGGACCGAGCTCCTTCCCGAGCATCGTTTCGACCTGGCGGCAGATCCGCTCTGTCCGCGAGTACATCGTGAGGACGACGCCAAGCGGCCGGAGCTGAGGCGCTATCTTCTGCATCTTCCCAATGGAGTTCCCGAGAAGTGTCAGTCCAACCATGGGGAGATACTCGGCGCTACACGGGACGAAGAACAGGTCGCTCGCGACAAGGGAATTCATAACGACGAGAGAGATCGAGGGAGGATTATCGAGGAGGATGAAGTCGTAGTTCGCGAAGGACGTAGACTTCGCGATACAGTCCTTCAGGATAGACTCTCGGCCGACGGCGCTTACGAGGCTGATGTCTGCTCCAGCGAAGTCCTCCGCACACGGGATGATGTCCAGCCCCTTTGTCGGCGTTCCGACAATGAGGTGGTCAAGGCCCGTCTCGTCGACCAGAGCGTCGTAGAGAGTCGGAACGCCGTCCCGAAGTTCGACCGGGCCGATGAGGCTCTGAGTAAGGTTCTGTTGGGCGTCGAGGTCCACGAGAAGAACCCGCTTTCCCTGACGGGCGAGCGCCGCGCCGAGGTTTGCGGTGACGGTGGTCTTAAGGCACCCCCCCTTGTGGTTCACGATGCTGATAATAAGCGGGCTCATAGGAGCGACCTCGACTGCTTATCCTCGAGCCAGCGCTCGAGCTCGCTCTTCCTGAACCTCCAGCGTCCGCCAGTGATCATGCGAAACGCCGGGATTTCCCCCGCCTGAATCAATTTGTAAAGGGTGTTTCGGTGAATTCCGAGGTACTCGCACGCCTCGGCCAAGGAGATGATGTCCGAAGCCTGTTTCTCCTCCGACGGGTGAGCGCTCATCTGCTGCGCTGTGTTCGACGACCTTGCCATGTTCCTTCGATTGGTTGAAGTCCGACCCCTTCTGCATAGCATCGACCAATTCAGCACACTAGAGAATAATTCAATCACTGAGACCACAGAGTGGCCCTGCCCGAACTGGGCCTAGGTCGAACGATGTCTCACTTTCATAACTTCAGACCTTCACACATCGCAAACATCATACATTCACAGGACCCGACGTTCGCGGCTTCAGAGCATCGCAACTTCCGAACTTCCCAATATCGCAAAGTCCCACCTTACGAATTCCAGGTCTTCGCAATATCTGCCCTTCATAATTTCACAAGTCACGGACTTGCGGACTCGTGAAGATTTGACGTTCGCAGCTTCGAATATCACGCACTTCCTGAGTTCATAGCTTCATCGTTTCTGACTTTCAGAACATCCGAGCTTCGGAACATCTGAAACAGGGAAAGTCGGACATTCCGACAATGAGAACGTTCGACCTTTGGAAGTTCATAACTTCCCAGAATCATTAACGGTTTCTGAAAATCACGGCTTGCCAACGTGGAAGGGTTCGTCGATCTTGTTTCAAGTCTCTTTAACTACGGGGGACCTATCGACTAACGGCAGCGGCAGGAGAGGAAGGCACAAAAAAACCAGCTTTGGCGAGCTGGTTCTTTTGCGGGCGCGGGGCGCCACAGATTTGAGTTACCGAACACCTCGAATCTATCCCTGAACAACGAATTCGGTCAACGGCCAATCCGCAGGCCGCACGGGGTTTTTGTGCCAAAAAATCCGGTCCGAACTGCCTCCACATGGGAGGAATAGGGGACGTGTATCTCGAGTCAGGCTACAAAACCATCACACCGATTCAGCTCTGTAATGGACTCGCTGCCCTGGAGTCTGAGGCCATAAACTTCAGGGCGTTCCGCGTCTATCTCGCATGCTTCTCACTCCTCGCTATCCGCGACGCCGCAAGCCGCGTGAGGAAGGCTTCCAGGCGCCGAAGAGCACTCGCCCCACGCTACCGGCCGGAGGAGATTTCCCGCCTCACCGGCACCACCACGAAGTCTGTAAGCCGGGACCTTTCGCGCCTCAGGCGAGCAAGCCTCCTCGAATTCTCGGAGCATGCAATCCGAGTGCGGGAGTCATCGCTCGACTCATCAGCCGTCCTCCTCTCTGCCGCCTCGGGCCGCCGGTCCTGGACGCGCCCGATCCCCGTCCCTCGTTCGATGCTCCGCTTTCTCGCCCGGTGCGAGAAGCCAGTCCTTACGAAGACCATAATCGCGTACCTCCTCCGCGGGCTCTCCCTCGACCGCCGTTCGGGTGAAGTGAACGGGAAGGGGACCGTGAAACTCTCCTGGGTCGCTCGGACCTTCGGGGTAAGCGAGCGGGCCGCGCGGTACGCGCGGGCTGAGCTCGTGAGGCTTGGTTGGATCGGCCGCGACCGGAGCTCCTACCAGCGAAAGCTGAATCGAGACGGGGCCTACTTTGCGATCAACCTCGCGTGGCGCAATCCCGCCGGACGGACAAGGACTCAAGAGGTGGACCTTCCTGCGAGCGGCCCTGATCGCGTGCTCCAAATTGCCGCCCCGGTCTCCCGAACGGGCACCGTAATTGCCCCCCCTGAAGAAAGACATGAAACTCCTAACGGATCGAAAGACCAGAAAACTCGGCGCACCGAGCCCGCTGGTCTTTCAACAAGGGGAGGGGTAAGGAACCCTTCGCTCCGCGACGTCACGGACGAAGACCTCAGGTGCTTCACGAGGACCGAGGTCCTCTACTGGCAGGCGGTCAGGCAGGGTGTTATTCGCCACTCCGAGACCAACGCCCTAAACTGGCTCTCCGCGGCCGTCCGGGCTCGGAGCGTCCCGGGAGACCCCGTCAGGGTATTCCTCGGCATCGTCCGAAAGGAGCTCTGGGCACACATCACCCACGAGCAGGAGGAGCGGGCGAGGCGAGCACTCGTCCGCTACCGCGAGGGCGACCCGTCACGGTTCAGAGTCCCGAGCCAAGTCCCCCGGGCCAGGGCAATCGACGCCACGCGGGCGCACAAACGACTGGTGCTCCACCCGAAGCAACCGACGCCGCGCTCGACTCATGGCGAGCCTCCCGGAACCTTTAACGGCCCATTCCTTTCCAACGACGCTCGGTTCGTACGGCACGTCACGAACGTCTTCAGGCCGCAGGGAATCCAGGAGTCGAACGCCTGGTGGCACGTGAACCGCGAGCATCCCGAGTGGACCCGTGAACGGTGGGACCGGGCGCTTGCCGAGCTGCACGGAACTTCCCGTGGGTCATTCATCCCGGTCTCGGGCGTCTTCGGCGAACGTCAAAACGTGTAAACACGATTTTGCTACCCTTATTAAGGAAGGGGCGGCGCAGCATAAATCAGTATTCGCCGCAACCGAAGCAAGCATGAAGCACTCTCGCGCCAAGTTTAAGTTGGTTGTAGTAATGTCCGTGCGTCGTCAGCACGCGGTAACGCGTCATGACGCCCCTGTGAATGGGCGTCACCGACCCGGGGAGGCGGACGACTCGGCGGGAGGATCCCGCGAGTCACTATCACCCGCCAAAAGGGAAGGGTTTGGCCACTGGCCTTGCCTTAGGTGATGACCCTTAGCGCTGGATGCCTGGAGACGGGCTCGTCCAGTGCGACGGGTGCTTGTTGGGCGTCAAAGCCGAAAGGCGAAAACCCAGCATTCGACCCGATGCTGTACGGCCGAAGTGGGGGCGACAGGGACAGACCTTCGTCCCCCCGAAAGGGGGAGAAGGACGTTACGAACCGAAGCGGGTGAGGAGGGACATCCTTCGGGACATCTCTCGTAATCCCGCACGGGGGGACAGGGCCAAACGGTTCGGTCAACCCGTCCGGCGTGGGGAGCTTTCGACCTGGTGACAGGCGAATCGGACGGCATGCCACCGTCCGGCGAGGGGCCGAGAAAAGCCCCTCGAGTGAAGAGCTCAACCATGATCTCGGCCCGGAAGGGCCTGCCGGTGAGTCTTGGCGAAGACGGGGCCAAACAGCGAAAACCCTACTACCAAACGTCCGGCTGGCAACAGAACGGCGGCGGATACCCGGGAGCTTGCCCCTTCTACCTGGGGAAAACGCGCGTTTGCGCGGTGACTGTGACGGGTCAAACGACTCGAACATAGGGTGGTGGGCCGCGGGGTAACACCCGCTAGCGACGTGATCGCCAACGCAGAGGTCGTAGCTAACCTGGGAAGGTGCTTGGGGGGTCGGCCCATATGTGGGTCGGGTCTGGCGTTGGCACGCCAGGGATTCAAATCCCCGAGCCTGGGAGCGGGCTGTGAGTAGGAGCCTGGTGACAACCAGGGCGAGCGTGGGACCGAAGGGTCTCAGCGTCCAAACGTTCCGGCTGGCTGTCGGAAGCTCGTTGATGTGTCCGGGGGTGATAGCTCGGACAGTTCAAAGTCACGACGAAAGCAGCGAGGGGTTCTTTCCCATTCACAGACGTGGCGTTCCGGGCCGGCAGGGGAGGCGGGAAGGCTTCCCCCTCCCCGCGGCTCGGACCAAGGGAGTGATGCGGTGACGAGAGTTCTGCCCGTAAGGCAGGGCTCTCGTCACTTGCGACACAGCACGGCGAACACCCGAGGTGTGTCCGGAGAACGGTTCAACCGAGGGTCAGAGGTTTTTAGGGAGGATATTCCAAAGGTTCTTCCGGAGACGGCTTTTCGGGGAGGTGCGCGCCGCAAGACAAACCTCCCCATCCTTTCGTTTTACGTGAGGTTTGGATGACGTGTCTCTGCGTTGTCGAAACAGTCGAGGGGTTCGTGCGGCAGGTCGCGGCCCATTGCCTACCGAACGGCTTTCATTTCTACGTCTCAGAACGCGTGTGAGAAGGTATTCAGACTGGTCTCAATCGCTTGAGCATAAGATGGATCGCGGACACCTGTACCATGGCCTCGCTGGATTCCGTCAGTCGCTCGTAGTCGCGCGCGAGCCGCCGGCTCAGCATCAGCC
>DAIDHB010000261.1 GCA_027452145.1 Planctomycetales bacterium
GAGGTGGCATGAGGGGGCTCCTTCCGGTGGCTCTGAAGGTCGTTTCCAACCACCAGGGTGCCGGGAGGCCCTCCCATGCTCAAGACGCTACAACTCGTTCATCGGGCACAGGTTATCACTATCTTCGCGGCATTCGGCTCAAGTTCTTTACAGTAAGATCAAGGGATGGAACTCGTCCCTTCCGTCCCGCCTGAGTGTCGTGAATGGCGGAGATTCCGTGCCTTGCACCTGAAACGCCGCGGTTGGTATCAGCGCGATATCGCCGAGGCCTTCGATGTCTCCGAAGCGGAGGTCAGCCGCTGGCTGGCCCGCGCCCGCGACGGCGGTCCCGAGGCGCTCCGTGCGCAACCCGTGGCGGGTCGCCCGCCGAGGCTCTCCCCGGACCAGAGGCGATCGATCCCCGAACTCCTCCGGCACGGGCCGGAGGCGTACGGCTTCCGCGGCCAGGTCTGGACCTGCGCCCGCATCGCCAAGGTCATCGAATGGGAGTTCGGCGTCCGCTACCACAAGGATCACGTCGGCCGGATCCTCAAGGATCTGCGCTGGACGCCGCAGCAGCCGATCAAGCGGGCCATCCAGCGGGACGACGCGGCGATCCAGCGGTGGCGCGACGAGACCTGGCCGGAACTGCTTCGCCGCGCCCGCCGCGAGCGCCGGACCCTGGTTTTCGACGACGAATCGGGCTTCTACCTCCTGCCGGGGGTGGTCAGGACTTACGCCCCGAGGGACTGACGCCGGTCCTCCGCGAGAAGCTGACGCGCGACCACCTCTCGGTCATTGGGAGGGATGACGCCTGCGGGCCGGGTCTACACCCTGGTCCGGCCGGAGTCGCTCAACGGGCTGCACTCCATCGAGTTCCTCCTGCACCTGCTCCGGGTGGTGGACGAGCGGCTGCTGGTGATCTGGGACGGGTCGCCGATCCATCGACGGGTGGAGGTCAAGGAGTTCGTAGCGAGCACGCCGGGACGGGTGTGGCTGGAGACCCTGCCCGGCTATGCCCCCGACTTGAACCCCTGGGATGAGGGTGGGTGGCATCATTTGAAGAACGTGGAGATGCGCAACCTGGTGTGCCGGGACCCGGACGAGTTGCACCAGGAACTCGTCCTCGCCATCGGGCGCCTGCGGCAGAAGCCTCATCTGGTCCGTTCATTCTTTGTACAGGCCGGGTTGAAGCTCCGGTTAACTTGAACCTCTTTGCGCAGCGGTCAGTAGGCCAAGTCGGGGCGACCGGATTTGAACCGGTGACCTCTAGCACCCCAAGCGATCTATTTTCATATGAGAATGTCCGATAAACACAACGCCCACAGAGTATAAGCGCTTTTGGTCCCTTTGCAATCCTGCGCATTTCCGCGCCTCGATTTTCATCCTGCCGCGGTATTCCGACAGGCAAAACGGTAGTCACGGTAGTCGCGATTCCAACCGCCGCCCGGTCAATCTAGCGCCTCTCGCCCGGCAAATCCCCCGGCCCCATCGGAGTGTCGGCAACGGCCAGCCGATCCCCCAGACCGACTCCGATGATCTGGTCGGCCAAGGCCTCATCGGGAAGCGGCTGCCGGTACACACCTTGGGACCGGATCAATGAGGCCCGTGGCGGTGTAGCGGCCGGGGCTTGACTATCGGAATGCGAGGTGGGTCCAGCCAGCAAGCAATAACTTTGAACGTGGGCCGCCAGGGACTCGGCAGGTTCGACCCGCCGGTCGAAGACGGCACTCAGATGCCCTCAGAACGGCGATCCGTCCCCGGCGCCGTCTCGCCCCGTCAACCAGTTCCCCTCGACCGGGACCGCCCCATCCACCCCCGGATCGGGCCTGCCGTCCCCGGCCTGGCTTCCGGCGTCGGACAGGTACTGCCCGAGCGTCTCCTTCACCCGATCGAGCCGATCGCGGCAGATCCGGTACGCCTGCATGGCCCGCTCGACCCGCGGCACGAGCTGGTCGATGTCCGGCTCCTCCTGCCTGGACAGCCAGTCGGCGGTCTTCCTCAAAACCCGGCAATTCGACGGCAGGCATGCCATGGTATTCGGGCTCGCGCACTGCGGAGGGGTTACCGCGGCAGCGGACCGCCGATCGTCAAGCCGGGGGGGATGGTGCATATGCTGAAGGCATTGGTCGGCGATACCGTCGTCGACGACGACAGGGAAATCGGCATCATCGAGAGCCGGAATCGCAACATGCTGACGATTCGGTATCCCGCCCGAGGCAAGGTGCGATTCCGCAAGACTCGTGACTCGGTCCAGCACCTGGCGGAGCGAATCCGCCAGGCCCGCCTCGACGGGAGACCGCTTCAACTCGGCGCCCACATCAGCCTCGTCGGCGATTCGAAGCTGACCGACCTGCTCGGCCTGTTCGGCCATCCGACCTCCCAGCTTCGCCGCGACTCGCTGGAGAAGGTCGTCAAGCAGCTCGAGCCGGCCGGGCTCGATATCACCACGCAGTCGGGCACCTGGACGCGGCACGATCGGTTCCGGATCGACCTGCGCGACAAGGGCGACCTCGCCGATCCCGTCGACGATGTCGGCGAGGAACCGGCCGCCAGGGACTGTCGGGCGACGCCACGCGTCGAGATACCCGACCCGTTCTGGCCGACGGCGCTAGGGCTGGAGCGAGGCCGCGAGCTGGAGTTCCTCAGGGCTATCACGGCCAGCGAGCCCCTCCTCTGCCTGCTCTACCTGCCGGACCTCGCCGAGCACTTCACCTGGATTCAGGCGGCCTGGGAGGGCATGTTGGGCTGGGCCTTCCACGCCGCGCAGAAGTTTGTGTACCGCCAGGGATCTGATGCAAACCGCCCCGAGGTGCTGCTTGGCCCCGAGACGCTGCTCGGGGCCTATCTCAGGCCCTCGGTACTCGACCCCGCAGGCCATCGCCTACTCGATCTGCCCCATTCGCTCAACCTGGTCGCGATCAAGCGGGCGTCGGAATCGCCGGCACACCTCCGCCATCTCCACGCCGTCTGGCCAGGGCCGATCTTCGAGTTCAAGCCCGAGTACACCCAGAGCCTCTCGCCGTCGGCCGATGTGCAGTCGATCTGCACCTGCCTGTCAATCGTCGGCGGCGTCGGTCCGGACGCCCACGAGAATCCAGCCCCGCTGGCGATGTTGAACTGGGCCCGGGTCGCGAACCGGCAACTGACGGCGATGCCCATCACGCGGTTCGGCGCCGTCATGTCCAGGACGATGATCGCCAAATTCAAGGGCAGCAACGAATGCGCGACCACGCTGGCGCTCAAGGCCCACCTCGCCCACTGGATCTGCGCCTCCTATCCCGACGCGGAACTTCAGTTCGAGCACGCCGCCGAGGACGACGAGGACGGCCTCACCGATCCGGAGGATCGCCCGGACAGGCGGATCGACCTCTCGGTCGCGGAGCTCGGTGAATTCGAGGTCGAGTCACTGCTCGGGTCGGGACCGATGGAGGCGTTCTACCACAAGAAGATCCTCTCGCGATCGCGGGCCACCGACGGAACGCCCTTCTGCCTGGTCGTGCCGAGCGACGCCGTCCTGTGGGCTGGCCCCTATCTGGCCGACCTGGCGCAGCATCTGGGCGACGACGGGCACGTGATGACGCCCTCGCTGGACGGCGGGTTCCTGGAGATCGTCGGCCGCACCCTCGAGCCGTCGTCTGGCCAGCTCTTCCAGGGGCCGGTGGAGACCGCAAGTCCGGGCGAGTTGTCTGCGGCGGCCGCAGAGATGCCGCCGAAGCTTGGGGATATCGCGGGCTACCTGGATATTCGGAAGCAAGTCAATGAATTGATCATCTGGCCCGAGAGGCACCGGGCGAGGCTCCGCGGCCTGTCTCGCTCATCGGGTATCCTCTTCTTCGGACCTCCGGGATGCGGCAAGACCCGCTGGGCGCAGGCCATCGCCGATGAACTCGAGCAGGAGGTCCGGCTGCTCGGGCCGTCCGACCTGCGTGGGGCCTTCCTGGGTTGGGGGCAGATCAAGATCCGGGAGCAGTTCGACTGGCTCGCGGAGCGCGAGTCGCGGATGCTGGTGATCGACGAGCTCGACGGCGTGGCCCATTCCCGGCACGAACGGCAGATGCACACCGACGACAAGGCGTCGGTGAACGAGCTGCTCATCCAGCTCGACCGCGTCTTGCGGCTCGGCCGGATGATCGCCGCGACGACGAACTTCATCAGCTCGCTCGACGAGGCGCTGACGCGGAGCGGCCGCTTCGGCCGCTTCATCGCCGTGGCTCCGCCCGACCTCGAGGAAGCGGTGCAGATCGTCGACTACTATCTCGCTGCCCTGACGAAGGCGTCGGCGGAGGTCGGCGCCGCCGCCGTCATCGTCCGGGAAAGGGGCCGCGTCAGGGCCATCCTCGAGCCGCTCGACAACCAGGGCCGCTCCGAGGGCCGCTTCTTCTGCGGGGCGGACCTCGAGGCGGCGGTCAACGAGGCCTACATCCGAAGCGTGCGATCCGCCATCCCGACGGACGGCTGGGTCGAGAGCAGCCTCGACGAGGTCGCGCTCACCGAGGAGATCCTCGCGGAGACGCTCGCCGCAAGCCCGCGGTCGGTACGGTCCGATGCGATCGAGCGCTTCCTCTCGGATGTCGATCGCTATTGCAGTCGCGAGGCAGCGGCAACCATCCGGTCGAGGCTGATCGGCGACGCGACCGTCCGCCAGGCGGGGGAGGCTGGTGGCGTGGAGCGCCGCAAGAAGATCAGGAAGCGACTGCCGATGCCGGCCGCCTCACAGTCCAGGGCGCGATTCGTCGATCAGGACTTACGACGTCCTTGATCCATCCCCCTGGACGGGCTATTCATGTTGGCGGAGCAACCAACCACCCAATGCCGGGTGGGAGGGCCGATCTTCGGGTACCGCCGGTTCGGGGCGCGCCATGGCCGGTACGGTCGCCAGATTGCCCGGAGATGTCCAGGTCCTCGCGACGGTCGCATCGGCCCCGGACGTCGGTGTCGCGGCGCGATGGCCGCGCAGTCCCCTCGGGTTCTCGATGCAAATGAAGGCCTTCCATGCCTGCCCAATCCCTGTCGTCGGACCACGTCGGCCATATCGTGAAGGTCCGCCAGCGTCGGTATCTGGTCGATGAGGTCCACGAGTGCGCCGCGACCTCGCGGTCCATCGCCCGGCTCTCCTGCATCGACCCCGATGATCTCGGCCGATCGCTGGAGGTGGTCTGGCAGGCCGAGCTCGATGCCGAGCTCCTGGCGGACGAGCGATGGGGCATCCTCGGCGGCCGCGGGTTCGATCCGACCGACCGACCGATTCTCGGCCTATTATCACACCCTGCGCTGGAACCGCGTGACCGCCTCGCGCACGGACCTGCTCCAGGCGCCGTTCCGCGCCGGGATCAAGATCGACCATTACCAGCTCGAGCCATTACGGATGGCCCTGGGCATGCCGCGGGTCAACCTGTTCGTCGCCGACGGCGTGGGCCTGGGCAAGACGATCGAGGCGAGGCTGGTCGCGCGCGAGCTCCTCCTGCGGCGCAAGGTCTCGGAGATCGTGGTCTGCTGCCCCCCATCGATGGTCCTCCAGTGGCGGGAGGAGATGGAGGAGCGCTTCGGCCTGGTGTTCCAGATCATCGACCGCGCCTACGTGCATCGCATCCGGAAGGAGCGCGGGTTCAACGTCAACCCCTGGTCCACCCACAGCCGGTTCATCATCTCGCACAACCTGATCAAGGACGAGGAATACGCGGCCGACCTCCGGACCTGGCTGGGGCGGGACCTCGTGCGCGCCCGGTCGCTTTTGATCCTCGACGAGGCCCATCACGCCGCGCCGGCCTCGGGCGGGGTCTATGCGATCACCTCGCATTTCACGCGCTGCATCACCGAGTTCGCCGCGAAGTTCGAGCACAAGATCTTCCTGTCGGCGACCCCGCACAACGGCCACTCGAACAGCTTCCGGGCGCTCATGGCGATCCTCGACCC
The DNA here is from genome assembly GCA_027452145.1 of Planctomycetales bacterium. Taxonomy (GTDB): domain Bacteria; phylum Planctomycetota; class Planctomycetia; order Isosphaerales; family Isosphaeraceae; genus JAKAUH01. The sequence goes on from DAIDHB010000261.1 coordinate 5,896, forward strand.
CCAGCGCTTCTGCCGCGGCGTCCCGGTCGCGGCCCGCGAGCGGGACCAGGTACTGATCTACCGCCTGAAGGAGGACCTGCGCGAGATCGGCTCCGGGGTCGGCCTCCCCGCGCGAGAAATGCTACCGATCGCCATCTCGGACCCAGTGCGCGGGACGCCCGAGCTCGAGCTGGCCCTCAAGCTCGAATCCTACTGCTCGCTCCGCGAGAACCGGCTCGACGCCGCCGGCCGGGCCCGTTCTCAGCCGGACGAGAAGCTGAAGAAGCTGCTCGAGTACATCGACCAGCACATGCTCACCGACGGCGAGGGCGGCCGGTCGGCCCGGCAGGGCTGGACCCGCCATCGGATCATCGTGTTCACCGAGTACGACGACACCCTCGCCTATCTCCGCCGCCATCTCGAGGCCCATCTCGACGGCACCGACGGCGCCGAGGCCCGGGTCGCCATCTACCGGGGCTCGACGACGCTCGACGAGCGGCAGGAGATCAAGGAGGCGTTTAACACCGACCCGGCCGATCATCCCGTCCGGATCCTGCTGACGACCGACGCCGCCCGCGAGGGCCTGAACCTCCAGATGTTCTGCTCAAACCTCTTCCACCACGACATCCCCTGGAACCCCGCGCGGCTCGAGCAGCGGAACGGCCGGATCGATCGCAAGCTCCAGAAGGCCCCGGTGGTCCACTGCCACTACTTCCTCTACGAGAACCGCGAGGAGGACACGATCCTCCGCCGGATCGTCGAGAAGACCGAGACGATCTATCGCGAGCTGGGCGGGTTCGGCACCGTGCTCGACAGGGGGCCGAACCAGACGCTGCGCCGCCGCGGCATCGAGCGCTCGCGGGTGACCGAGACCGCCCGGATGTTCGACTTCGAGGCCGCCGATGAGAAGGAGCGCGCGGCGGCCGCTCAGGCCGAGGTGGCCGGCGATGACGGCGAGGACACCGAGACCGCGGAGACCGGCGAATCCTCGGCGAAGGAAACCCTCCGCGAGCGAACCGAGCGCCGGCGCCGGGCCCGGCTGAGCAAGAGCCTCGAATCGCTCCGCCAGGTCATGGAGCGGAGCAAGGCCTGGCTGGCGTTCAGCGAGTCGCAGTTCCGCGCCGCGCTCGATTGCTCGCTCCGCCTGATGGAGATCGAATCAGGACTGCGGCCCGAGCCGGTCGAGCGGCCGCGGGCTCGCCGTTACTTCTTCCCCACCGAGTCGCTCGAGCGCAACCCCTCGTGGCGCGAGACGCTGAACAGCCTACGCGCCCCCCGCCATCGCGGGGAGGACTTGGGCGTCTGGCACGCCCGCTGCCCGATCCGGCCGATCGTGTTCGAGGATCCGTGGGAGGTCCCGCTCGGCTCGATCGAGCGCGAGTTCGACCGGCAGGCCCGGACCTCGAGGCGCCGGAGGCCCGCGAGACCCGGGTCGTCGTCCGGGAGCTGTTCGAATCCGCCCGGCGGTCGGTGCTGATGGTCGGCTATGCGTTTCACGGCAGCGCGCACATCTTCGAGCCGCTGGCCCGGCGAATGTCGAGGAGGGCCGAGCTCCGCGTCCGGCTGGTCGCGAACGTCCCGTACGCGCGAGGCGTGCCGGCCGAAGAGACCGCGCGGCGATTCGCCCGGGCCTTCCTCCGGGACGCCTGGCCCTTCGAGCCGCGGCCCGAAATCTACTACGACCCGCGTTCGCTCGAGAGCGCCGGACCAGGACGCGCCGTCGTCCACGCCAAGTTGATCGTGGTCGACGAGGAGGTCCTGTACCTGGGATCCGCGAACTTCACGACGGCCGCCTTCGAGCGGAACATCGAGGCCGGTCTCCGCGTTCGGAGCGCGACGCTCGGCAAGAGGGCCTCGGACCACTTCGACCAGTTGATCCGCCGCGGCGATCTGGTTGCCCTGCCAGCCGGGTAAGGGGCGGAGCCAATCCAGAGTTGCTCGTCGCACACGTCGCCGGCATGCGCCGCC
>DAIDHB010000262.1 GCA_027452145.1 Planctomycetales bacterium
CGTGGCGGCGCTGGAGGCGGCGATCATGGAGTATCTGGCGGCCCATAACGAGAATCCTCGGCCCTTCGTGTGGACCGCCGATGCCGACCTGATCCTGGATCGCGTCAAGCGGGTTTGTGAGCGAATTTCCAACTCAGGACAGTAGGCTGGCGCTGGGTATTCCTGGTCAGCGTGCCGTTCGCGATCGTGGCGATCATCCTGCTGGCCTGGTACGTGACCGAGCCGAAGGTCGAGCGAAAAGTCGCGCCGATCGACTGGGCCGGCGCGGGGCTGCTCTCGGCCGGGCTGACCTGCCTGCTGCTGGTGGTGCTCGACGGGTCGAAGCACGGAGTCTCGACGGCGGCCGGCCTGGCGTCGGCGTCGCTGGCGTTCCTGGTCCTGTTCGTCCTTCGCGAGCACCGCGCGGAGGACCCGATCCTGCCCATGGACCTGATGGCCCGCCCGGTGATCGCGGCGTCGCTGGCGGGGAGCTGCCTGATCGGCGCGATTTTGTTCGGGATCGACACGTATGTTCCGCTTTATATTCAGGGCGTGCAGGGAGGTGACGCGCGGCTCGCCGGGCGGGCCTTGATGCCGCTGTTCCTGACGTGGGCCTTCAGCGTGGCGGTGGCGGCGAAGGCCGTCGTGCATCGCGGGCTGCGGTTCGGCTGCCTGGTGGGCTCGTTCTTCATCGCGGCGGGATCGATCGGCCTGGTGCTGGGGGCAACCTACCCGGCCTGGTATCGGTTCGGGTTCTATCCCGGTCTGGTGCTGGTCGGTCTGGGGATGGGTCCGGCGTCGCTGAGCCTGATCCTGTCGGTGCAGCACGCGGTGCAGTGGGGCCAGCGCGGGGTGGCCACCGGCGCGGTGATCTTTTTGCGGACGATCGGCGGCTCGCTGGGAGTCGGCCTATTGGGTGCGGCGCTCGGTTGGGAGCTGGCCCATCGCCTGGCGGCGGCCGGCGGATCCGGGATCGACGTGGCCGCGGCCCTGCGGCCCGAGACCCACGCCGCGCTCGGCCCGGGCCAGCTCGAGCTGGTGCAGGCGAGCCTCGGCCACGCGCTGCGCAATGTCTATCTCCAGATGGCCGGCCTGGGGATCGGAACGATGCTCTGCGCCCTGGGCCTGCCCGACAGGCACGCGACCCACGCCTCGGCCGCCGGCGGCACCGGCACCAGTACCCCCGAGGAGGACGAGGACGACGAGTTCGCCCTGGCGGCGTCGGAGATCTGACGGGTCGATCGGGGTCGGGAATCTGGTAAGATGGTGGGTCGTTCGTCGGAGAATGGGCGCGATGGGAGTCGAGCCATGCCGATCCATGACTGGACGCGAGTGGACGCGGGGATCTTCCACGACTTCCACCTTTCGTGGATCGCGGAGATCAAGCGCTCCCTCAATACCGGCGTGCTCCCCGCCGGATATTATGCCCTGGCCGAACAGATTGCCAGCGGCCTCGAACCGGATGTATTGACGCTGCAAGGACCGGTCGAGGGGCCGTCCAGGACCGGGTCGGCCGAGGTCGAGCCTGCCGGCGGGATCGCCGTCGCCGAGGCGCCGCCCGCGGTCGACTTCTACGCTCGGCTGGAGATCGACGTCTATGCCGCGCGAGCCCGGAGGATCGTGATCCGCCATCGCAGCCGGCATCAGGTCATCGCCATCATCGAGATCGTCTCGCCGGGCAACAAGGACAGCAAGGGGGCGTTCGCCGCGTTCGTCGAGAAGGCGCATCGGGTCCTGCTCTCGGGCGTCAACCTGTTGATCGTCGACCTCTTCCCGCCGACGAACCGCGACCCGCAGGGGATTCATCAGGCGATCTGGGACTGGGAGCCTGACGGGCGATTCCCCCTGCCGGACACGAAGCCGCTGACGTGCGTCTCCTACATCGGATACCCCAACCTGCAGGTTTATCTCACCCCCGTGGCTGTCGGTGAGACCTTGCCGGACATGCCGCTCTTCCTCTCGCCGCGGGCCTATGTGCCCGTCGCGCTCGAGGCGACCTATCAATCGACCTGGGAATCCGTGCCCGACTTCTGGCGGGACCGGATCACCGGGAACCCGCCGAGTGGTCCCGAGAATCCCGAGAACGGCCGGAAGCATCAGCCGTGATCGGACCCTCCTCCGTAGGTGATCGACCATGATCGAGCCGCTCGTCCGGCACACCCGTCCCTTCGTGGTTGCGATCGGCATCCTCGCGCTCTCGACCGTCCCGGGAGAGGGAGCCCCGGCCGCAACACCGGGCGAGTCAGACGCCGGGCGGCTCTTTCGTGAGAGAATCCAACCGTTGCTCAGGGCCCAATGCCACGCCTGCCACTCGGCCGCGTCGAAGAAGCTCGGCGGCGGCCTGCGGCTCGACTCGCGCGAGGCGATGCTCCAGGGCGGCGACTCAGGCCCGGCCGTCGTGCCGGGCAAGCCCGACGAGAGCCTGATCCTCCAGGCCATCCGCCACCAGGACGGCCTCGCCATGCCCCCGAAGAAGCCGAAGCTGCCCGAGTCCACCGTCGACGACTTTGCGAGGTGGATCCAGGCCGGCGCACCCTTCGAAGGATCCGGCTCCTCCACGACGACCACCCTCTCGCCCCTGCAAAAGGCCCGCGAGCACTGGGCCTTCCGACCCGTCGTGAAGCCCGATGTGCCCGAGGTCGCCGGCCGCGAGTGGATCAATAACCCGATCGACGCCTTCGTGCTGGCGAAGCTCGAATCGAAGGGCTGGCGACCCGCGCCGCCGGCCGCGCGCGCCGAGTGGCTCCGCCGCGTCACGTTCGACGTCACCGGCCTGCCTCCCACGCCCGAGGAGCTCGACGTCTTCGAGCGCGACCGGTCCCCAATGGCCGAGGAGCGCGTCGTCGACCGGCTGCTCGCCAGCCCGCACTTCGGAGAGCGCTGGGCGCAGCACTGGCTCGACGTCGTCCGCTACGCCGAGAGCGAGGGCTTCGAATACGACCGGCACATCCCCGACGCCTGGCGGTTCCGCGATTACGTCATCGACGCCCGCAACGCCGACCGGCCGTTCGACCGGTTCGTCGTCGAGCAGCTCGCCGGCGACGAGCTCTCTCCGGCGGATCGCCAGTCCCAGGCCGCCGCGATCTTCCACCGGATCGGACCGATCCGCCGCAACGCCGGCAACCCCGACATCGCGCTCTCGCGCAACGAGGTGTTGACCGAGCGGACCGACATCGTCGGCACGGCGTTCCTCGGCCTGACGGTCGGCTGCGCGCGGTGCCACAACCACAAGCTCGAGCCGATCTCGCAGAAGGACTATTACCGCCTCGAAGCGTACTTCGCGGCGACCCAGGAAAACGACATCAACATCGCCACCGAGGCCCAGCGAAAGACCTGGCTGGCGAAAAAGTCGCGGACCGAGCAGGAGATCAAGGCGCTCACGGCGAAGCTGAAGGGCGCGACCGAGGCCGAACGCGCCCGCCTGACCCTCGAGATCGCCGCGCTCGAGGAATCGATCCCGCCGCACCCGGCGACGATCCCGTCGATCCGCAACGACCCGAAGCAGCGGACGCCGATGCATGTGCTGAAGCGAGGCGTCTGGGAGAACAAGGGCGAGGCCGTCGGCCCGAGGCCGCCGAGCGTGCTCGTCCCCGACAATCTGCCCGAGCTGCCGCCCGACGTGGCCGACCCGCGCACCCGGCTGGCCCGATGGCTGGCCTCCCCGTCGCATCCGCTGACCTCCCGCGTGATCGTCAACCGCCTCTGGCAGCATCATTTCGGCGTCGGGATCGTCAGGACGGCGAACGACTTCGGCACCCACGGCGACCGCCCCAGCCATCCCGAGCTGCTCGACTGGCTGGCGGCCCGGCTGGTCGAGGAAGGCTGGCGGCTCAAGCCGATCCACCGGATGATCCTGCTGAGCGCGTCCTATCGCCAGTCGAGCCATCCCGACGCCCAGGCGACCGCCGCGCCCGCCGTCGAGGACCCCGAGGACCGGCTGCTCTGGAAGTTCCGCAGGCGACGGCTCGAGGCCGAGGAGGTCCGCGACGCGATGCTCTCGGCATCGGGACGCCTCAACCCCAGGTCCGGCGGGCCGAGCGTCATGGTGCCCGTCGACCGCGCGATCGTGGCGGCGCTCTACAAGCCGTCGCAATGGCAGGTCGCGCGCGATCCAGGCGAGCACGACCGGCGATCGATCTACCTGATCGCCAAGCGGAACCTGCGCCTGCCGATCTTTGAAGCGTTCGACGCCCCGGCGCTGGCGTCCAGTTGCCCCCGTCGCGAGAGCAGCACTCATGCCCCTCAGGCGCTCGAATTGCTCAACGGACGGACGGCCAACGACCTGGCGTCGGCGTTCGCCGACCGGCTGCGCCGCGAGTCGAACGGCGTGCCCAGCCAGACCGTCCGCCGCGGCTACCTCCTGGCCCTGGGCCGACTCCCCACGCCGCGCGAGGAGGCCCTGGCGCTCAGGTTCCTCCGCGACGGGCCGCTCGAGGAGTTCGCCCTGGCGCTCTTCAACCTCAATGGGTTCCTCTATGTCCCCTGACACGCCCCAACCGCGCCCGCTTCCCCACTCCCGCCCCACGCGCACCCGCCGCGAGTTCCTCCGCGACGGCTGCTGCGGCTTCGGCGGGTTAGCGCTCGCGGCGATGATCGAGCAAGCCCAGGCGCGGGCCGGGGCTGGATCGGCGTCGGCCGATTCGATGGCGCCGAAGCCCCAGCACCACCCGGCGAAGGCGCGCTCGGTCATCTTCCTCTACATGGCCGGCGGGCCCAGCCACCTCGAGACCTTCGACCCCAAGCCGCTCTTGAACCGCCTGCACGGCCAGCGGCGGCCGAAGGAATTTGGTGACGTGAAGTATCAGTTCGTCGGCGGGAATGCCCGGCTGCTCGGCACGCAGCGGACCTTCCGCAAGTACGGTCAGAGCGGCATCGAGGTCTCCGACCTGTTCCCGCACCTGGCCGGCTGCGTGGACGACCTGGCGGTCATTCGCTCGTGCCACGGCGACATGGTCGTGCATTCGGCCGCACAGTATGAGCTATTCACCGGTCGGATCACGCCGGGCTCGCCCAGCATGGGCTCGTGGGTCTGCTACGGGCTGGGCTCCGAGAGCCAGTCGCTGCCCGGCTACGTCGTGATGCCCGACCCGCACGGCGCCGTCGAGGCCGGACAGCCGATGTACACCCACGGCTTCCTGCCCGCGGTCTACCAGCCGACGATGTTCCGCCCCGGCGACCGGCCGGTGCTGAACCTCGACCTGCCCGACGGGGTGACTCTGCCCCGGCGCAAACGGACCCTCCGCCTGATCCGCGAGCTGAACGAGGCCACGGTCGATCCGCACGATCAGGAATTCCACGCCCGGATGAACGCCTACGACCTGGCGTTCCGCATGCAGACCGAGGCGCCCGAGGTGCTCGACCTCTCACGCGAGCCCCGGGAAACGCTGGACCTCTACGGCATCGGCGCCGAGCCGACCAATGACTACGGCCGGCGCTGCCTGCTGGCGCGGCGACTGGTCGAGAACGGCGTGCGATTCGTCTGCGTGGTCTCGGGCGGTGGCGCGGGCAACCTTCAGTGGGACGCACATAGCGACATCGAGGAGAACCACCTGCGCAAGGCCGCCGAGACCGATCGCCCGATCGCCGGGCTGCTGAAGGACCTGAAGCGCCGGGGGCTGCTCGACAGCACCCTGGTCGTCTGGGGCGGCGAGTTCGGCCGGTCGCCCGAGGCCGAGTCCTCGCGCGGCCGCGACCACCACAACCTGGGCTTCACGATGTGGATGGCCGGCGGCGGAGTGAAAGGCGGCCAGACGATCGGTGCGACGGACGCGATCGGCCTCCAGACCATCGACCGCCCGTACCACTTCCGCGACGTGCACGCCACGATCCTGCACCTGCTCGGCCTCGAGCAGGACCGGCTGACATATCCCCACCTCGGCCGCGACGAACGGCTGACGTTCATCGAGGGGAAGCTGATCGCGGAGGTGATTTGAAGGGAGCAAAAGGACGGGCCGCGTCGCCCGTCGCTCGGATCGCAGGCCAGCGCGGCCCGCGATCCGATCCCATCCAATGGTTCAGCGCACCGGGCCCTTGCGGCCCCGCCGACGGCGGACCGCGCCGACGCCGGCCATCATCGCCGTTGCGCCCAGGCCCAGCACCAGCGACCCCGGCTCCGGCACCGAGGCCCCCACGATCGTGATCGTGCCCGGGTTGCTGGTGTACGGAATCCCCGAATTCGCAACCTCGTTGGAACTCGAGTCCAGCGTATCGAAGAAGTTCGGTGTCCCGTCATTCACCGATCCGGTACCGCTGCCTGGAGCGAGGCTGATCGTATATTGATCGCCCACACTGGTATTCGTGGTATCGAGCTGGAGCGCGACCAGGAGGTAGCTCACCCCGGTGGCCAGGGTCACATCAGGGCCGGGAATCACGTTGTTATTCACATCCGTCGTGGTCGTCTGATTGGTCCCGTCATATTGATTGTTCTTGCCGCTGCCGTTGTTGGAGACGCTGTCCCCCGTCAAAGAGGCGTCGTAGGCAAGGGTCGCATTCTGGAGCAGGTACTGGGGATTGGTGCTCGTCACCCAGGTGTCCCCGGAGGGCTGGACGAATTGCAGTTCGTTCGGGCCGCTGATCTGGAGCTCGAAACTGAACGAATTCAGTTGGTCGTTATTGTCGCTACTGATCAGGACGTCGACCGTCCCGGTCGTTCCTTGTGCGATCTGCGCGCTCCCGATCGTGATCGTCAGCTCGGCCCGCGCGGGGACGGCCCAGGCGGCCAGGGCGAGTGTCAGCAGGCCGAACACGATTCCTTTGTGCATGCGCATGAGACGCACTCCATCATCGGGAGGGGGCGTAAGCGGACGAGTCGATCCAATCCGAGGCGTGCGATGCCGGATCCTCACATAAGCCCAAGCGGTCGATCCTCGACCTTCGGACGCGCCTTGCACCCTTTTTCCCCAGGATCTTGCGATGCCGGGGTCGATCCTGACCCACCTCAAGAGCCCGATGTTGGCGCGCCCAGGCACCCGGCGGAAGATATGTCTCCAAAAATCATCACTCAGGAAAGACGATCGGACGCAGGCCCGGATGAATTTGTAATGCCGGGTGAATGAAAGGTTTAGGTTTGACCCGCAGCCGTTGTCGCGGCCCTGTCGGGTCGGTGAAACCCACCGATAGCCACGGCATTCCCCCGGCGGGTTCCACCCACCCGACTCCTGTCTCCCCAACCTTCCGGGACGGCCCTCTCACTCGCGCGACATGTTCCAGACCAGCCAGAGCGACAGGACCGCGCCGATGATGAACCCGGCGTAGGCCAGGGGATGGGGGCCGGCGCGGAGGACCACCGACGAGGCGACGAACAGGCCCGAGATCACGATCCCGACGGCCAGCGTGTTGCTGGCCCGGGTGAGCTGGCGGACCAGCCGGCTGAAGCCCTGGAGGTCGAACTGCACCCGCATCTCGCCCCGCTTGATCGACTCGAGCGACTGGCTGAGCAGGTCCGGCAGCAGCGTGGCGATCCGCTGGAGATCCTCGGTGGTGCGGAGCGTCCGGCTGAGGATCCGGTCGGGCCGGAACCTCCGCAGCGACAGCGCCCGCAGATAGGGCGCCAGGTGCCGGGCGATGTCGAACCGCGGATCCAGCTTGCGGCCGACGCTCTCGATCGTCACCAGCGAGCGGATCAAAAGCACGAGCTCGGGCGGGATGTGCAGGTGGTGGGCCCGCACGAAGCCGATCAGTTCGCGCAACAGCGGGCCCAGCTCGATCGTCTCGAGGCTCAGCTCGGAGTACGCGGCGACCAGCTCCGAGAGGTCCCGCTGGAACAACCTCGCGTCGACCGGCTCGCCGCGCACGTCCAGGGCCTCGAGCGCCCGGAGGACCCGCTCGGTGTCCTGCGCGAGTAGACCGGTCAAAAGGTCGGCGATCCGCTCGCGGACCCGGCCGTCGAGCCGGCCGAACATCCCGTAGTCCAGCGGCGCAATAACGCCCCCGGGCAGCACCCGCAGGTTCCCCGCGTGCGGGTCCGCGTGGAAGAAGCCCAGCTCGAAGATCTGCTTCAGCAGGATCCGCGCCCCGGTCACCGCCACGTCGGCCGGATCCGCGCCCAGGGCCCGGATGCCGTCCAGGTCGTCGATCGCCGCCCCCCCGATGAACTCCATCGCGACGATCCGAGGCGTCGAGAAATCCTCGTAGACCATCGGGATGTGCGCCGTGGCGTCCCGCGCGAACTGGATGCGGCACCGCTGGATCGTCTGCCGCTCGACGGTGAAGTCCAGCTCGCGGCGGAGCACCCGCTCGAACTCGCGCGCCAGCGACACCGGGCGATACGGCGCCAGCGCCGGGATATGCCGCTCGATCAACTGCGCCAGGTTCTTGATGATATCCAGGTCGGCCTTGACCACCCGGGCGATGTCCGGGCGCCTGACCTTCAGCGCCAGCACGCGGCCGTCATGCGCTACCGCCCGGTGCACCTGCGAGATCGACGCCGCCGCCGCCGGGACCGGGTCGAGCTCGGCGAAGACCTCAGCGGCCGGCCGGCCGTATTCCTCCTCCAAAATCTTCTCGACCTGGTCGAACCCGAACGGCCGGACCGCCTGGCGCAGGCCCGACAACTCGTTGATGTACGCCTCGGGCAGCAGGTCCGGCCGCGTGCTCAAAAGCTGGCCGAGCTTCACGAACGTCGGCCCCAGCTCCTCGAACACCATCCGGAGCCGCCGCGCCCGGTCGTGCGGCGGCACGCCGTCGCCCAGCGCCACCCGCTCGATCGGCCGCACCAGGCCCTCCAGGTGCAGCGCCGCCACGACGTCCTGATAGCCGTAGAGCACCAGGGTCGTCAGGATCTGGCTGTAGCGCGGCAGGTCACGCAGGTGGCCGACGGTCTCGCGGATCAACGCTGCCTCCCCCCGAGGTCGACCGACCGAGCCCGAACCGGCCCGACCGACGTCGTCCAGCCCCCCCTGACCCGTCGTCTCGGATGCCTGCCCGCCGCCGGGCCGAATTCGTTCACACCCGTACACGCCAACCTGGTGGGCGCATCTTCGTCTTGCAGCCGATCGACATCTCGGTTAAGTTTTCTCTTATGATTGACGTGGCGATGTCGGATGGATTCGGGAACCTACTATGCTGACCAAAGACCCGGTTGGGATTCTGAAGCTGGATAGGCCCGGGGAATTCTCCGAGGCCCGTGTCGAGGCCATCGGGTACATTTTCCACGGGACGCTCGCCGATTCAAATGGCAAACGCCCAGCCTCCCGCGCCTCATCGAACCTGCTGCACTTTGCGCGGTGCGTGAAGCTGGAGAAGGTGGGCGACGAGGAGAGCAAGATCTTGTTCCGCAGCATCCGGCTGGCGACCAAGCACCTCGACGAGGTCGTTGGCAAGCGGCACTGGAAGTGGTGCAAGGTCTGCGAGCGCGAGATCACGCAGCGGATCCTTGACGAGGGATGACGACGGCCGGGGCGTGATCCCGAAGTGTCGTGTCGTGAACGTGAAACGGGATCGAGCGGGTGATCCTGGGCGAGGGGTCCTTGAACCTCGCCCCAGGCCCGGCAATGTTGCGCGCGGGTCTCACGACCCCGCCCCCAGGCCGGACCGAGGGTCTCCCGAGCCTCCCCGGGCCTGCTCTTGCCCGGGAAACCTGCGGTCGGGCCATCGACGGGGTCGGAGACCCGCGCCGAACACAACCCACGGGCCAGGGCCTGGAATGTTGGGCGCTGACCATTGGTCCGGACCGGTCCGGTCAGGTCATCGGCGCCGAGCCCATGATGAGGCGGTCGAACTCCGGCGTCCCGCGGAGGTGGTCGAAGTCCTGTTCGTCGGCGATGAGTGAGCGCAACTCGGGGTCGAGGTCCAGCGCGACGGACAGCTCATCGAGGGCCTTGACCGCATTGCGGGCGAGGCTCCAGTAGCAGGCGAGGTTGTAGTGGAGCAGCGGCTCGTCGGGATGCTCGCGCAGGGCACGCTCGAGCGAGTCGATCGCCTGCGCCAGGCGATTGGTGCGCTTGTAGCACCAGCCGAGGGCCAACGCCACGCGCATGTCGCCCGGCTGGAGCGAGGCGGCGACCTCCAGGGGCTTGAGCGCCTCGCGATAGCGGTCCAGGCAGCGCAGGGCCTCGCCCTTCAGGAAGCTGGCCTCGAACTGCATGGTGGACCAGTCGGGCCGGCTGTTGAGGATCTGGAGCGACCGGCGAGGCAGGTCGAGCATCAGGTAGCCCTCGGCCTCGTCGAGCAGTCTCCGGACCTGATCGCGGCTGATCCGACTCATCGCCGAGCGGTCTCCCAGGAAAGCCGGCACCCCCACCCCGCGACATCGATCGATGGATCGCCCGAACGAACGTTCGATCGTTCGGGCGCGGAGGACCGATCACCCCGTGCGTGGTCCCGCGCGGGGGAAGGGACAGTCCGGGGGCTTCCGGCATCGCCGACCCGGGCCCGTCCGACCGTGCGCGCGGCACCCAGCAGACGCCTATAACTTCGTTCCGGTTCTCTGAAGTTTACCCCGAGAATGGGCTGGCGGAAAGACCGGGCGTCCGGCGGGTCCGAAACTGATGCCGCGGGACAACGGGGCCGGCGGCTCGCGGCCGGCCCTGCCGGACGGGATCATCGCTCAGAAGACCCGGTTGGCGCCCCGGTCGCCGCCGCCGCGGGCGACGGCCATAACCTTTTCCAGGGTCTCGCTTTCGTACCGGGTTAGCTCGCGCTCGGTGGCGACCAGGTCGGGGATCTCGAGCCCCTCGGTCGAGCGGGCGGCCAGGGCCCGTGCCCGGACCTCCAGGCCATCGCGGTTCTGCAAGCCGTCGAGCCACCGCCGGGGGATGTCGTCGGCCCCGTAATAGGCCCCCGCCATGGCGCCCAGGATCGCGCCGGCGGTGTCGGCGTCGCCGCCCAGGTTGATCACGTCGCTGACGGCCTCCTCGAAGCTGTCGGTGGTCAGCAGGAGGTACAGGCAGGTCGGGATGCACGCCGGCGGGAAGCCCTGCGTCGCCCGCTTGCACGTCGGCTCGGCGCCATGGCGGTTGGCCTCGTCGAGCAGCGCCTGGAGGGCCCGATCGCGCGACAGGTCGAGGACCGACTCGGCATGCGCGATGGCCCTGGGCATGCAGCGGGCGTGCTCGGCGATCTTGATCACGCCGTCGGCGTACTCGTCGGCGATCCGCTTCTCGTCCTTGACCAGGTCCGAGGCCACCCAGAGCAGCAGGCTGGGATCGCGCTCCTCGCCGCCCACCAGCCGGCGGACGGCGTGGGCGACCGCCAGGGCCCCGCTGAGACTGCGGATATCCCGGTGCGTCATCAGGCTGGCCTCAAGCACCGCCTCGAACATCGCGTCGGGGTCGTGGCCGAGGTACAGCGCCGCCGGCGCGATCCGCATCGCCGCGCCGATGCCGGCGCCCTCCTGCGACGCCTGCCGCGGCGGCACGCCCTTCTCCAGCGCCAGCAGCACCTGCCGGAAGCTCCGCGCCACCCCTCGGTGCGCCCCGGCAAACGCCCCACGCGGCGTCGCCAGGCTCAGGTAGATCTCCGCCAGCCGGTCCACGTCGACCGCGCCGTGCTCCAGCAGCACGTCGCAAAGCGCCATCGCCTGCTGCGTGTCGTCCGAATACAGGCCCCGCAACCGCCAACGGTACGGCTTCCGCTTCCACGCCTGGACGCCGTCCACATAGTTCCTCACCCGGCCGTAATGCGTCCGGATCTGCTGGGCACTCAGGCCCTCCAGCGGGGCACCCAGGGCGTCGCCCACCGCCATGCCCAGCAAGCACCCCCGAACACGGTCAATTCGAGACAGATGAGGCATCGTGGCAGTGCTCCTCGGATGCCAAACCGCCCGCCCGGGGTCCCGGGGGGCGATTTCAACTCGGCCAAACGAACCGGAAGATACACGGCTGGCGAGATCCTCGCCAATCGAAAAAACAGGCCCAGGCCCGACACGCCCCCTCCCACGACGCCGGCATGGCACTACGGACACTTGATCCTGTCACCACTTAGGATCGCCCCCGGCCCTTCATAAATTTTTCCATTTCCTCGCGGTTTTTTCGCGAGCCGCCGGCCTCCGGAGCACGCCTCGATCGACGACTCCTGTTCACGCGAACAGATACGGTTCGATGGGGGACGGCCATGCGTCCCGGCCGGCCGAAAACGAAGGACCGATCTACCTAACAGGCCAGGCGGGGGGGCGTCAAGCGAGGGGAGGGAAACGAAGCAGAGTCCGACCCGCCGACGGAGCTTTGTATCGACGGCCCGACCGGTCCTTTCCCAGCGCCGGAGGGGCGAAACGCCGGCCGGGCGTCTCAGACGTCGTCCAACCACACGGACCGCTACGAAAGGTCGATCCGACGCCGGATTCGGCGGTCACGGGCTGGACGGGACGGCCTCCGCGAGCCGGCCAGCTCCGAAAGCACCCGGCGCGGACGAGCGAAAGCACCCGGCGACCCACGGCGCCGGTTCGCCAGTTCCGAAAGCACCCGGCGACGTGAACCTGAACCGCCCGCTCTATCGCTGCGCCAGCGACCGATCCAGCTCGAACAGCGACTGGGTCCGGACGATCGCGCACTCGTCCGGAAACGTATGGAACGCATGGATCGAAAGACGGGCCGCGCCGGCATCGACGTGCAGGTGGCTGATCGGCGGCGGCGCCAGGCGATTCGCCGAGCGAAACCGGTGAAAAAGCCCCGTCCGCGAGGGATCCAGCGTCATCTCCTCGCACAGGTGGCGGAAGACCTCGGGCGCCACTCGCTCGACGTCCATGCAGCTCTGGTACTCGATCAGTCCGCCTGGATGGAGGTGCGTCGACCGCTCGTGCCGCAACCGGCAGTGGAACAAAAGCCCTGGCTCGGGCAGGACCGTCTCGGGCCCGCACAGGACCTCGCTGAGGCAGACTGGCCCGGCGCGGAAGAGCACCGCGTGGCCTCCCTCGATGATCCGCAGGTCGGCCGACCAGCCGCGGTGTTCCACCCGGCGAAACGCCCGCGGCCCGAACCAGTCCGGGTGCAACGGCCGGCGGAACACGTGGAACGTCAGGTCGGCGATCCGCGATCGCCCGGAGCTCACACCCATGGCTCTTCCGGGTCCTTTCCGGCTCGAGACCTGGCCCGGGCGGATCGGACCGGCGGGCGGGTGAACCTGGCCCGAGTGAAGGGTGGTCCGCCGGGCCCCCGCGCCGATCGACCGACCGGTCGAACCGGCCGGGCCGTGAACGAATACCAGTATACGACGCCCCGCCCGAATGCGGCACCCGATCCGTTCGCCCGTTCCAGCCCGGCCGATCCGCCGCACGCCGCAACCTCCGTCCGGCCAACGACAACGACGCCGCGCCGACACCCCGGGCACCCCGGCCCGGCTCGGCTTGACCGCCGCCGGATTGACGCGTACACTCCCCCTCGCGACCGATGGACCGAAACCGTCGCTCGCCCGTGCATGATGTGCGGAGCCCGATTTGCCTCGCCGAGGCCCTTCTGCCGTCCCCTCGTCCGTCGCAACGCGAGCGCGATCGCGAGCGCGAGCGACCCGCGCGGCGATATCGGCTGGCTTACCAGGGAAGGTGTCATGGACTCGATCGCAGGATGGCCTCCCCCGCTGCCCGCCCGCGCCTGGAAGGCCTGGCGGTCCCGAGGCGCCGAATACGCCTGGCACAAGATGCTCCGGCGAACCCTCGGACGATGGCCCGCGTGGAAACGCCGATTCCTCTACGGCGACCCCCGGCAATACTGGACACTCCGCGGCGGCGAAGATTATTTCCGCGAGCAGGAAGGCCAGCCCGCCCGCTCGCTCCGCGCCGAGTGGATGGCCGGCCGCCTGGCCCGCTACCAGCCCCGCTCGATCCTGGAAGTCGGCTGCGGTTACGGCAAGCTGCTCCGCGAGTTGCGCCGCCGGCTGGATGTCCCGCTCGTCGGCATCGACTTCAGCCCGACCCAGCTCGAGCAGGCCCGCAACTACCTCGGGCCGGATGACTCGATCGAGCTCTTGCTCGGCCGGGGCGAGCAGCTCCCGTTCCCCGACGGAACCTTCGACATGGTCGTCACCTCGGCCGTGATCCTGCACAACCCGCCCGAGGTCGCCGAGCAGATTCGCCGCGAGATCGTCCGCGTCGCCCGCCGGTTCGCCGCGCACAACGAGGAGACCAGCGTCAGCTACAACCGCTTTGGCTACGACACGGCCGCCTGGTACGACGCCCGCGGCATCCGCCTGGCCGAGTCCGGCCCGATCCCCGCCGACCCCGACCGCGAGTCATCGCAGTTCTGCGTGGCCGTCCTGGGCGACGCGGCGTAAGGGTCCCGGCCCGTCCAGGCGAACCGGCGACGTCAGTCGCCCGGTCACAAGCCGCCCGGCCAGGCGAACCGGCGACGTCAGTCGCCGGGTCCTCAGGCAAATGTTGGGCGCGGGTCTCCTGACCCCGCCCTGAGCCCCGACCGAAGGTTTCCCGCGCTTCCTCCGGCCTCCGACTACCGATGATCCTGATCGACCTGGGCTTTGCGGCATTCCTGGCGACGGTCGCCCTCGGGGTCGGCCGGCGGGTCCTCGACGCGCTCAATCAGTCGCCCGAGCACCCGGTCGACGCGATCGCCCTGGCGATGCCGATGGGCCTGGGCCTCCTATCCCTGGGCGTCCTCGGCCTCGGCACGCTCGGCTGGCTCACACCCATCGGCCTGGCGGCCCTGCTGGCCGTCGCGATCGAACTGGGATTCCTCCGCGCGATCCGAACCCTCCGCGACGCCGGAACTCTGGCGTTCCGCGCCCGGCCTGACACCCTGAATCCGCCAATTCTCGCCGGGCGGGCCGTCGCGATCCTCCTGGCGCTCGGGCTGCTCGGCACGGCGGCCGTGGCGACGGCGCCCGTCACCGACGGCGACGCCCTGTGCTACCACCTCCAGGTGCCCAAGGTCTTCCTGTCCGCCCACGCCGCCGGCTTCGACCCCGACCTGCACGAGACCGTGTATCCCCTCTCGACCGAGTTGCTCTACGCCATCGCGCTCGAGTTCCGCGGGCCGGTCGCCTGCCGGTGGATCCAGTGGTTCCTTGGCCTGGCACTGGCCGCGAGCGTCACCGCGATGGCCCGCCCCGGTCTGAAAGGCCGCGCCTGGTGGGCCGGCGCGATCGTGCTCCTCGCCCCCGCGATCTCGAACGGGATGGCGGCGCCCTTGAATGACGTCGCCCTCGCCGCGTTCGGCGCATCGGCGATCCTCGCCTGGACCCGGCTGCTCGACCGGCCCTCCGTCGGGTCCGCCGTCGTCGCCGGCGTGCTCGCCGGCCTGGCCGCCGGGGTCAAGTACCCCGCGCTCGTATTGATCGCCCTGATGGGCGGCTGGCTGCTGGTGCTGGGCCTTCGCGAGTGGCGACGGGTCGCGACCCCGACCCCGACCCCGGAAAACCCTCGAATTCCCTGGCCCCGGCTGGCCGCGATCTACGCATTTGTCGCGATCCTCGCCGGCGGCTGGTGGTATTTCCGGGCCTTCCTCTACACCGGAAACCCGGTCTATCCATTCTTCCGCCAGATGTTCGGCGGCGCCGGGCTGGATGAGGTCCTCGACCCAATCAAGCGGCCGATGGCGGTCACGGCGTGGAACCTGCTCACGTCGCTCGTGCCCTTGACGCTCCAGCCCGACCGGTTCGACAGCTTCTCGCATCAGTTCGGCCCGGTGTTCCTTTTGTTCCTGCCGATGGCGCTGCTGGAGCGGCCCGGGCGGCGGGTCCTGGGCCTGGCCGCGCTGGGCTACCTGTTCCTGATGCTCTGCCTGACCCAGCGCCAGAGCATGCGGTTCGTCCTGATCGCGCTGGCGCCGATGTCGGTCGCGGTGGCGCACGGTCTCTCCGCCTGGTGCGACCGCCGGAGCCTCCCGGCGCGACTGGTCGCCGCGATCCTGGTGGGAATCCTCGGCCTCGAGGCGGGATTGGCCGTTGCGCGGGCGCGGCACGTGGCGAACGTCCTCGCCGGGCGCGAGTCGTCCGAATCCTTCCTGGCTCGCCGCGAGCCGACCTTCGAGGTCGGCCGATGGGCCGAGAGGAACCTGCCGGCGGGTGCTCGCCTGATCGGCCAGGACCACCGCGGGTTCTACATCCCGCGCCCCTACACGATGGAGCTGGCCCACCGCCGCCGGACCGGCCTGGGCCGACGGGGCGAGCGCCCGGATGAGATCGTCGAGCGGCTGAGATTGGAGGGCTTCACCCACCTGATGCTCTGCCCGCCGGTGCCCGAGGACGCCGTCGAGTTCGACCCGACCCTCGGCCGCCTGCTCGCCCCCTGGTTGGCCCATCGGCAGCCGGTCTACCGCCGCGACATCGCCGACGGCGACGGCGTCCTCCGCCGCTATGCGATCTACGAGCTGTCGGAACACCGCGTCGCATCCCGCCCGCCGGGAGGAACGACGAGATGAGCATCGCGACCAGAAACGCACTTGAGACCAGGTCCGGCCGCCACGCGCCCCGCCTGGACGAGCTGCGCGCCCGGGCGCACAAGGGGCATCACCGCGAGATCGGCAACTGGCTGGCGCGTCGGGTGGCGCGGCCGTCGGCGATCTACGGCACCTGGCTGGCGATCCGCCTGGGCCTCTCGGCGCACCAGGTCACGGCCGCCGCGCTCGCCGCGTCGATGCTCTCGGCCGTCGCGCTGGGAATCGGCACGCGCTGGCCGTTCGTCGCTGGAGTCATCCTGGCCCACCTGGCGTTATGGCTCGACCACGTGGACGGCCAAATCGCCCGCTGGCGGGGCACGGCGAGCCTCGACGGGGTGTATCTCGATTACCTGATGCACCACGCCGCCGGACTGTCGACGGGCTTCGCCCTGGGCTATGGCCTCTCGGCCCGCTCGGGCGATCCGCGGTGGTCGATCGCCGGCCTGGCCATCGGCGCCGGCTGGACGATGTTGAACCTGCACAACGACTGCCGCTACAAGGCGTTCTTCCAGCGGCTCAAGGCCGCGCCGGGCAGCTTCCGCGTGGACGGCGGCAGCGGCGGACGTCCCCAGCCGCCCGCCTCGTGGCCGTTGCGCTTCCCGGGCGTCCTGACCTGGCCGGCATACAAGGCATGCGAGCCGCACGTCGTCCTTCTCGGCCTGACGGCTCTCGCGGTTCTCGCAATCGCCGCCCCGCGAATCTGGCCGATCGCGTGGCAGATCAGCGTGCTGACGATGGCCGCGCTGGCCCCCCTGCTCGCCCTGGCGCGCGTTGTCCGCTCCGCGCGAAAAGGCGCCGCCGAATCCGAATTCGCCCGCTGGTTCCGGCCGGTCGACAAGTAGGTCGGGCATTCCGGCCCGACGCTCTGGCCCCGTCGGGCAGGAATGCCCGACCGACTTTCATGCCGGCGTAATAATCCCGAGGGACATGGCCATGCTCGACGTCGAGGCCAGGCGGCAGGCCATCCAGGCAACGCTCGACGCGTCGCGAACCGCGAGCGAGCGCAACCGCCTGGGCCAGTTCGCCACCCCGCCGGCCCTGGCGCTCGACATCGCCCGATATGCGCTCGAGTTGTGGAAAGCCAGGAATGAGCCCGCGACCTTCCTCGACCCGGCGATCGGCAGCGGATCGTTCTACTCGGCCGTCCGCCAGACCTTCCCATCCCGGATGATCGCGGATGCCTGCGGCGTCGAACTCGACCCGCGCTTCGCCGAGGCCGCCCGCGACCTCTGGTCCGCCTCGGGCCTGCGCGTCCGACCCGGCGACTTCACCCGACTCGCGCCCGACCGAACCTATAACCTGATCCTGACAAATCCGCCGTATGTGCGGCACCACCACCTCGCCCGCGAAGAGAAGGATCGCCTCAAAACGCTGGCCGCCGACCGCCTGGGCCTCGAGACGAGCGGCCTGGCCGGGCTCCATGTGTACTTCCTCCTCCTGTGCGACGCCTGGCTGGCCCCCGGCGGCCTGGCCGTCTGGCTGATCCCGTCCGAGTTCCTCGAAGTGAACTACGGCGCGGCGCTCAGGTCGTATCTCACCGAGCGCGTCACGCTGCAACACATCCACCGCTATCGCCCGACCGACGTGCAGTTCGGCGACGCGCTGGTGACCTCGGCGATCGTGGTTTACACCAGATCGCCCCCGCCGCCCGATCACCAGGTCCGCCTGTCCCTCGGAGGGCCGATCACAGCGCCGTCGATGTCGGAAATGGTCCCCCTGACGGCATTTCGAGATGTGAAGAAATGGACTGCCCTGCCCGGTCGCCCGGCGCCGATCGACGGCCATTCTCCAACCCTGGGCAGCTTCTTCACGATCAGGCGAGGCATCGCCACGGGCGCAAATTCCTTCTTCATCCTCGACCGCCAGGAGGCCCTGCAAAAGGGCATCCCGCCCGAGTACCTGCGCCCGATTCTGCCCGGCTCGCGCCACCTGCCGTCGTCGGTGATCGAATCGGCCCCCGACGGCTACCCTCGCCTGGAAAGGTCTCTGGCGCTCATCGACTGCGACCTGCCCGAGCCCGAGGTCCGGCGGCGTTTCCCAACCTTCTGGAGCTACCTCGAAGCGGGCAAGGCTCAGGGCATCGCCGCCGGCTACCTGGCCAGCCGCCGATCGCCGTGGTACTCGCAGGAGCACCGCGCCCCGGCCCCTTTTCTCTGCACCTACATGGGCCGCGCCAAAGGAAACGGCAACCCGTTCCGCTTCTTCTGGAACCGATCCCGGGCGACAGCGGCGAATGTCTATCTGTTGCTCTACCCCCGCGGCGACCTCGCCTCGGCCCTGGAGTCTCGCCCGGACCTCTACCCGCTCATCCTGGCCGAGCTCCAGTCGCTCACCGCCGCCGGCCTGATCCACGAGGGCCGGGTCTACGGCGGCGGGCTGCACAAGCTGGAGCCGAGGGAGCTGGCGAGCTTGCCGGCTGGGGGGCTATTGCGCCTGTAGAACGCAGTATGGCGTCCAGAGCTTGGTATCAGAGAGATCGTCGGTACCGGAAGATCGGCGGAAGACAAACCCGGTACCGCGCGGGTCTCGCCGCCTCGCCTCGCCACGCACGCCCCGGCCGATCCGGCCGAAGTCGGTCGGGGTTTTTACCTGACTCGGGCCAGACCGATCCTGTCTGTCCGTCCGTCCGCCCGCGTCAGCCTGAGAGGCTGACCTACTCCGGGCAGACGGGCTTCACGCAGATCTGGCACTCTTGCCCAACGCGGGCGGTCGATCGGGCCGGGACGGGCCGCGTCGGGCAGGAATGCCCGACCTACTTCGGACGGACGGACGGCCCGGTCC
>DAIDHB010000263.1 GCA_027452145.1 Planctomycetales bacterium
CCGGCCGCCGCCGTACACCAGCCCCAGCCCGGCCCGCGCCAGCGCCGTCCCCACGCGGCGAGCCTCGCGGGCATACTCCGGATCCGTCCCCATCGCCGAGCCGCAGTAGACGCAGATGTTCTTCATGAGCCGCCCGTTGAAGTGGTCCCCGGCCGGTGATAACGTCGTTAGTAGGTCGTCATTGGTCATTGGTCATTGGTCATTGGTCACAGCAGGCGCCGGCCCACCGAAAACGACGGGGCCGACCACCTGGATGAGCTTTTGCGGTCCGCGAGAACAACCGACCAATGACCAATGACCAATGACCAGCGACCCAAGAGGATAACCGATGCAAGCCGCGTACATCGAGCAAACCGGGCCCCCCGAGGTGATCAAGGTCGGCGACCTGCCGCGGCCCGAGCCGGGGCCTGGGCAGATCCTGGTCCGGGTCCAGGCCGTCGGCCTCAACCCGATCGACCTCTACATCCGCTCGGGCCTGGTGGCGATGCCGATGGCATTCCCATACATCATCGGCTGCGACGTCGCCGGCACGGTCGAGAAGGTCGGCCCGGACTGCTCGCGGCTCCGAGCGGGCGACCGCGTCTGGGGCTCGAACCAGGGGCTGCTGGGCCGCCAGGGCGTCGCGGCGGAGTACGCCTGCATCGACGAGGCGTGGCTCTATCCCACCCCCGACGCTCTCCCGGACGCCGAGGCCGCCGGCATGGCGCTCGTGGGGATCACCGCGCACCTGGGGCTCTTCGAGTTCGGCCGGCTCCAGCCCGGCGAGCTGGCGTATGTCCCCGGCGGCTCGGGCGGCGTCGGCTCGATGGTGATCCAGATGGCGAAGGCCGCCGGGGCGCGCGTCGCCACGTCGGCCGGCAGCCCCGAGAAGGTCGAGCTGTGCAAGAAGCTGGGCGCCGACCTCGCCCTGAACTACAAGGCCGACGACGTCGCGGGCCGCCTGCGCGAGTTCTCGCCCGAGGGCGTGGACGTCTGGTACGAGACCCAGCGCGAGCCGAATCTCGAGGTCTCCGTCCCCCTGCTCCGCAAGCACGGCCGCATGATCCTCATGGCCGGCCGCACGGCGCGGCCCCAGCTCCCGCTGGGCGCCTTCTACCCGAGGAACTGCGCCCTGTTCGGCTTCGCCATGTTCAACGCCACGCCCGAGCAGCAGCGCCGCTGCGCCGACGACATCAACCGCTGGATCGGCGAGGGCCGCCTCAGGACAATCGTCGGCCGCGCGTTCCCTCTATCCGCCGCCGCCGACGCGCATCGCTTCCTCGAGGAGAACACCCTCAAGGGCGCCGGGACGCTCTCGGGCAAGGTGGTGCTGACCATCGGCCAGTCGTAACACACACAGCCAGGGGCGACTCCATGAACCTGCTCACGACCTACACTGGCTCGATGATGGAAGGCTTCCTGCCCCGGGGCTGGGACCTCGCTCGGATCGACGCCTGCTGCGCCCAGCCGCCGGGGTCGATCGGCGAGCGGCAGCCGTGGTGGCATCCGCGCTTCCAGCCGGTCCCGTGCGAGTCCGTCGGCGACTTCGACGTGATGATGGGCCACGAGATCGCCACGGCGATCCGCCGCTGCCGCGATGAGGGCCGCGCGGCCGCGCTGATCCTGCCCGTCGGGCCGATGGGGATGTACCGCTGGGCCGTCTACTTCCTCCGCGAGTGGGACGTCCCGTGCGACCACGTCTTCGGCTTCAACATGGACGAGTGGAGCGACCGCGACGGCAACACGCTGCCCCCCGAGCACCCGGGCGCCTTCCAGAACGCGATGGAGTCGGCCTTCTACGGTCCGCTGGGCGAGCGGACCGTCCCCGCCGATCGGCGGTGGTTCGCCACCGCCGACCGACTGCCGCACTACGCCGAGCGCATCGCCGAGCTGAAGGCCCACGGCGCCGAGCTGATCGTGATCTTCGGGATCGGCCGCGTCTGCCACATCGCCTTCTGGGAGCCCCATTTCGCCGCCGAGTATCCCACCCTGGATGCGTGGAAGGCCCAGACCCACCGGATCGGCGCCCGACTCCATCCCCTGACAATCGAACAGAATGCCCTGACCAGCTTCAAGAGCCGCACCACCCTGGTCCCGGCCTTTGCCAACACGATTGGCCCGGGTCTGTTCCTCGGCGCCGACCGGATCATCGGGGGAGCCGAGGGTGTCTTCGACCGCGGGATGCAATGGCAAGGGGCCAGCCTCTGGATGACCCTGCGCTACGGCCCCGATCCCTGGGTCCCCAGCTCGTTCATGCCGACACTCCCTGGCCGCCTGTTCTACCACACCGGCCTGGCCGGGCCCCTCGAGCCCGACATGCATTGAGCCCGATCGCCCGGCCGCCACCTCGATCCGCCGTCGCGGCGATCGTTGCACCGTACCGTGCGGCATACTAAAAAGGAAGGTAAGCGATCCTGCGCACCGCCGCGCTTGCCCGGCGGTCGAGCGCCAACGATCGGCATGGCCGGTGCTATCCGAGACATCCGATCCGTTGTGGCGTATGAGGATCGTTCACGTCGCGAGCGGTTCGGCCCGGCGCGGGAGAAAGCAGTATGGAACGTCTGACATTCAAGCCATCCGGCCGGTCGGTTCTGTTGACGGCCCTGCTGGTGGTCTGCCTGGTCGAGACCGTCACGCTGCTGGAACTGGGCCGGGTGCGTCCTCACGCCGAGGCACGCGGGGCGACGACCCCGGATCGCCAGTCCCCCGAGGTCCGGCCGGCCCGGCAAGTTCCGCGGACCGGGCAAACCGCAATCGTTGAGGCGACGAATCCGGCCATCCCGGCGCCCCAGCCCGAGAAAAAAGAGGCCATTTCGCCGACCAGGAAAGTTTCCCCGGCCTGTGCCGACGGCTCGATCCGCTGCCGCGGCCTGATCGAGACCCGGCGCGAGAACGTGCCGGTCGGAACCCTGGTCGCCGGGGTCGTCTCTGAAGTTTACGTCGAGCGTGGCGACCTGGTGAAGAAGGGTGACGCCCTGTTCCGCCTCGACGATCGCGACTTCCGGATGCAGCTCGGGATCGCGACGGCCAATCTCCAGGTGGCCGAGGCGCAGCTCGACCGGCTGCTGGCGGCGCCCCGGCAAGGGGACGTGGCCTCGGCCGAGGCGTCGCTGGAAGAGGCCCGCGCCCACCTGGGGGACGCCGAGCGCACTTACCGCCGCTCGCAGACGCTCTACGACCGCAAGGTCGAGTCGGCGCAGGACCGGGACCGTGATCGGTACGCCTACATCGCCAGCAAGGCCGTCGTGGCCCGGCTCGAGGCCGAGCTGAAGCGGATCAGGACCACGTGGGACAAGGACAAGCTGACGGCCCGTGCGGCCGTCGCGCAGGCCCGGGCGCAGGTCGAGAGCCTCCAGGTCAGCCTGGGCCGCCTGATTGTCCGCGCCGCGATCGACGGCCGGGTGCTCCGCGTGGGGGTCCGGCCGGGGCAGTTCGCCGGCACGGCGTGGAACGAGCCGCTGGTCGTGCTTTGCGACTGCCGCGACCTGGTGGTCCGGGCGGACGTCGACGAGTCGGCGCTGCCACGGTTCGCCCCGCAGGCGAAGGCGTTCGCCACCCTCAAGGGCCGGGCGGGCCTGGTGCTGCCGCTGACGTACTTCGACACCGACCCGGCGATCATCACGCAGCCGCCCGGCGATGACGAGGATTCCGCCTCCAACCCGCGGCCGCGCCGGGTGCTCCAGGTGCTTTACCTGTTGCCCCGCGAGTCCCCCGTCGTCCTCTACGCCGGCCAGGAGATGGAGGTCGCCATCGAGCCGGTCGATGACCCCTCGGCGGGCGATCCCGGACGCCCGGCGCAGCCTTCCGCCCCGTCCGCGTCCGTCTCCCGCCGGGACGACGTCGTGCGCTGAACTCTCCGCGAGGCTTTCCCTCGCACGCCAATCCCCCGGCGAAATCCAATATGATCCTTCCACGACATGTCAGCGACCTCTTGACACACGCCCGGGCACGGTCCTATCGTAAGACCTGGATTCTGCTCGCGAGGGGCAAGTATCCGCGGCTATGGCAGCCCCGACACGCCGGGAGGCGCGTGTGCGGGGTGATTTTTTGCGCCGGGTGTTGAATCGGATACCGCAGCGCTCCCCTCGCCGGGCCCCCGTCTCGCAGTCATGATCGCGGCATTCGCCAGCATTCACAACCGCCCTTCGTGATTGGATCGTTCCCATGAATCAGCCCAATGGACTTGGCTCGACGACGGTCGACGGATTCCCCGCCCGGGTGGGCCCGGGAACGGCAGTGGAGCAGCGACTGGGCTCGAGCGGATACCTGGCCCTGCGTCGCGTCCGATGCGAGTGCGACGGCGACGTCCTCTCGCTGCGCGGCTGCGTGCCGTCGTACTTCCTCAAGCAGGTGGCGCAGGCGATCGCCGGCGACACCGCGGGCATCCGCCGGGTCGATAATCAGATCCAGGTCCTCTCCACCGCGTCGCGGCGATCCTGGCCGCGGCCCAGCTCGCGTTCCTGACGCGAGGCTCCCACCGCCATTCCACCGACCGACGCTCCCCGCCCCCTTGCTCGAAGGATGTGAAGAACCCCAGGGAAGGAGCGGAAAGCCGAAAGCGAAGCAGCAGAAGGCCATAGGCGAGTCGTCGCTTGCATCGATTTGCTCTCTCCTATCCGCCCTTCGGAATCGATTCCTTCGCAGGTTCTCAGTTCACAACATTCACCGGCCGGCCCGAAAGGAACGCCGCCACATTGGCGACGGTGGCGTCCATCAACCGCTGCCGCGCCGCGCCGGTCGCCCAGGCGATGTGCGGGGTGATCAGGCAATGGGGCGCCGAGAGCAACGGGTTCTCGGGCCGGATGGGCTCGACCGACGCGACGTCAAGCCCCGCGCCGGCCAGCCGGCCGGCGGCCAGGGCCTCGGCGAGATCAGCCTCGACGACCAGCCGGCCCCTGGCGGTGTTGATCAGCATCGCGGTCGGCTTCATCAGGTCCAGCCGGCGGCGGTCGACCAGCCCGGCGGTCTCCGGCGTCGCCGGGCAGTGCAGGCTGATCACATCGGACGTCGCAAATAGCTCGTCGACCTCGACCCACTCCACCGGCGGCTCGCCGTCCGACCCGCGCCGCGACGGGGTGCTCGCGATCACTCGCATCCCGAAGGCCGACGCCAGCTCGCCCACCCGCCGGCCGATCCGCCCGTACCCGACGAGGCCCATCGTCAGCCCGGCCAGCTCGACCAGCGCCGTCTTCCGCAGCGAGAAATCCGGCTGGTTTGACCACTCCCCCGCGCGCACGGCCGCGTCGTGCCGCCCCACATGGTGGCAGAGCTCCAGCAACAGCGCGAAGACGAACTGCGCGACCGAGTCCGTGCCGTACTCGGGGACGTTCGACACGGCGATCCCTCGCCGGCGCGCCGCCGCCACGTCGACGCAGTCATACCCGGTCGCCGTCAGCGTGATGAACCGCAGCTCGGGCAGGCGGTCGATCGCCTCAGCCCGGATCGGCGCCTTGTTCGTGATCAGCACCGCGGCGCCCTCGGCGCGTGCGGCCACGTCCTGCGGCGGCGTGTAGTCATACACCTCGACCTCGCCCAGCCGGTCCAGCCCGGCCCAGGCCCCGCGCTCCGCGGCCAGCGGGCGCCCATCCAGCACGACAATCTTCACGGCGTTGTCACCCCGGGGGTTATCTCGCTCATCGACGACGACACGAAAAGACGCAGCGGGAGAGGGCTCAGCAAGGCATGACGACATTCTAACCGACCCGACGCCGGTTGCGACCGGCGAGACCCGGCCCCTTGACCGCGGCTCCGGCGTTGTCGAACAATACCATCATGGAGGATCGTCGGTCGACCGCCGCAACCGCACCGCGGCCCACCCAGGCAGGGATGAAGTCCGCATGGCCGAACCCACCGCAACCACCTCGACCCTCTCGCCCGGCGAGAAGGTCAAGCAGTTCCCGAATTCGCCCGGGCTCTACCTGATGAAGGACGCCCGGGGCCGGGTCATCTACATCGGCAAGGCCAAGAACCTCCGCGCCCGCGCCGGCTCGTATTTCCACAAGAGCGCCGCCGGGGACAAACGCATCTGCGCCTGGATCGACGAGGTCGCCGACGTCGAGTTCCTCCCGGCCGACAGCGAGGTCGACGCCCTGCTGATGGAGGCCCGGCTGATCAAGGACATCCAGCCCAAGTACAACCGCGATCTCAAGGATGACAAGACGTTCCCTTACCTCCAGATCACCACCGGCGAGGACTTCCCCCGCGTCAACTTCACCCGCGAGCCCCTCGACCGCGGCGTCAAGCTGTATGGCCCATTTCCCCGCGCCAAGAGCCTCCGCGGCGCGCTGAACGTCCTCGAGAAGATCTTCAAGTTCCGCACCTGCTCGCTGGACATCCAGGAGGACGACCCCCGCTGGCGATGGTTCCGGCCCTGTCTGCTCCACTCGATCAACCAGTGCACCGCGCCGTGCAACCTGCGGATCGACCGCGAGAGCTACCGCGCCGACATCCGCCGCCTCCAGCTCTTCCTCGACGGCAAGAAGGACGTCTTGCTGAAGGAGATGGAGGAAGAGATGCGCGCGGCCAGCAAGGAGCTGAAGTTCGAGAAGGCCGCGCGGCTCCGCGACGAGATCCGCGCGCTCAACACCCTGAACCTCCGGGGCAATCTGGCCCAGCACGCACAGCCCGAGGTCTTCTACGTCGACCCCCGGCGCGGGCTGAAGGGGCTCAAGAAAGTCCTGAAGCTCGACTCGACCCCGCGCACGATCGACGGCGTGGACATCGCGCACCTCGGCGGTACGGCGATGGTCGGGTCATTGGTGACGTTCATCGACGGCCTGCCATTCAAGCCCGGCTATCGCCGCTACCAGATCAACGGCGTCCAGGGCATCGACGACTTCGCCTCGATCCGCGAGGTCGTGACGCGGCGGATCAAGGGGTTGCAGAAGCGCGACGAACCGTTCCCGGACATCTGGCTGATCGACGGCGGCAAGGGCCAGCTCTCCTCGGCGATGGCCGCTTTTGACGAGCTGCACGTCGTGCCGCCGACCGTGATCGCTCTGGCCAAGCAGCAGGAGGAGATCTACCTCCCCGGCCGGTCCGAGCCGATCGTCCTCTCGCGCCGCTCGTTCGCCCTGCGCCTGCTGCAATACGTCCGCGACGAGGCCCACCGCTTCGCCCAGCACTACCACCACATGCTCCGCAAGAAGCGCACGCTGGGCGAGGACGAGTGAGAGGCTCACCGCGAGTCGGAGCCGACCAGATCGCGCTCGGACCCGAGGAACGGGATCGCGCCGCCGTGCCAGCCGGGGATGCCGGCCGCGCCCGGCTCGACGCCGTCGCGGATCGACTTTGCCGCGTGCTTGTAGGTCTCGCACCGCTCCAGCCGGAATGCCGGGTCATGGCGGATATACGCCGTGACCTCGAAGAACTTCGACTCGCGGTGGCAGACCTCGGCCCATTTCGCCCGGTCGATGCCGAAGTGACGGGCGCACTCGTCGATCGGTACTTCCGGAGCCTCGACCCCCTCCGGCCAGCCGAACGCCCGGCGGGCCCGGAGCTGCTTCAGCAGGTCCTGCCCGAGCGCCACATAGCCGCGCAGATTGGGATGCTGCGCGTCGTGGAACATCCGGTCATCGAGCAGGCCGTGATCGCTGGCCGCCTCGAGCACCTTCGGCCCGTCGACCAGGATGACCGATGGGTGCGCCGCGGCGACCTCGCGGCAGACCCGGCGAAACGCCTCCGGACATCGCAGGGGCAACCCGTCCTCCTCGCGGGCCAGGACGAAGTGCTCGCGCGCCTCGTCCCAGCGCCCGGCGTTCCTCAGCAGGGTTCCGAGGCGATAATGCGTCTCGGCGAACCCGGGGTGGCGGGCCACCAGCTTGCGGTATTGCCGGATCGCCTCGTCGGGATCGGTCGTTTCCAGGCCGCGGACCCGGGTCACCTCCTCGGCGAACGCGACGCGCTCGGCGCGCGGAGTCCCGGGCGGCAGGTAGGACCGGCTGGGGTCGAAGTCGCCGTCATTCGCGGCCGGGATGACGAAGATCCCCAGCGAGTGGATCTGCTCGCAGTACCTCGCGATCACGTCGAGCCGGCGGCGGAAGTCGTCGACGATCTCGGAGTATTCCTGGGGCGTCGTCACCGGCTGGTCGATCAGCTCGCGCGTGGCGTAATGCGGCGGACGCAGGTCGACCCGTTGCCGTTCCCACGTCTCGACCGCCAGCCGGCACGTCGGTGAGAAGCTCAGGAGCGATCTCAGCGTCGTCGGCGTGAACAGCGACGGCATATCGTCGTCGTAGTAGCCCCCCGGCTCGCGCTGCCAGGTATATCGGCCCTGGAACTCGTTGTGGCCGACGTACACCATCAGGGCATCGGGCCGATAGGTCAGCTTGGCGAGGAGGTTGTGCATCTTCCTCAGGATCGCGCCGCCGTACGCCCAGATATCGACTTCGACCTTTCGCCCCGGGAAGACCGATTCGAGCTTCCAGCCGGCGATCTGGCCGACGGACAGCCAGGGATGATACGGCTCGCCGCGGCCGGAGGATTCGCCGATGACCAGTATCCGGAGCGGCTGGGCCTGGGCGGCGCCCTTCGCCTCGTCGGCCGGGAACTGGGCCGGCAGTACCGGAGAACCCCCCGGCACCGAGTTCTCGGGCGTGTCCGCCTGGCCCTCGCCATGGTAGATCAGCTCGGGCAGGGCCGGAGTATGGCCCTGCCAGGCGGTCCAGATCGCCGAGCCGACGTCCAGGCCGATCAGCGTGACGACCAGCAGCACGCCGATCGCCAGTCGGCGGACCTGGCCCCTCCGCCGCGCCGGGTCCTCCGGCCGCCGGATCGCTCGCGACACGACCACCCCGCCAATCAACCCGACCGCCGCCACGAGCGCCAGCGCGTAGCCGATGAGGAGGCCGTCGAGGTAGAGGAACGCCGTCTGCCGATGGAACTCGCGCGGCAGCCCGCCCCAGAAGACCTCGAAGTAATCGGGCCCGAGCATCACGCCCACGACCAGCAACAGCCCCGCCGCGACCGCCGCAGCCCCCATCAGAATCCGCCGGAGGCCCGATCTCGATCGACCGGCCGTTTCTCCCGCAGCGTCCGCGTCCACTTCCACATTCACGATCGCCTCCGCCGTCCCTCGGCCCGTACCTTCGGATCGTCCTCGCGATCCCCGCGGCGCCACACGCGACCTTGCCGGCGGTCACGCACTGATCGGCCAACCCGCCCGTACCCCGGCGAGGGGATCCCCGAGCATAACAGCGCCCGGCCCGGATTCCAGCATCCCGACACCCCTACTCTCAAACGCATCCAGAAATGAAAACGGCCATCCCGCCCCCGTTGCCGAAGGCAGGATGGCCGCATGTCGTCGCAACAGCCGCTCGTCGCCCATCACCACAGGCCGACGGAGATCGGATCAACCATGCCCGTGACCGTGGCCATTTCCTCCGCCATTGCCGTTCCCGTTGCCGCCGCCGTTCCCGTTCCCATTGTCTCCGCCGTTGCCGTTCCCTCCGCCATTGCCGTTGCCGTTGCCTCCGCCGTTCCCGTTGCCGTTGCCGCCGCCGTTCCCGTTGCCGCCGTTGCCGTTGCCGTTATCTCCACCGTTCCCGTTCCCATTGTCTCCGCCGTTGCCGTTGCCATGGTTCCCGTTGCCGCCGCCGTTGCCTCCGTTTTGGTTCCCGCCGTTGCCTCCGTTCCCGTTGTTCCCATTGCCGCCGTTGTCGTTGCCCTGATCGTCCCCGGTCCCCTGTCCGGGGTTGCTGGTCCCACCTGTGGCCACCACGGGGCCGGTGGTCGTGTTCCCGACGGCCGGGGCCGGGCTCGGCGTCGGCGTGGGACTGTTGGCCGCGCCGTTGTTCAACGATCCGTTACCGTGGTCATGACCGTGGCCGTGACCATGACCGTGACCGTGACCGTTCGACCCGGAGCCGTTGCCGACTCCCTGGCCGAGGAAGACGGTCCCGGAACCCCCGCCGGCAGCGGCGCCATGATCGTTGCCGTGCCGGCCATGTCCGCCGACGAACTTCGCGCCGCGGAAGTGTTCTCGCCTCGCGCCGGGTCCACCGCCGTTGCCGTTACCGTTGCCGTTGCCACCGCCCGGACCACTGCCGACGGCCCCGAACACGTCCGAGATCGCCGTGTGCATGATCTGCAAGGGGATGCTCGACGCGTTGTAAATGTCCTGGCCGAGGTTGGCGCGGTTGAAGCTGAAGTTGCTGTTCTTCACCGCCAGCGCGCCGCCGGGCGCGTTGTAGATTCCACCGCCGAGGCCGACCCCGGCCACGCCCGCGGCGCCATTCGGCCCCTTCGCGCCGGCCGAGCCGTTGGCGCCGTCGTGGCCAGAGGATGCGACGACCGTGGTGCCGCTGCTGGTCATCCCGCTGCCGCCGGAGCCGGCCGCCCCGCCGATCCCGCCCGCGCCGCCGTCACCGCCCGCGCCGCCCGGTCCCGCCGCACCACCCTGGGCCACGTTGGCGATGAACGAAGACTGGTTGATATCCATGGACCCGGCGTTGTAGATTCCGCCGCCGAGGCCACTCCCGCCGTTGCCGCCGTGCCCGCCGGCTCCGCCCGCGCCGCCATTGCCGCCGCCGCCGCCAGTGCCGCCCGTCCCGCCGGTGCTGCCCCCGGCCAGGCCGGTCGCCCCATTGCCGCCATTGCCGCCGCTGCCCCCATTGCCGCCATGTCCGCCGGCACCGCCGAGTCCGCCGGCACCGCCGTCGCCGCCCAGGGCGAGGTTGTGGTCGATCGAATCGTGGTTGACGTGCACCGTCCCCGCGGCAACGAACAGCGCCCCGCCCTCGCCGAGGCCGCCATTCCCACCGTTGCCGCCCGGGCCGCCCGCTCCGCCGTTGGCACCATTGGTGCCGGGCGCGCCGTTGCCGCCCACCGCTCCGCCCGAGGAGCCATTCGCGCCGTTGATCCCATTGGCTCCGGCCGCACCCGCCGCGCCGGCACCGCCCATGCCGCCCGCTCCGCCCTGCGCGACGTTGTGCGTGAAGACATTCTGATCCAGGTTCACCATGTTGGCCGACGCAATGAACATCCCGCCGCCCAGGCCGTTCCCGCCGTTCCCGCCGGCCTGGCCGGCGACCGCTGTCGACGTGCTGGCCCGCCCGGCGCCGCCCGCGCCGCCGATCGCCATGTTGCCCGAGAAGACCGTGTGGTTGATCTCCATGTTGAAGCCGGCGAAGAACAGGCCGCCGCCCATGGCGTCGCCGCCATTGCCGCCGGGCCCGCCTGCGATCCCGATCGCCATGTTCCCGGCGATCGTGCTGTGGTTGATCTCGACGTTCCCGCCGCTCGCGAAGATCCCGCCGCCCTGCACGGCCGTGTTGCCGATGATCGTGCTATGGTTGATCTCCAGGTTGCCGCCGACCACCGAGATCCCGCCGCCCTGGAACGCCCGGCCGCCGGTGATCGTGGCGTCGTGCACCACGACGTTCCCGCCCGTCACATGCACGCTGCCCTCGATCGTCACGTCCTTGATGACCAGGTTGCCCCCCGTGTCATTCAGGAAGACGCCCGAGGTATCCATCACGCTCAGCCCGCGGGCCCGTCCACCGTCGAACGTCAGGCCGCCGTTGAAATCCAGCGGCGCATCGAGCCGGATCGTCTGGCCCGCCAGACTCGGCGCGAACCGGATCGTGTCGCCGCCGCCCGCCTGCGCGACCTCCTGCGCCAGCGAGCCGGCCCCGCTCGCGTGATCGTTCGTGACCATCAACATGCTCAAAAGCGTCCGGCCCTCGAGCTCGAAGCCCGCGGGCAGGAAGCTCATCCGCGTGCGACGCCGGCTGGTGATCGAACGCAACGACCCGATTCGGAGAGACAACCGTTTCATCCTGGTACTCCCTGTATGCAATGTATTTGATGTCTTGGTTGGCGATCAGTGTGCGGGCGCACCATCCCCAGGGCCCACCTCGATCAGGCGGCCAGGACCTCCTGTCCGGCCGGCATCGCACCTGAATCGGCACCCAGTCCGCCGCCGGAGCCGTTCGCGAGGCATGCACCGCGACCGCCGGCCTGGCTCGGAATGGGCTACCCTCGACCGACGCCGCCAGGCCCGGGCCGAGGGTCCACTCGCACAGGAATTGGATGGGATCTCGTAACGGACCCGAGAAACCCTTTGTGAACAATTGCAAGCAAGTCGCACGCCAAACTCGCCCGGATCCTCTCGGGCGAGGCGAATCGAAGCCGGAGACGGGTTCCGCCGGTCGGGCGAGTCCTCGCCGCGGCAACCTGGGCTGCCGCCTGATCGGTCCACCTCGTCCTTGACAGATGTCAGACGCTGCGGGCAGACTTTCCATGTGGTATGCGGCCCGAGCGAAAGACAGGAGACCGCCGATGCGTGAACGAGAGTGGATTTCCCTGGCCGCGCTGATCCTGGCGCTCATCGCGAGGCTGGGCTGGGCGGACGAGACGCCCGGGGCGAGTCTCAAGGCGATCGAGGCGAAGCAGGCCGCCGAGCGCGAGCGTTTCGGCCGCGAGCTCCAGCAGCTTCAGAAGGCTGGGGCTCCTCAGCAGGCGGCCTTCGATCGCTACCTCAGGGAGCTGGGCAAGAACGTCGAGGACGCTCTGGCGCTGGCTCGCGCCCATCCGGATGATTCATCGGCATTCGACGCGCTCAAGTTCGTGATCCGCACGAATCGCGCGGGGCCGGGCGACGCGACCGCGCGGGCCTTGCGGATGATGCTGGACCGCGGCGACGATCGCCGGCCCGGCCAGGGAGATTATCTGGCCACGGTCGCGCTGACGTTGTTTCAGTATCCCGACGCCGAAACCTTGCTCCGCCGCATCCTCGACCGCAACCCGAATCGCGACGACCGGGCCGCGGCCTGCTACTGGCTGGCCCAGCACCTATCGCTGCAAGCCCGGGTGGTTCGGGCGCTACGCGAGCGGCCCGAAGATCAGAAGGCCTACGAGCGATACACCGCCGCGGCGCCGATCAGCCAGTTCGTCCGGGAGAAGGACCCCGAGGCCCTCGAAAAAGCGTCTGAGGCGCTGCTCGAACGAGTCGCGCGCGAGTTTGCCAACGTCCGGCTCTTCGACCGACACCGCCCGATGGGCGAGATCGCCCGGGGCGAGCTATTCGCCCTGCGGAACCTCACCATCGGCAAGACCGCGCCCGAGATCGACGGCCGAGATCACGAGGGCCGGCCGTTCCGGCTGAGCGAGACGCGCGGCAAGGTCGTCGTGCTGACCTTCTGTGGCAACTGGTGCGGCGCCTGCGTCGCGATGTATCCCCAGGAGCGAGCCCTGCTCGAGAAATACAAGGATCGGCCCTTCACGATCGTGAGCGTCGATACCGACGACGACGTCGAGACCCTCCGCAAGTCGATCGCCTTGAAGCAGATCACCTGGCGCTGCTGGTGGGACGGCGGCGTCGACGGCCCGATCACGACGGGCTGGGGCATCGTCGGGTTCCCCAGCATCTTCGTGCTCGACCGCCAGGGCGTGATCCGCTACAAGGACGTCCGCGGCGACGACCTCGACAGGGCGATTGCCAGCCTGCTCGACGAGCGCGAGTCGGCGACCGCCCCGCCGCGGTAAAGCAGACGGCCGACCCGGTCCGGTCGCGGGTTTGGTGCCCGGCCGGCCTAGCTCACCGTCAGGTCGCCCGTGGCCGAGGCCGACTGGTACGCCCTGTTCCCGGCGAAGTAGGCGACCACACCGCCGGCGTCAGTGCCGACGGGGTTGCTCGTCGGCACGCCGGTGAGCGTCGCCACGCCCTTGCTATCGGTCGTGGCGACCCCGGCAAACGCCCCGTCGAGTGTGAAGACCACCGTCTCGCCCGCGATCGCCGACCCGCCGCCGGAACCCGTCAGGGTCGCGGAGAGCGTCGCCTTGCCGCCGTGCCTGGCCGTGCCGGAGACACTCGTCAGCGTCACCCCGGCCTGCGGCTGGGCCGTGTTGGGCGTGAAGTCGCCCCGGTTGATCGCCCGCGCCACCGGCCCGGCCGGGTCGAAGACGCCGCCACTCCCCAGCATCGCCGTGTCAAAAGTCGAGACCGCTGACGTCAGCGCCGACTGGGCCGCCGCCGCCGTGTCCTGCGCCAGGCCGCTCTCGGCCGATTCGAGCGCGGCCACCGCCGCGTCGACCTGGCTCGACACATAAGGATGCACCACCTGGATACCCGCGTGCATGTTCGCCAAAAACGCCTGAGTCTCCGCCAGCGCCGTCGCGCTGACCTGGGCCGGGGTCAACGTCGACGAGGACGAGGACGACGACGAAACGAGGCCCTTCGCAAGCGTGTTGAGTTCGGTCTCGAACAACTGCGTGGCCGAGGTATAGGCGCTCAGCGACGGATTCAGGGGATCGATTGGGCTGGTTGTCAGGCTATCGATGGCCACCCTGGCGTCGGTCGCGAGCGTGGCGCTCGAGATGAGCCCGACGCTCGCCTCCTGATTGAGCGCGATCACGTCGGCGACGACCTTCTGGCCCTGGAGCTTGAGGATCGCGTCGACCACCGGGAACTCGGGCGAGAGCTGCTGATCCAGGTTCTGCTCGTAGCTGGCCTCGAGGTTCTGCACCTCGGTCACGAAGCCGTTGCCGCTGACCTTGCCGGCCTTCAGGTCCGCCAGCGGGCCGCTGGTGAGCTGCGTCTGGAGCGCCTGCTCCATCCGGCTGATCGCCGCCGGCGCCGTGTCGGTGCCGCTGCGGGCCTGCTGGATCAGGTCCGACAGCGACGGACCGTTGAACGTCGCGCCTGAGGTCGCGCTGGCGCTCGCGGTCGAGAGGAGGGCCCGCGTCTCGAGGATCTCCGGCCCGAAGGACAGCGCACGCCGCGCGCGGCGGTTCCCGGAATGGCGAATGTTCTTCATCGCTGGTGCTGATCCTGTTGGATTCAAATGCGGCCGTCACGCCGAACGGCGAGGCAACGCGCACATCGCGATCCCGGCCGGTGGACTGGCGAAATGGCGGAGGATACGGCGACCGGCGACGACGCAGGCCACGGTCCGATCTCCCTGCTCACCCAGTATTAAGTATCGTAAATACTGGCCGAAAACGCGCGCGGAATCCGGCTGCCGTCCGATTATTTTCGCAACAGACGGCGATGACAGGCCGCCGCCCGCCCTACGGATGCAGGTCATACTCGCGAATCTTGTCGAAGAGCTGGCGGCGGCTGATGCCCAGGCGTTCGGCCGTCTTCGTGCGGTTGCCCTGGCAGGCGACCAGGGCGCGCTGGATCGCCCGCCGCTCGACCTCGGCGAGCAGCGCGCGGAGCGGGATCGGCTCGCCCGAGTCGGTCGCCGCGGCCTCGGGGATCGCGGCGTCGGGCAGCTCGTCGACGTCCAGGTGCTCGGGGAGGATCGTGCGTCCCCGCGCGCCGATCACGGCGCGGGCCAGGGTGTTCTCGAGCTGGCGGACGTTCCCCGGCCAGCTCCGCTCCTGGATGGCGTGGAGTGCCTCGGGTGATGTCGTCAGCTCGCCCCAGCCGTGCCGGCGCTCCAGCCGTCTGAGGATGTGCTCGACCAGCGGCGCGATGTCCTCGGGGCGGTCGCGTAGTGGCGGGATGACGATCCGCGCGACGTTCAGCCGGTAGTACAGGTCCTCGCGGAATCGCCCCGCGGCGACCTCGCGGGCCAGGTCGCGATGCGTCGCCGAGATGATCCTGGCATCGGTGCGGAGGGTCTCGGTGCCGCCGACCCGCTCGAACTCCCGCTGCTGGAGCACCCGCAGGATCTTGGCCTGGGCCGAGAGCGGCAGCTCGCCGACCTCGTCCAGGAAGATCGTCCCGCCCGCGGCGCGCTCGAACCGGCCCGGCTTCTGCCGGTCGGCGCCGGTGAAGGCGCCCTTCTCGTGCCCGAACAGCTCGCTCTCGATCAGGCCCTCGGGCAGCGCGCCGCAGTTTACCCGGATGAACGGGCCGCCCGACCGGTCCGAGTGTCGGTGCAGGGCCGTGGCCACCAGCTCCTTGCCGGTGCCGCTCTCGCCGGCAATCAGCACGGGCGCGTCGGTCGCCGCCGCCAGGCCGATCGCCTTGAAGACCTCGCGCATCGCCGCGCTCCGCCCGACCAGCTCCGGCTCGTCGTCCTCGGCCTCGTCGGCCGGGCGCGCCGCCGGCGACTCGTCGGCGCGGGATCGCAGCGCCCTGGCCTCCTCGGCCAGCGCGCGCTGGCGCAGCGCGCGCTTCAGGGTCATCAGCACCTCGTCCAGGTCGAAGGGCTTGGTGAGGTAGTCGTAGGCCCCGCGCCGCATGGCCTCGATCGCGACGGCCGAGCCCCCCAGCGCCGTGATGACGATCACGGGCAGCTCCGCGAGCCTCGGGCCCAGGTCGGCGAGGACCTCCATGCCGTCGCGCCCGGGCATCTTCAGGTCGAGCAGCACGGCGTCGGGGGCATGCGAGGCGATCGCGGCGAGCGCCTCGCGGCCGTCGGACGCTTCGATGGTCTCGTACCCCTCGGATTTCAGCAGCAGGACGAGGTTGCGGCGGATGGTCCGATCGTCGTCGGCCACCAGGACCTTCACGGGGTTGTTCATGGGTGGGCGGCTCCGTTGGAGTTCGCATCGGCGGCCGGCAAGACAAGCGTGAAGACCGCGCCCCGGCCGTCGGCCCGGTTGGCGGCGCGCAGCTCGCCGCGGTGGGCCAGCGCGATCTCGCGGGCGATCGCCAGGCCCAGCCCGGTGCCCTCGGCCTTGGTGGTGTAGAAGGGTTCGAACAGGTGCTCGACGGTGTCGGCGGCCAGGCCCGGGCCGGTGTCGATCACGCTCGCGGCGATCGTCCGCCGCGACGCGTCGCGCCGGGTGGTCAGGCGCAGCGTGCCGCCGCCGTCCATCGCCTGCACGGCATTGGTCGTCAGGTTGCGGAAGACCTGGAGCAACGCCGGCGAGGCCATCTCGACGGGCGGCAGGCCGGGGTCAAGCTCGAGCTCGACCTTCACACCCCGCGCCTTGGCCGGGCCCGACGCCAGCCGTGCCGCCTCGGCGACCACGCCGTTCAGGTCGCCCGGGACCAGGTCCTGCGCGTCGGCCCGCGAGAACTGGAGCAGCCGCGAGACGATCTCCTCGAGCCGGTCGACCTCGTGGACCAGGTTGCCCAGCGACTCCTCGTCCAGCCCGACGACCCCGCGCTGCCAGAGCTGGGCCGTCGACCGGATGCCCGCCAGCGGATTGCGCACCTCGTGCGCCACGCCCGCCAGC
Organism: Planctomycetales bacterium; assembly: GCA_027452145.1. Lineage (GTDB taxonomy): Bacteria > Planctomycetota > Planctomycetia > Isosphaerales > Isosphaeraceae > JAKAUH01. Next base: position 17,056 of record DAIDHB010000263.1, read on the forward strand.
AGCTTGCCCAGCGCGGCGAGGCGCTCGCTCCGCCGCAGCTCGGTCTGGAGCCGCTCGCGCTCGATCGCCTGGCGGCGGACCGTGCGCGCTAGCCCGGCCGTCAGCAGGAGCGCCAGCGCGATCCCGCCCAGCGCCAGCCCCGCCGCCAGCCGATAGCCGCGAAGCGAGCGGTCACCGAACAGCGAATCCTCCAGCCGGATCATCGCCCACGTTGCGCCCAGGATCCGGTCGCCCGTTCTGGACTGGATCGGCTCCGTCCGGATCGCGACCGTCATCGGCCCCGCGCCCTCAAGCTCCTCGATCGAGAGCAGCGGCTGCTTCTTGCGGATCGCCGCGTGCACGAGGATCTCGATCAGGTCGATCTCGCGCGGCGGCAGGCCCTCCTGGCCCCGGCGATTCGATACCCGGCCCGCGCCGGCGCCGGCGCCGCCTTCGGCGGCAGGCGGTCCCGATGGCGCCGGATGTTCGACGACCGTCCCCATGAAGCTGTCGTAGTAGCTGACGAAATAGCCCCCCTCGACCCCCTCGAACGCCCGCAGCGCCGCCCGGCCGCGCTCCTTCAACGTCGCGTCGAGCCGGATGCGGTCCGACTCCTCGCGATAGTCGAAGTCGTTGCCCAGGGACGCGATTGCGTCGAGGCACCGCGCGGCCAGCTCGTCGTCGGCCTGGTCGAGCATCCTGCGGGCCTCGGATCGCCGGCGCTCCCGCGCCACCACCGAGGCCCCGGTCGTCCACAGCACCACCAATGCCGCCACGAACAGCGCGGCCACCGCGCCGACCTGGACCCCGATCGGAATCCGGGCTCGCAGGCGGGTCAACGACATGGGAACACCGGCAACATCTGGGAATCCCAACAAACACAGGAACGCGAATCCGGGCCGACGCTTGACTGCATGCCCCGTGCCGCGCCGGAATCCCCGACGATCGGCGGTCCTCGACGGTCGCGCTGGGCGGAAAAGCCCCGGTCCGGCGGGGGAACCGTTCCCACCGCGGACGTCCCGGCCGCCCGAATTATAGGCAGATCGCCGGTTTCCGCACACGGTACTGCTTTTGCACAGGGGGCTCGCCGGGGGCGCGGCGCGTCGAGGCGGCCGACGCCGTGAGTCGGGAGACACCACCTGTCGAGTCGAGAGGTCGAGTCCATGCGCAGGGGAATCTGGCCCGCGATGCTCTCGGGCACGCTCGGAGTGTTGATCCTTGCCCTGGTCGGCAACGGCCAGGAGCGGCTCGGACTGGCCGGGCGGGGCGACTCGCTCCGGCTGGCCCTGCTCCGCTCGCCGGAGGTCCGGCGCGAGCTCAAGCTGACCGACGAGCAGATCGAACGGATCACCCGCCTCGAGGCCGAGTCGAAGCAGACGAAGAAGCAGTTCGATTCGGCCACGAAGGGCGAGAAGGGGAAGCCCAGGGCCAAGCTGGAGGACCCGAACCTCACCGACGCCCAGCGCCAGGCCATCCTGGCACGCGAGGCGCAGCTCGACGGCTTCGAGCAGCAGACCGACGCGCGACTCGACGCGGTGCTCACCGCCCGCCAGCGTACCCGGCTCTCGCAGATCGCCCTGCGCGTGCAGGGGCCGTCGGCGTTCCTGACCCCGGAGGTCATCGAGAAGCTGGGGATCCAGCCCGAGCAGCTCCAGGCGATCCGCGAGGTCCTGGGCGTGATGAAGGGCCAGCAGGACCAGTACAAGGAGGCCCAGAAGCGTTCGTCGGAGCTCGCCAGGGCCGGCGGCGAGTTCGCGCTGGAGAAGGTCCGCAAGGACCAGGAAAAGAGCCAGGGCCGCGCCTTCATGTACAAGCTCGGACAGCAGGCCATGCCGGAGATCGGCCGGATCCTCTCCCGGCATCAGCGCGAGCTCTACAATCACATGATCGGCCCGCCGTTCGAGCTGGGCAAGCTGACCGGCCGCGACGGCGAACCGCTCCTCGACGAGTCGGCCAACCTGGCCGCCTGGCTGCTGAAGCAGCCCGCGATCCACGACGAGCTGAAGCTCACGACCGCGCAACGAAACGACCTGGCCAACGGCAAGTCCGCCGGTTCGGTCCTCGATGCGCGGCAACGGTCCAGGCTCAACCAGATCGCCCTCCAGGCCGAGGGCCTCTCGGCGCTGGCCCGCCCGGACGTGATCCGGGCCCTGCGGCTCGATGATGAACAGCTCCAGCAGATCCAGGGGATACTCGGCGGCCTGATGGACGAGAGCCGTCGGCTCCGCGACCAGCTCAAGGCCGAGCCGCCCGACCCGGCCGCCGCGGGACTCGATCCGGCCGTCGCCAAGGAGCAGGCCAGGGAGCGGATGCGCGCCGGCTCGACACAGCTCCGCGAGGACGTAACTCGGCGCGTCGCCGCCGTGCTCACTCGCCGCCAGTCCGAGGCCTTCCAGCGCCTGCTCGGCGAGCCGTTCGATTTCCGCAAGCTTCGGTCCGAGCCCGGGGCCGCGGCCGCGCCGCCGCGGTAGCCGGGGGACCGATCGGCATCGTCGCATCCCGTTCGACGAGGATCATCACCATGTCGAGGCTGACCGCCCTTATTGGATCGACCGCAATCGCCCTGGGCCTCGCGGCGCTGGGACCGGCCGGGCCGCAGGGCCCGCCGGGAGGCCCCGGCGCCGGCCCCAGGGCCAGGGGGAAGGGTGCCCCGAAGAAGAAGGCCGAGCGCGAGCCCGGCGGCGACCTGCGGAAGGCCTACGACCTGCTCCGCCGCCTCCGCGCCGACGAGGCCGCCGCGGCGAGGCCCGACGCGAGGATCCGCGACTGGACCCGGCGCGCCGTCGACTTCTATCGCGAGGGCCTGAAGGCCCAGGCCGGAGGCGCACTCGAGCGCGCCCGCGAATATGGCGCCGCGGCCCACGACCTGGCCCGGGCGGTGGATCACGCGCGCAACGCCTCACGCTACGACCGCCCCGACCCCGACCTCCCGGCGCCCGGCGTCGACTTCGGCGCGGGCGACACCAGGATCCGCGCCTCGCGCGACCTCTATCGCGCGTATGATCGCCTGGTCTGGCTCGGCACCTGGCGCCCTGGGGCCGGCCAGGAGGTCTACGTCAAGGCCGCGCGCGACCTCTACAACGCCGCCCGCCGCGACCTCGAGGCCGGCCGCGACGAGCGCGCCGGCGAGCTCGCCCGCGCCGCCGAGGCGATGACTCACGTCCCCGAGCACCTGGCGCGCGCCGCCCCGACGGGCGACTCGGCCCTCCCGCCGCCACCGCCCCCACCCCCCGAACAACCCGGGCAAGAGACCGGTCCGCCGGCCGGCAAGCCGAAGGCGAAGGCGAATCGCCCCGCCCCGCCCGCCGAGCTCCCGCCCATCCTGCCGCCCGATTGACACCCGAGGGAAGTGGCGTGTGAAGATAGAGCGAGCGGGAGATCGAGAGAGCGAGCCTCCCGGCGAGCCGGGGACTCGCTCCCTTCAGCGATCCCGTCAGGCCGCCTGCGCCGCCGCCTCGTCGTCGACGTGGTGGATCGTGTGCAGCTCCAGCCGCTGGAACGTCTCCGAGACGACCTCGAACGGCGCGCCGTTGAGGGCCCAGAGGGTCTCGATCACCTCGGCCTCATCATCCTGATCGGGCTCGTCCCAGGTCACGAGGACATTGTGGCCCTCGCGGACCAGGACATCGGCGCCCAGGTCGGACAGGTGGCCCTCGATCGCCTCGCGGTGCGCCGGATCGATCGTGAACGACCACCGGACCAGGTCGGGCGTGCTGGATTTCATCTCGGGGCTCATCGTCATCCTCCTTGCTTGTGCCTGCGCTGGCGCTGGCTTCGCGTGCGGGTGGTTTACGGGGGCGCCTTCGCCGCGCCGCGGCCCGCAACGGGCCGGCGAGCGGAGGCACCATTAGGTAGTGGTCGGCCAGGATTGGCCGCCGCATCACCCCGCCGGCCGGCCAGCGTGCCGCCCTCCCGATACGACCGCTACAGCTCGTCCAGGCTCCGCGGCCAGTCGTCCTTCAGCAATCGCGACAGCGAGCGATCCGCGAGGATCCGCCCGCCCGTCTGGCACCGCGGGCAATAGTTCGTCTCGTTCTCGGCGTAGCGTATTCGCTGCACGGGCGCCCCGCAGGCCGGGCACGGCTCGCCGAACCGACCGTGCACGGCCATCCCCGGCCGGAATGCCGTCACCTTCTCCGGGAACCCGTCGCCCGTCTCGGCCCGCAGCCGCTCGGTCCACTCGACCAGCACCTCGCGGATCGCCGCATATAATCGACCCGCCTCCTCGTCGCCGATCTTCTGGGTCAGCGCCAGTGGCGAGAGCCGCGCGCGGTGCAGGATCTCGTCCGAGTATGCGTTGCCGATCCCGCTGAAGAGGTGGGGGTCCGTCAGGGCGCGCTTCAGGGTGTGGCTCCGCCCGCGCAGCACCGCGTCGAACTGCTCGAACGTCGCCTCCAGCACCTCCAGGCCGCCCGGGTCCAGTGTCTTCCACGCGTCATCTCCCGCCAGGACATAAACGGCCGCCCGGCGCTTCGTACCGGCCTCGGTCAGGAGAAGGCTCCCCTCGGCGAAGTCGATCGCCGCCAGCGCGTTCTTCGCCCCGATCTTCACGCCCGGCGGCTTCCAGTGCAGCCGGCCGGCGATCATCAGGTGGATCACCAGCCAGAGCCGGTCCTCCATCGCCAGCGCGATCCGCTTGCCCACCCGCCGCGCCTCGCGCACGAGCTTCCCCGCCACCGCGTCGATCGGCGGCTCGAACGTGCGGACGACGAACGGGCTGTGGACTCGCACGCGCTCGATGCGCCGCCCAACAGCGCGGCGCCCGATCGCCTCGAGATAGACGGTGATATCCGGCAGCTCGGGCATGTTGGCTGCGCTCCGCCGCGACGGGTCATCGTGGGCAAATCGTCCCTGCGTGAAATCCGGACTCCGAACCTTCCGCCGTCCGGCGCGCCCATCCCACATCCCGGACTGCGGCCGTCTGCTACGACCGCCCGAGCGTCGAGCTTCGCGTCTCGTCGGCGAGCGACGGTCCGGCCAGTGGCGCCGGATGATAGTCGAGGGTCGAGGGCGTGCGCACCCGGATGGCCGTCGAGTCGTCCGAGCCGACGCTCGGGACCCCGGCTGTTCCCGACCCGCGATTGAGCGAGGAGTCGCCGGGCGGCGTGCCGCCGGCGGATCCGGTGTCGCGGCCCGGCGCGCCGGCGGGCGCGCGGCGGCGGTCGAGCCGGTGCTGGATTACCAGGCCCAGCGCGGAGAGGACCGCGCCCAGGAACGACGCCTGGATCAACTGCATGGCCAGGCTCGGCTGCACGACGGCCGCGGCCACCAGCGCGGCGATGGCCGCCACCGCCCAGGCGGTGCGGAACCGGAGGCGCGCGAAGATCGCCAGGAAGCCGAGGGCCAACGTCGCGCCCGAGCCCGCCGCGACCAGCCAGGCCCGAGGGACGATCCGGACGCCCAGCGCCTCGGGCTGTCCCGTCCTGCTGAACAGCAACGGGTGCGACTCGTCCAGCTCGCCGTCGCGCAGGCCGGCGGCCGCGGCCGGCGACGCCCCGGCGCCGAGCAGCCATTCGCCCAGGCGGGCGACGTCGCGAGCCGGGCGCCGGACCCAGAGGTATCCCGACCAGTACCACTGGTTCTCATCGGTCCAGCCGGACGGTACGCCCAGGAGGGTGCGGTCCCAGGGCAGCCGTACCTGCCAGAGGGTCCGGAGGACCAGGCCGCCGTCGAGGAGCCGGGGCGCGGCCCAGTCGCCGCGCGCGGCCGGGCCGCCGAGCTGATATTCCAGCTCGACCAGGGCCGGTCGCGAGGCCGCCTCCGCCGGCAGCCGCAGCCGGTAGCCGGCCGGTGTGGCCTCGAGGTCGGTCCCGTCCGCCGCCCGGCCGTTCACCCGCGCGGCGATCATCCAGGCCCCCTGCGGCAGCGCGAAGGGAAACGCTGGCCCGTGCGTCTCGACCCAGTACCATGCCCGGCCGCGCAGCGAGCCGTCGAAACCCTGGGTGGTCTCGATCAGCGAGCGGGGCACCACCAGCGCCGGCAGCTCGACGGCCTGGAGCGCCGCGGCGCGGAAGTGAAAAGGCCGCCCCCGCGGGCCGGCGTCCCCCTGGGTATAGGCGGCTCCCGCGGTGGCATCCTCCGTGGCGAGGCCCGCGGCCGGCGGGGCCGCGCCGGCCGGCGACGGCGAGCGGTTCCACTGCGGGTCGCCGCCCCGGAGCACCACGCCTGGGGCGGTCGCCATCTCTACCCGCGCCGGCCCGGCGGCGGCCTCGGGGAAGTCGATCCAGGGGAGCGCCAGCTCGCGGGGCTTCTCGGCATCCAGCACGGGGGAGACCGGCATCCGGAAGCGGAAGGCCAGCGTGGTCCGGTCCAGTACCGGCCGGTCGAAATACAGCCGGTAGCGCCGGGAGCCGTCCGCCTCGCGCGCGAGGTCCTCACGGTCGATGACCTCGCGGTCGAGCAGCTCCCAGCCGTCGGCGATGTCCTTCGGGACGCGGACCTCCAGCGTGGCGAGCGTCCCGTGCCGGACGGAGAACCTGGTCTTCTGCAACACGTCGACCCGGCGGCGCGAGACCTCGGCCGAGACCGTCGTCTCCTGGCCGATCGACCGGGCATGCCGGGTGATCCGGATCGGCAGCGTCCGGGGGCTGCCGACCGCCTCGACGACCAGCGCCGGGCCGCTGGCGGAACCGCCCGACGGCGGGGACCCGCGGTCGCCGACGACCTCCTGCGCGCGGAATGCCGCCTCGCTGCCGGGGCGATCGGATCGCGAAGTGTCGTCGTCCAGCTCGACCGAGACCCCTCGGTCCCCGGCGATGGTGAACGACGACGCGACGGCCGCCGTCTCGTCGGGAGCGATCAGGCCGAGGCTCACCCGCCCGTCGCGCGGCAGCGGCTGGAGGCCGCCGAGCCGGATCGTCACCTTGCTCTGGTCGCGCACCGCCGGCGCGAGGCGGATCGTCAGCCCGCGCGGCTCGCCGGCCGGGGCCTTCGCCCCGCGTCGCGACGGCGCCCCCGTCGGATTCCACGCCTCGACCACGTCCGGCGGGCCCACCGAGACGACCTCCAGGCCCGGCCCCAGCCCCAGCTCGACCTCGAACAGCCGCCCTCGCACCCACTGGAGCTCGATCGTCGTCTCGCTCCGCACCCGGTCCGCCTCGAGGTGGAACAGCGTGCGCAACTGCGAGCGGACGAGCGGCGGCGAGTCCTCGACGTCGAGGTCCAGGTTGAACGGCTGGTCGAGGAACTCGAACGCCAGGCTCGTCGCCGGCCGCTCTCGCAGCTCCTGCGGCAGCGAGGTCGGCGGGATCCGCCGAAGCCCCTGGGATGACGCCGGAGCGACCCACAGATTCGCGCTCTGGATCACGCCGATCGCGCCGGACTGCTCGCGAGCGTTGGATATAACAAACCCGCCGAATGCGATCCGGCGCGACGGGCCCCTCCCGTAGGCGCGCCGGGTCCGCAGCACCAGCCGCTTGACGTCGCCGGGCCGCAGCGGCTCGGCCAGCGGGATCAACAGCCGTCCGGCCCCGCGAGCCCCCTCGTTCCCCGGCTCGATCGACTGGTCGTCCAGGCGGATCTCCGTGATCACATCCCGCTCGTCGACGCCGATCTCCAGCGTCCGGGCGATCCCCCGGACGCAGCGGATCACCCAGCTCGACCAGATGCGCATCTGCTCGGAGTCGACGTCGATGGCGATGTCGCCCTGCGCCGTCAGCAGCGGCGCGTCGCCGGCGCCGGCCTGGGCCTCGACGGCCCAGCTCACGTCGATCCGCGATCGGGGCGTCAGCCGCGCCGACATCCGCGATCCCTGGCCGCCGGGCAGGTCGCTCTGGCCGTAGACCTCGTTGGTGCCGACGATCAGGTCCTGCTGGCGGCGGTCGAAATCCAGGTCGAGCGACGTCGACGAGGCCGCCGGGATCGCCAGCGACAGCCCCGCGCGCGCCGGCCGGGTCGTCAGGGGGCACCGCAGGTCGACGGCGATCCGATGGACGCCCCGTCCGGTCAGCTCGACCTCCCACGTCCCGGGCTCCGCGACCCGCACGGCCAGGGCCTGGTTCCCCTCGCGAGCGTCGATCAGCCGCTGGTCGTCCAGCCGGATCGGGACCCAGGCCGGCCCGTCGGCGCCCATCGCGATCGCCAGTTCGATCCGCAGCACGGCCGAGTCGCCCCGCACCCGGCCCCGGACCCGCACCGACTCGACCACCCAGGCTCCCGCCCCGGCCGTCCCCCCCGGCTGCGTGGTCGCCGCCCCGGCGCCCTGGGCGTCGGGGGCACCCGCATCGCCGCCCGCAGCCGGCGCAGGTCCTGCCCCGGGCCGCTCGACCCGGCGGATCTCCAGGTCGGGCTGCTGGATCTTCCGCAGCAGGGCCTCATAGTCCGCCGGAGTGCTCAGGATGATGAAGTACGACGTGGCCGGCGGCGCGGCCGGCGACTCGGCCCGGGCCCGGGGCTTCTCGACGGCCCCAGCCGCGACTCCGTCCCCGCCCGGCGATCCGTGCCCGGTCGGCGCCTGGGCGCACGCCGACCCGGCCGACATCGCGATGGCCGACGACGCCAGCAAACACGCCAGACCCCAGTGAACATGCCGGACGTGATCCAATTCTTCGGAATCCGGAAGCTCGGCCGTCCCTCGGGACCCGGCGACACACTGCGAGCAGGCCGCCACCCGCCGGGACATGGCCTTCCAACTTTCACTATACCACAGCCCCGCAGCCGGCTCCACGACCGGGTCGGATCGGAGAAAGGCGCCGGATGGACCAGGCGGCCAGCGCATATCACCCATTCCCCCGGGGAGCGCCTCGCGGACGCGTTGCGCCAGCGAGCCACCTTCACGACCACGACCCGCCCGCTCGCTTTCCCCGGGCCGCGATCGCCCTGTAGAATCGAGGTGGCATGACGACCTCGAAGTGCGGCGACATCGTGATCGTGGGGGGCGGGGTGATCGGCCTGTCGATCGCCTATGCTCTTGCGCGTGAGGGGCTGCGCCCAATCTTGCTCGACCGGCGCGAGCCCGGCCGCGAGGCCTCCTGGGCCGGAGCCGGGCTGATCCCGCCGATCGCCGATCGCTCGCCCGCGGCCCGCGTCTCCCCCAATCCGCTGGCCGCCCTGCGGACGTGGAGCGCCGGGCTCTATCCCGACTGGACGGCCGCGCTCCAGGACGAGACGGGGATCGACCCGGGCTATCGCCGCACCGGCGGCGTCGACGTGGCGTGGACCTCGCGCGAGGACGACGCGCTCCGCGCCGCGGCCGGCCAGTGGCGGGCCGAGGGGATCGCCTGGGAGCGGATTCCCCCCGGCGACTACGCCCGCGTCGAGCCGGCGCTGAACCCCGAGCTGAAGTCGGTGTACTTCCTGCCCGATCGGGCCCAGGTGCGCAATCCGCGGCTTCTGGCGGCCCTCAAGGCGGCCGTCGTCCGGCGCGGGGCGGTGCTGGAGGGATACCGGGCGGCGCTGGGCTTCACGCTCAACGGCGGCCGGGTCGCGGCCGTGCGCACCGAGTCGGGCGAGATCCCCTGCGGCCGGGCGATCCTGGCGGCCGGGGCCTGGTCGGGCGGGCTGCTCGAGCCGGCGGGCGTCCGGGCGCCGACCCCGCCGATCAAGGGGCAGATCGTCCTGCTCAGGGCCGAGCGCCCCCTGCTCCGCCGAGTGGTCGAGCATGGCAAGAAATACCTGGTGCCGCGCGACGACGGACGGATCCTCGTCGGAGCCACCGAGGAAAACGCCGGCTTCGATGCCAGGCCGACGGCCGCCGGCGCGCGCGACCTGCTTGAAGAGGCCATCCGCCTGTGCCCCGCGCTGGGCGACGCGGCGATCGAGGCCACCTGGGCGGGCCTGCGGCCGGGGAGCGTCGACGGCCGTCCCTATATCGGGATCGCCCCGGAGGTCGAGAACCTGATCATCGCCGCCGGCCACCGCCGCGCCGGCTTGCAGCTCGCGCCAGGGACCGCCGAGCTGGTCGTCGACCTCGTCCTCGGCCGAGCCCCTCGCCTGGACCTTTCTCCGTTCCGGCCCGACCGATTGCCGACATCCGAACCGGCGGACGACGAGGCGTTCCGGTCGTGACGTGAGGCTGGCAGGTCGAGGCCCTCATCATCGGCCGCCTGCAAGCTCCCGCGCAAACGCGCGGAACGACCGCATCCAGGGCGTCGAGTCGGTCGTCCTGCCGGCCTTGAGGAATCGGGCGAGCGCGGCGACCTTCAGCCCGGGAAAGTTCCGGCTGGAAGCCCTCGGCCGATAGGTCCCGTCCGGCTGGAGATGGAGGAACTGGAGGCTCTGGCCACGGGATCGCCAGACCTCGGGCACACCCATCGCGGCGAAGATCTCGAGCCGATCGAGCGAGGTTCGGGTCACGTCGACCTCGACCACCAGGTCCGGAGGCGGGTCGCGATCCAGGTCGAGCTGGCGCTTGCCCCGCACGCGCCGGGCATTGGCGCCGAACCAGTAGCATTTGTCGGGCTCGGCGCCCCGGTCCAGGTCCTGGCGCTTGAGCGTGGTCGTATCGCCGCCGACGATGGAGACCTCGAGCTTCTCGGTGAGGAATTCGACCATGCGACCGAGGAGATAGGCATCGCTGTTGTGGCCGAACGAGGGCGAGAAGATCTCCATCGTGCCCCGGTCGTACGTGACGCGAACGGGCCGATCGCCCACGATGCGCAGCATCGCCTCGTAGTCGTCCCACGAGACGTCCTGGAACAGGAAGCCGGGGGGCGCCGATGTTCGCCGCCCTGGACCTGTCGTCGCCGTGGCCACGGTCGCACCTTCCTTTCGTACCGCGGCCGCCTCAGTGTGAGGCCGGTTCCACCTCGCGTGCTTCGACCAGGACCTTGCCGGCGGCCGTGAGCCCCAGGGCGACGGTGCGCCCGCCCAGCCGGCAGACCAGGGCGCCGGACTCGGGGCGGTTCTCGACGAGTTCCCCGCTGGCGTGAAGATCCAGCCCGCACTCGCTCAGATAGCGGAGGAACGCCGGGTCCTGGTCCATCACGCGGACGACGCGGAACGCCTGGCCCGCCTGGAGCCGCGCCAGCGGGACGCCCTCGATCTCGGCGAGGGATCCGTCGGCGCGGGGGATCGGGTCGCCGTGCGGATCGACGGCCGGATGGCCGAGGAAGGCGTCGATCCGGTCGACCAGGCGCTCGGAGGCCGCGTGCTCCATGTGCTCGGCCTCCTCGTGCACCTCGTCCCACGACATCTCGAGCGTCCGCGCGAGGAACAGCTCGAGCAATCGGTGGCGGCGGATGACCTTCAGCGCCAGCCGACGGCCGGCCTCGGTCAGCCGGGCCCCCTCATACGGCGTGTACGTCGCCAGGCTCGCCTCGGAGAGGGTCTTGAGCATGCCGGTCACCGTGCCCGGCGAGACCGACAGCGCCTGCGCGATCTCGCCGGTGCTCACGGCGCTGCCCGATTCGAGCCGCGCGGCGATCAGCGCGATCGTCTTGACGTAGTTCTCGACCGTCAGGCTCGCCACGACTCGAAGGCTCCCGATCCGGCCCCGGACTTCGCCTCGTCGACCGCTCGACCCGCCTGCCTCTCCGCCCGGGCGCCTCATCGTACGCCACGGCGGGCTGTGGGGAAAGGGAAGCCGACGAAGGAGGACGAAGGAGCGACCGGAGGGGGATGGCGGAGGTCCGATTGTGACACCCGAACCGCCCGGGGAACTCCGGCGAACCGGCGACGTGAGTCGCCGGGTGCTTTTTCATCAGGGATGATCCGGCGATTTCGCCTGTGTCGTGGGGTATGATGACCCGGCGACTCACGTCGCCGGTTCGCCAGAAAGCCCGACCCGGCGACTCACGTCGCCGGTTCGCCAGGGTCTTCCGGCATGCTCCACTCTCACCCGCCCCGCGGGCTCACCCCCGCCGGCTGCTGGCCCCCTTCAGCGAGATGTACGCCTCGTCCTTCTTCTCCTTGTGGTAGAAGTGGATGTCCAGCGTCCGCAGGTAGGTGTGCAGCCCGGCGTCCTGGATCGGCAGCAGGTGGGCGTCGGACTTCGACTCGTTGTGGTGCGAGTGCCAGAGGCCCGGCGGCGTCACGAACGCCGAGCCGGGCTTCCAGTCGGCGCGGCGGGGGTCCTTGATGTTGCCGTTCGAGTCGACCTCGGTGCCGATCAATGAGTAGCAGCCGGGCTCGCAGTCGATGATCAGGTCCAGGGCCACCGACTCGTGGTGATGAGGCGGCTGGACCTTCCCCTTCGGCAGCACGCCGAACATCGCCCAGAGGACATGAGTGATCGTCCGCGTCTGCGGGAGCTCGGAATTGGCCATGAGCACGCTCACGCGATTGCGCTTCGACGCCTCGGGGTCCTGCGCGACCTTCTCCAGCTCCTCGACGGCACGAGATCGGGGATAGAGCGTCGGCTGGAACCTCGGCGTCTCGGCGCGGGCGCCCAGGTAGCGGAGCAAGGGCTCGTCGTGGACCCAGTAGAAGGCGGCGTCCTCGTCGGCGTGGTGGACCGCCTCGCCGCAGCAGGAGAGGGTGAAGATGTCGCCCTCGCACCAGGCGATCTTCCGATCGCCGAACGTCGTCTGCCCGCGGCCGCGGATGACGTAGTACAGCTCCGAGGTGGCGTTCGGGTCGGTGCGGATCTGTTCGCCCGGACGGATGCGGATGAAGTTTGACAGGAGCGCCGGACTGGTCGCCGGGCCCTCGCACTGGAGCTTCTCGCTCAGGTCGAACGGGATGACGCGAGTCGGGCCTTCCTCGTGCAACCGGCTGGGAAAATCCGCCAGGGGCACCCCGGGGATCAGCCCCGAGCCGATCGGGTTGGCCGCCCTGGAGTACTCGTAGTACTGTCCTCCACCTGTCCATTGGTCGCGGTTTTTCCCATCGCAGGGCGCGGGGTTTCCCATGGGTGGCCTCCTCACGTGTCACCGGTCTTGAATGTCTCCTCTTTTCCAAGGACACATCCCGTGCAAAGCACGCGCCGTTCAGGCCGACGCCGGTAGCAAGAAGGGACGACAGTGAAGCTGCCGGACGGGATGCGGCGACGGCGCGGCGGTGCTGTCAGCGGTCCCGATGGTCGTGCGATCGCGACGACGCGGCGGTGGGGCCCGACGCCGGCGGTCCGGGAGCCGGCGGCGGCACGGGACCGCTCGTGTCGGATCGGGACCCGGTTCCGACGTCGGGGCCGATCATGACGCGGAAATCCTCGAACTCGGCCTTCAGCGGCTTCGCGGCGGAATTGATCCCCACGACCCCGACTTCGATGCGCTCGGGGAGGCCGGCTTCCAGCACGGCGAACGGCGTCCATTTCCGCCCGTCGGAGCTGAACGCCGCGCGGAGCTCGTCGCCGGCCCGCATGATCCGGAGATAGGTCGACCCGTCCTCGATCTTGATGCCCCACGACGACACCAGCCGCCCGGCCCGGCGGAGCTCGAAGTTGGCGTACGGATAGGCCCCGGTCTTGCGGTGATCGGCGGCGATTTCCAGGCGTACGTAGTGGTCGGGATTCTTCCAGAGGAGGATGCCGGCCCCGTGATAAGGCGCATACCGGCCGGTTGTCGCGCGCGCGCCCGGCGCATCGATCCCCTTGACCCGCACCCGGACCTCGAAGTCGCCGGTCACCTCGCGGAGGATCCGCGGCGCGTTCATCCGGTCGATCTCGACGCTCAGGAGGTGGGCGGAGCCCGGGACAAGGATCGAGGCCCGACCGCTCGCCTCATCCCGAGAGACCAGGCAATCGTCGTCGGGATCGATGATCCGGCTCCGATCGCCGAACGCCTCGATCCGCCTCGCCGCGGCGCCCGGGGGCCTGTCGACGGCCGCGACCTGTCGTCGGGGCGGAGGGGGAGCGGCCGCCGCCGGCGGGACCGCGGGCCGGGCCGGCTCGGCGGGTGGACGGAGACCGGGGACAGGAGCAGGGACCGCAACCCTCTCCTTCGGGGGCGTGCCGAGGTCGGGGGCATGCCCCGAGTCCGACGCGACGACGCGTTCCGGCACCCGGTCGGCCATCGTGGCCGGCACTGCGCCCCGCGGGCGGCGATGGACCGACAAAATGATCGTAGCGGAACCCATCAGGATAACGGCCAGCATGGCGGCCCAGTGGCCAGGCCGGATGCGGCGTCTCGCCGCCGTGCCGGCGGCCGGGCTCGTCCCGCTGGCGACGCCGCCGGATGCCGGGCCTGGGTCGTCAGCCACGATCGGCGGAGGCGTAGCCGGCGCGGGCCCGTCCCGCCTCCGTTCGGCAAGCCGACGCCGCTCGATCTCCCGGATGGCCTCGACGACCGCCCGCGCCGACTCCGGGCGGTCGCCCGGGCTCCTGGAGAGCAAGAGCACGATCAGCCTGTCGAGCTCGTGCGGGACGTCCGGCTTGATCGCGCGGGGGGCCGGCGGGGTCGCCGTCGCCAGCGACGTGAGCACGGCCGCCAGCGTCGAACCCTCGAAGGGCAGCCGCCGGGTGCAAAGCAAGTAGAGCACGCACCCGAGGCTGAACAGGTCGCTTGCGGCATCGCCCCGCGCGCCCTGGACCAGCTCGGGCGCCATGTACGCCGGAGAGCCGACCGTCGTGCCGGGGCTGGTGATCTGCACGTCCTGGTCCTCGGCTCGAGCGAGGCCGAAGTCGAGGATCTTGACCCTGCCCGCAGGCGCCTCGAGCCAGATATTGGCCGGCTTGATGTCGCGGTGGACCACGCCACGCCGGTGGGCCGCATCGAGGCCGACGGCGATTTCGCGACCGAGCCGCAGCACCTGGTCGGCCGTCGGCACATGGCCCTCGTCCAGCCAACGGTCCAGCGAGATCCCCCGGAGGTACTCCATGGCCAGGAACGGGACGCCGCGATGCTGGCCGACCTGATAGATCCTGACGATGTGGTCGTGCTGGAGCGCCGCCATCGCCCGGGCCTCGAGCAGGAACCGCCGGGTGACCTGCGGCGAGCCCGCTAGCTCAGGCCGGATGACCTTGAGGGCCACCTTGCGGAGCAGGTCGACGTCCTCGGCCTCGTAGACCAGCCCCATGCCACCCTGCCCCAGCAGGCCGCGGACGCGATACTGGGCCAGCCGCCCGAGCTCATCGGGCGATCGCGGCGGGTCGAGGAAGCCGGGTCGTTCCGCATGGCCCGGCGACCGGTCCGGCCAGGGGCGCGCCGCCGTCGCGATCTGGTCGGCCGTTGCATCCGGGCGCGCCCTCCCGTCGGCTGGATTCATCGCTCGCTCCGCGGTCGTCCGGGTGGACGTCGATCGACCTCAACGGATCGCCCTGGCGGCCTCGATCAGTTCGCCGGTCGTGTGCCGGTTGCGGTAGCCCTCGAGGAAGAGCTTCGCGCGGACGATCCCCTTCTCATCCACGATGAAGGTCCCCGGCTCGGGGACGCCCTCGGCCTTGCCCCGCGCGGCCGCGTTGCGGATGTGATACGCCTCGATCGTCTTGCTGTCGGGGTCCGACAGCAGCGGGAAGGTGATCTTCGCCTGGTCGGCGAACTTCTTCAGCACGTCCGGCGCGTCGTAGCTGATGCCCACCACCCGGATGCCCGCGGCCTCGATCTTCTTCAGGTCGGCTTGCAGTTGGACCAACTGCTTGCGGCAGAAGGGTCACCACGCGGCCGATCGGTAGAACACCAGCGCGAGCTTGCCCTCGGCGAGGAACTCGTCCAGCGAGCGATCCTTGGCCGACTGGTCCTTGAGCTTGAACCCCGGGGCCTTCTCGCCGACCTTGACGCCCGGCGGCGCCGGGTTGACGCGGGCCGGCGCGTCCTGGGCGCGCGCCTCGATGGCCAGGCCCATCAATGTCAGCAAGGCGAGGCACTTCGTCTTCATGGGATCATTCCTCGGTCGGGGGAGGGGATCGTCGGCGAGGGCGCCGTCAAGGCACGCCGGCCGTCGCTGCGGCCGCCGGAACCTTCGTCGCCTTTACGGAGACATTCGGCGTCGATCGCCACGGGAGGTCGGTCGCCTGATGCACCACGCCGGTGCGCCTGTCCTGCACGAACACGGCCAGCCGCAGGTTTCGCCGGTTCCACGTCGGCTCGATCGCGAACGTATATCGTTGCGTCGCGGGCAAGCTGCCTTCGAGCTCGACGACCCCGAACTTCGTCTGCCGCGCCGGAAAGCGCGCGACCAGCGACTTGCCGGCGTTCTCGCCCGACGGGATCTCGGTGACGACGCCGTCCTCGCGCAGGACGGCACAAACCAACAGCGGCGTCTTCTCGACCCGAGGCGAACGGCCGGTCACCCGCACGCCGGCCGTCCCCGAAGACCCGTCCTGGTTCAGCGTCAGGTCGACGTCGATCGCCACCGCGGGCTTCCTGGACCGCGCATGGCGGATCGCCGCGACCGCCGCCGCCGGGTCGCGGCCATTCACCGATTGCTCGCCGTCGACCATCATCATCGGCGTGTAGTACAGCCCGTATTCGCGGTTCTTGGGCTTCGTATAGAGCTGGTTGTAAACCATCTGCCGCTGGCTGTACAGTGCGTCGGAGAACACGTCCTTCCACGGGTCGTTGAAGTAGTCGACGTGGAAGGCAACCGGCACGATCCCCGGCTCGCGCTCGGCCAGGGCGCCGAGGATCTTCTCGGCCGCCGGGCACATGTCGCAACCCTGCGAGGTATAGAGCTCGACGAGGACCATGCGTTTCGCGGCATCCCGGCCGGGGGGCTGGGCCTGGCCGAACGCGCCGGCCCCGAAGAGGAGGAAGGCGCCGATCGCGATCGGGAGGCGGCTCGAGACTGGCATGACTGGGGACTCCGGAGTTGCCGGCGAGGCTCAGGGCTTCCTGTTCAGGCCGCGCAGCGCGGCGATCACGTCGGAGGGCTCGGCCCGCCTGCGATAGTCCGGGGCGACGAACGCATAGCGAATGATCCCGTCGCGGTCGATGACGTAGGTGGCGCCCAGGGGCAGCGTGCTCGAATCGTCGCCATTGTACCGCGCCAGGTCGAGCCGCCCCTTGAACTGCTCGGCGACGACGCGGGGGATCTTGTAGGCCACCCCGTAGGCCCGCGCAACCCGGTTGCCGTTGTCGCTGAGCACGTCGAAGTCGAGGTGGTTCTTCTCGACGGTGGTCATGCTGTTGTCGGGAGTCTCGGGCGAGATGGCGACCAGGCTGGCGCCCGCGGCGCGGATCTCGGGCAGGCTCCTGTGGAACCCCCTCAGCGCGATGTTGCAATACGGGCACCATCCGCCGCGATACCACGTCACGACGACCGGCCCGCGGGCGAGCCGCTCCGAGAGCTTGACCTTCTTGCCGGCCGGGCCCGGGAGCTCGAAGTCGGGCGCCCGATCGCCGACCTTCAGCGCCTTCTCGGCCAACCCCGACTTGCGCACCTCCTCGATCCCCTGCTCGTAGCTCCGGAGACGGTCTGGGGGTACGGTCTTCGACGACTTCTCGCGGAACGCCTCGAGCTCGTTGCGCACGGGGGCATCCCCTGGATCCTGGCCGCGGGCGACCCCGGCGGCCGCGATCGCGACCAGGGACACGCCCAGCGCGAGCAACAGCGCCCCGGGCGGGCGCAACGGACCGTGGTTCATGGATGATCTCCTCCGGTAAATAGACTGATTCGACCGATGAAAACGGGATAACGATGGCCCGGGCCGGGGGCTCAGCGCCTGCGGCGGACCCGATGCACGGGTCCGTCCCAGCCGGGCACGATGGAGACGGCGCTCGACACCGATCGGTACGAGGCGGTCGTCTGCGGGATGCCGGGTCCGCAGAGGCCTCCGGCGCAGGTGCCGATGCCGGGGAACGTGCCGAGCGTGCCATAACCTCCGGAGTACCCGTCGAACGCGCCGTATCCGACGCCGCCGACCTGGGCGTAGTTGTAGGGCGACAGGCCGAAGGCGACTCCAGGGCCGTATCCCCCTCCGAACTGGCCGATCGCGGGACGGCCCTGGGCGCCCAGCACGCCGAACTGCGCCCGGGCGCTGCCCGCGGTGGCCAGCGTCAGGGAAAGGATCAGGCCCGAAACGAGCATGTTCCAACGTCGCGATGTCATGGCTGCCTCTCCTCGGGGATGTCGTGCGTGTTGCCGGACGGCTGTCGCGGTCCGATCCGCGAACGGGCCGCGCCGGGCCACCGCCCGGGCATCGCTGTCGACCCGGGTGAAATCGATCGAAGGCTCTCCTAGCCGCCGACGCCTGCCCTCGCCGTGATGACCGACTTACCAGTCGTGGCCGCGATCACCCCATTAGTCGGTCGACGGGAGCCAACGTTACTCCATCTTGCCCTT
The DNA here is from genome assembly GCA_027452145.1 of Planctomycetales bacterium. GTDB lineage: Bacteria > Planctomycetota > Planctomycetia > Isosphaerales > Isosphaeraceae > JAKAUH01. The sequence continues at coordinate 35,131 of DAIDHB010000263.1, forward strand.
CTCCATCTTGTCCATCGGGCCGGCCGGCTTGCTCGGCTCCATCTTGTCCATCGAGCCGGCCGGCTTGCTCGGCTCCATCTTGCCGGAGTCGTTCCTGGAATCGTCCGAACAACCCCAGATTCCGCCGACGATGAGGGCGGAACCGAGGAGCAACGCGGAGCGAAGTCGTGAAACCATCGATAATCTCCTGATTGAACATCCATGAAGCCCGACCAAAGCTGCGGGACATCCGCGACCGAAGTCGTGCGGGTTCGAGGAAGGTGCCTCGACGGCGAGCCCGGCCCTCGCTCAGCAGCTCCTCGATGAACCCCGAGCATCCGGCGATCGTCGCCCCTCGGCCGATCAGGTCGAGGAGCAAGGTCAGGCCGGCCGGGTCGATGTTGGGTTTCCACCGTCGATCCGGGCGGCCCTCGGCATGGCCGGCATCTCCGCGAAGGCCCGGCCTGGCCGGCACGGTATCCCTCTATTGCACGGCCGATGCCGCGAGGGTCGCACACGAGAAGATGGGTCATAACGGGCCGTGCGGCCGCGAGTTAGCGAGACGGCGCGAAAACGGCAGTCGGATCCCTCGGCTTCATGGTCAACGACCTCGGCCACGATATGTCGTGGTCGCCTCCGACGGGTCGTGGGACGAGCGTGCGATGCCGAGCTTCTTGAGCCGGCTGCGGAGCGTGTTGGGGTGGAGGCCGAGGATCCCGGCCGCGCCCCGAGGCCCTTCGATGGTCCAGCCGGTGCGGTCGAGGACGGCGAGGATATGACGGCGTTCGATCGCCTCGAGAGAGGGAGGCGAAGGCTCCTCGATCGCGACGGGGGCGGGGGGTCGTTCGCCGTCGATCTCGAAGTCGAGGGTCGGACCGGTGGCGAGAATGACGGCACGCTCGAGCACGTTCTCGAGCTCGCGGATGTTGCCGGGCCACCGGTACGCCGACAGCCGCGCCATCGTCGGCTCGCTCACGCCCTCGATGCGACGTCCGATGCGGGCGGCGAACCGTTCGACGAGGAAGTGCACCAGCAGCGGGATATCCTCGACGCGATCGCGCAGGGGCGGCAGCGGCAGGGGGAAGACGCTGAGGCGATAGTAGAGGTCCTCGCGAAACGTCCGATCGCGGATGGCCTGGGCCAGGTCGCGATTGGTGGCGGCGATGACCCGGACGTCGACCCGGATCGCCGTACCGCCGCCGACGCGCTCGAGCTCGCGCTCCTGGAGGACGCGGAGCAGCTTGGCCTGGGTCTCCGGGGGGAGCTCGCCGATCTCGTCGAGGAAGAGGGTGCCGCCGTCGGCCAGCTCGAAGCGGCCGATGCGGCGGGCGATGGCGCCGGTGAACGCGCCTTTCTCGTGGCCGAACAGCTCGCTCTCGACCAGGCCGGCCGGCAGCGCCGCGCAGTTGACCTTGATCAGCGGCAGGGCGGCCCGCCGGCTGTGCGAGTGGATCGCCCGGGCGATCAGCTCCTTGCCCGTGCCCGTCTCGCCCGTGATGAGCACGGTGGCGTCGGCCGCCGCCACCCGCCCGACCCTGTCGAGCACGCCCAGCAGCGCGGGCGATCGGCCGACGATTTCCTCGAAGTTGTGGACCGACCTGAGCTCCTCCTGGAGGTAGAGGTTCTGCTGCTCGAGCCGCGCGCGTTCGGCCTCGGCGAGCACGCGGTCGGTGATGTCGACCCAGATCGAATGCACGGCGGGGATGCGGCCATCGGGACCGCGCAGGGGTCGCATCCAGACGCTCACCCAGACGGCGCGGCCGTCGCGATGGCGCATCTCCAGCTCGCGGCCGGAGATCTCCTCGCCGGCGAAGCTGGCGCGGAGCGTCTCCTCGGCCCGACTGCGGCCGGCCGGGGTGTCGGGGAACAGCTCGACGACGGGATGGCCCACCAGCTCCGCCGCCGTCGCCCCGAGCAACTGGATGGCCCGGTGGTTGACGCTCCGGAGCCGACGATCGGCGCCGATGGCCACGTAGGCGTTGGGCGCCTCCTCGTAGAGTTCCCGGTAGCGACGCTCGCTCTCGAGGAGCTGCTTCTCGACCCGGAGCCGCTCGAGCTCGACGGCCGCGCGGGTGGCGAAGATCCGGAAGATCGACAGGCGGCGGGGTTCGGCCGGCAGCGGCCGCCGGTCGAAGACCGCCAGATGGCCCAGCACCAACCCCTCGACGTCGAGCAGCGGTACGCCCAGGTAGCTCTCGATCCCCAGCTCGACGAGGCCCTGGTCCTCCGGGAACTTCTCGCGGACGCCGCGGGGATGATGGCAGAGGCCCGATCGGATCACGTCCTCGCACGGGGTGCCGGCCAGGTCGAACTCGATGTTGTCCCTGATCGCGCCGTCGCCCCAGAACGCGAGGGTCCGGGCCCGCATCGTGTCGCGGTCGAACTCGGCGACGAAGGCGTAGTCGACGCCCATGGCCGAGGCCAGGTGCGTCACCAGCGACCGGAAGAAGGCGTCGCCGACGCTCTGCGCCGTCCCCTCGACGATGGCCCGAAGCGCGGCGGTCTCATCGTGGTCCAGCCGCTCGTCCACGGCGCCCGTCGCCACCGACCCGGCCGGCCGGTCTGCGGCGGCGAGCCCGCCGTCGTCGCGACTCGGGTCGTTCATGGCGTCGCTCTCGCCCGCTGGAGAGGTCCCGGGACCGGGAGCGTCAGCCCGATCCCCCTCCACAAATGCTATCCGAAGCGCCCCGGCGGCGCGAACGGATTCGGCCCGCGACCGGCGGCGCGGCTCCGGCTCCGACGAGGACCGATCCCCCGGGAGACCTACTCTCCGGCACCCGTACCAGGCCCGCGTCTCCTTACGCTCGCGGGTCGCCGGCGGATGGGACCGGACGTCCCTGCGGTGAATTGGGATTCTGGAGTTCGGACTCGCTCCCTCGGGTCGGACCGCGACAGCGTGGACGAGGGACGGCCCGACGCCTCATCGGGGCGGCGATCCGGCTCGAAGGCCGATTCGCCGCCGGACCAGGACGGGACGCCCGGCCCGACGGTCCGATGGTCGACCCGGTCCATCCGGCGCAGGCTCAGGGCCGTCCGCCGCGGGCGCGGGCCAGCAGGGCGTCGACCTCGGCCCAGAGCGACCGCCAGGCGGTACGCTCGGAATCGAGGAGCTTCGCCAGGGCGGCCGGATCGCGGACGCCGGCCAGGTCGGGGTCGGCCCGCCAGTGCTCGAGCGTCTGGTGGACCAGCGGTCGGGCCGGGGCGCCGCCCGAATCCAGCACCTTCGCCCAGGCCGCGCGCTCGGCCTCGAGCCATCCCAGCGCCTGGCCGCGGAGCCGGGCCCGCGCCGCGTCGTCGGGCTGCGGGTCGTCCGCCCCCCGGCCGGCGGAGGCCAGCGCCGCGGCGCAGGCAGCGGCGTAGCGATGCTGTGCCTGGCGGTCGTCGCCGAGCTTCGGATCGGCCGCCATCGCCTCGGCCCAGAAGCTCGCCGCGGCGGCGAAACGCCTGGTGCCGTAGCACATCTGGGCCAGGGCCAGGCGGTCGGCGACGTCCTTCGGACGGTCCTGCCCCCTGAGCAGGGCGGGGAGCCGCGCGGCCAGCGCCGCCAGCCGCTCGGCGTCGGCGACCCACCGCGCCGAGGGGTAGCGCCAGCCGGGCTGCCGGGCGCCCAGCTCATGCCCGCGGCGCATCATCGCGAGCGACCCGGGGTAGTCGCCCTGGACCCGGAGGAGATGGCCCAGGTTGCAGTGGGCCTCGGCGTAGTCGGGCTTGAGCCGGATCGCCTCGCGGTACGCGGCGACGGCCTCGTCCGGCTTCCCCAGGGATCGCAGGGCGATGCCGAGGTTGGTGTGGGCCATGGCGAGGTCGGGCTGGAGCCGGATCGCCTCGCGGTACTCGGCGACGGCCTCGGCCACCTTCCTCTGGGAATGCAGGGCATTGCCGAGGTTGTTGTGGGCCAGGGCGAAGCCGGGCTGGAGCCGGATCGCCTCGCGGTGCTCGGCGACGGCCTCGTCCGGCTTACCCTGGGCTTGCAGGGCGTTGCCGAGGCTGTTGCGGGCCATGACGCTGCGCGGGCGCACGGCCAGCGCCGCCGTCAGGTGCCGCATCGCCTCCTCCGGCCGGGGGAAGACCGCCGCGACGACGCCGCTGTCCGCCCCGCGCGCCATCGCCAGGTCGTAGTGGACCCAGAAGTCGTCCGGCCGCCTCCGCCAGGCGCCGGCCAGCACCCGCGCCGCCGCCTCGCGGTCGCCGGCCTCCCTGAGCCGCAGCGCCAGCAGCCGCAGGCCCTCCGTCGGCTGCGCGGCCAGCGCCGCCTCGTCGCCGGCGAGCTTGTGCAGGGCCGCGAGGGCCGCGGGTCTCCTGTCGCCCCGGCCGGCGCGGAGGGCGTCGCGCCAGGGGTCCTTGTCGGCGGCGCGGGCGGCGTCGACCGGCCGCCGCCACGCCGCCTCGCCGGCGCCGGCCTTCTGCCGGACCGTGGCCCAGTCGTCGAGGAACGCGGCGAGCTCCAGCGGTGCGGTGCGGTCGGCGATCCAGCCGCCGGCGCGCTCGGGGCCGACGGCGTCGAGGTCCAGCCCAGCCTTGCGGAAGGCGGCGGCGTACTCGGCGTCG
>DAIDHB010000264.1 GCA_027452145.1 Planctomycetales bacterium
GGAGTTCGATGCCGTCGCCGCCGTTCCCGGAGATAATGTTGGCGGCAGCGGCGGAGGTCCCGCCGATCGTCACTCCCGGCCCCTCGACATAAATACCGTCAAAGGTATTGGGCACGGCGGCGGTGCCCGCCGCGTTCATGCCGATCAGGTTCCCCTCGACCAGGCACGGGGTTGGGCTAAAGGAGGTGACGATGCCGTCGCCGCGGTTTCCGGAGATGATGTTGGCGGCAGCGGCGGAGGTCCCGCCGATCGTCACTCCCGCCGCCCCGGGAGAACCGCCGACAGTAACGCCGTCATAATTGGGGACGGCGGCGGTGCCCGCCGCATTCGTGCCGATCCGGTTTCCTTCCACCAGGCACGAGCCCGAGATGCTGATGCCGCTGACGGCGTTCCCGGAGATGATGTTGGCGGCAGCGGCGGAGGTCCCGCCGATCGTCGCTCCCGAAATACCGATGCCAACAGCGATGCCGTGAGCGAAATTGGGCACGGCGGCGGTGCCCGCTCCATTCGTGCCGATGTAACAGCCTGTCACGAGGTCGTTCGCCGAATCGATTTCGATGCCGTCTCCCAGGAAGCCGTCGATCACCAGGCCCTGGATGACAGAACCCGACGAGCCGGCCCCGAGCGTCAGGCCGGCGGCGGAACCGGCCTGGCCGCCGTTGATCACCACCCGCGGTACGGAGGTCCCCCATACGACTCCTCCCTCGATGTCGACCTGCTTGGTAATGGTTGGCAGGCTCGACAGCAGAGTAATCGTCTGCTGGTCCGGGCCGATGTCGAAATTGATGGTATTGGAAGCCCCGCCGAGGGTATTGAGCAACGAGATGGCGTCCCGCAGCGTGTCGACTCCGCTATCGGCGGTGCTGGTCACGGTGAAGGTTGACAGCATCCTGCGCTCCTCGAGCCGTTCCAGCTCCGGCCGGGTGCGGGCCATGCGCCCGGGCGGACCTGCGGTTTTCGGATCGCGGCAAGGCGCCCTTCGCGGCCGGCGCCGGGAGATCGAGCCCAGGGGTCGTGCGTCGCGGAGACGGAACGAGGTGTTCATGGTCGCTCCCCGTGGAAAGGATGTCAGACGCATGCAAATCCGCATGCGAATGGGATGGAAAGGGTCGGCGGGAGCAGGAAGCGTTCGGGCAAATTGATTCCCAGCTTCCTGCATCTGTGCCACCCGTTTCGATCTGTGATGCCCCCTTTCGATCAGTGACGTGTCGGCGCCGGGGGTGGCATTGGCCGCCGGGACGGCCGACCGGAGGCCGAGCTGGCCGATGCCGGCCGCGGGCTGCTCCCCACGGTCCATGCGACGTGGAGTCGTCAAAGCGGCCAGCAATTTCCGCCGGAGAGGATTTTTCGTCGGCGATGATCGGGATCGGGATCGCCGGGGGCGCGGAAGGGGAGCCAGGCTCTGTCCGACAATCCGATTTCTCAAGGGGTCCACGTCAGAGGGAAAGCGACGATCGGCGGACGGAGCCGCCTCCTACAAGAAGACCGCCGGATTCGGCCCTTGTAGAGGCGGCTTCGTCCGCCGACTCCCACTCCCGCCTCCAACGGGTAACCTGATGTACGGCCGTCGAATACCAGACGGAGCCTAGTGTGCCTCGCCCGTGAACGGCCGGTCGCGGTCGGGCAGGCGGACCTCGATCGCGTCGGGTCCTGGGTCGGCCATCTCGTCGGCCGCCGGGGGGAACTCGGGCCAGTCCCAGTCCAGGCCCATCGCCTTGAGCCGGGCCCGGATCGCCCGCAAGTCCCAGATGTGGACCACGGCGGCGAATTTCGACGCCACCACCAGCCGGGTGCCGTCGGGCGTGAAGCCCAGCCAGGTGGCGCGGTCGCCGTGCGGGTCCTCCAGCCTGGCCACGGTCCGGCCGCTTGCGGCCTCTTTCAGATGGATGACGGCCGGGGCCATCTCCAGAGCCATCAGGCGGCCGTCCGGCGAGAATGCCACGTGGCCGGGATACTGGATGACGTCGCGGGGCAGCCGCCAGATCGGCCGCCGGGCCGCCACGTCCCAGAGGCTGAAGTCGCAATCCGTGGCGATCACCAGCCCCCGGCTGTCCGGAGTGAAGAAGACATAGGAGCGAGCGCCGGTGACCCATTCGTGGACCATCCGCCCCGAGTGGGCGTCCCAGAGCCGGACCCGATCCGAATGCCAGCCGCAGCTCGCCGCCCATCGGCCGTCGCCGCTCAGGGCGCGGACCTCGCCCTGGGGGTGGGGGCCCAGCTCCCGGAGTACCGTCCGGGTCTCCGGGTCCAGGAGCTGATTCGTTTCTCCTTCGATGGTCGCCACTCCCCGCACGAGGCCGTCGGGCCGGCGCGCGAACCAGGCCCGCGGCAGGTCCGAGAGCCGCCGCGGCGGGCCGAGGCGCAGCCGACGTCCCCGCCGGTCGCCGCTCGTGGCCGGCCAGCGTGCCAGCCCGTCCGGCCCGGCCGTCAGGAGGCCCCAGCGCGGGCCGTCGCCGGCGGCCGGATCGCCCTCGGCGCGGCCGCGGCCGCCGCCGTCGAAGGCGACGTAGATCGTTCCCCGCGGCAGGGCGGCGAGCTGCCGGCCGCTCCGCAGGTCCCACAGCCGGGCGCCCTCGTCCATGCCCACGACCAACGTGCGGCCGTCCGGGCTGATGTCGCCGAGGTTGTAGACGCCCTGGCCGGCCCCCTGGTCGCTGACGAGGGTCCGGTATTCCCGGGCCGAGGCGACCTCGAGCAGATTGATTCTTCCGCCGTCGCGGATCGCCCCCAGCCATCGGCCGTCCGGGCTGAATTGCGGGACACCGACGGAGACCTGGCGCATCAGTAGCCGCCCCGACGACGGCTCCCAGAGCAGGAGCTGGCCGTCCCAGCTATGCGAGGCCAGGAGGTCGCCCTCCGGGTGGAACGTCAGCTCCGAGACGTAATGCGTGTGGCCCTCCAGCGTCGCCAGCCGGCGCCGTGCGGCGACGTCCCAGATCTGGATTCGCGGATCATCTCCGGTGACGGCCAGCCGCTCGCCATCGGGATGCCAGGCGACGACCTGGTCGGCGATCGCCCCCACCGGGAGGTCCGCGACGAGGGAGCCGCTGGCGACGTCGAACACGGAGGCGACGGGAGGAACGAAGTACCCGACGGCCAGCTTGCTCCCGTCGGGGTGAAATGCCAGCGTGTGGGCCTTACGGGGCAGCCGCCAGCGCCCGGCCTCCCGACCCGTCTCGAGGTCGAAGAAGCCGACCCGGTCATCCTGACCGACCGCGAGCCTCCGGCCATCCGGGCTGAAGGCGTGCGCCCGACAGTTACGGAGGTCGTCCCGCAGCGCCGGCCGGCCGTCCTCGACGCGCCAGACGCGCAGCCGGAACCCGGTCTCCAGCGCGACCAGGAACCGGTCGTCGGGGCTGAACCACAGGCATTTCTCCAGGATGGGTCCCGAGGCGATGCGGCGGACCTCCCGGTTGTGGGGAATGGTGTGGATGCGGACCATCCCCGCGGCGTCCTCGGCGCGGGCGTAGAGCCGGTAGCTCCGGCTGTAGGCGATGGTGACGGGGTCGGGCGGATCGGCGGCCCAGCCGGGCACGTGCCTCAGGTCGGGCAGGGCCATCGCCGCGATGGCCTCGTCGCGAAGCCGCGCGTCGGGCCGGATGCGGGCGGCCTGTTCCAGGGCGGCCAGGCTCTCCAGCCGCTGGCCCATCCGGCGGCCGAGGCGGCCGGCGCGCGCCTGGTTCAGAAGCGCCTGGAACAATTGGTCCCGGGCGTCCCGCTCGCTCCGCCGGGCTGCCGCCAGCGCGGCTTCCTTCTGGCGGGCCTCGGCCACGGCGACGGCCTGCGCGGCGCCGGCGCGGAGCATCCCCCAGGTCGTGCCGATGATCCCGCCGACCAGGGCAATGGCCAGCAGGAGGGCCGCCAGGACCGGGCCCCTGTGCCGCCGCACGAACCTCCCGACCCGGTAGCGCACCGACGGCGGGCAGGCGGTCACCGGTTCCCGCGCCAGGAACCGCTGGACATCGCGGGCCAGCCCGTTGGCCGTCTCGTACCGCCGCGCCCGGTCCTTCTCCAGCGCCTTCATCACGATCCAGTCGAGGTCGCCCTTCACCAGCCTCGCCAGCTTCACCGGCTCGGTCTGCCGGCTTGCGACCAGGCTGGGCCTCGCGTCGCCCGACGAGAGGCGGGTGCTCGGCCGAGGCGGAACCTCCTCCCGGATCACCCGCTGCACCTCCTCCCACGCCGCTTCCTTCAGCCAGCGCCTTTCCAGCGGCGTGGTCCCCGTCAGCAGCTCGTAGAGGATCACTCCCAGCGAGTAGATGTCGCATCGGGTGTCGACATCCAGGGCGTTGGTCCCCACCTGCTCGGGGGCCATGTACAGCGGCGTGCCCACCACCGCGCCGAACGTCGTGTACAGCGTCCGGTCGGTCAGGGCGCCGGCGCCGCCGAGCGCCTTGGCCAGGCCGAAGTCGATCACCCTGGGCACGGGCCGGCCGTCGTGCTCGGTGACGAGGATGTTGGTCGGCTTGAGGTCGCGATGGATGATCCCCTTCTGGTGCGCGTGCTGCACGGCCGAGCAGATCTGCACGAAGAGCTCGAGGCGCTCGGTGATGCTCAGGCGACGGGCGTCGCAGTATTCGGTGAGGGGCCGTCCCCGGACCAGCTCCATGACGAAGAAGGGCCGGCCGGGTCCGACGCCGCCGGGCTCGTCGGGGGTGGTGCCGCCGTCGAGGATCCTGGCGATGTGGGGATGGTCCATCAGGGCGAGGGCCTGACGTTCGGCGTCGAAGCGGGCGAGGACGGCGCGGGAGTCCATGCCGGGCTTGATGAGCTTGAGCGCGACGAGGCGCCTGACGGGCTGGAGTTGCTCGGCCATGTAAACGGAGCCCATGCCGCCCTCGCCGATGGGCTCGATCAGCTTGTAGCGGCCGGCGACGATCGCGCCGGCCTCCTCGCGCCTGGGCTCCGCCGCGTTGCGGACGGCCGCGACCGGGATGTGGGGACGCCCGGCTGCCGGATCGAGCCCGGCGGCCGTGTCCTCCGGCAGGTCGAGCAGGTCGCCGGCCTGGCCGTCGGCGAGGAGCAGGGCCTCGACGTCGGCACGCAGGGTCAGGTCGTCGCCGCAGACGCGGTCGAGGAACGCCGCCCGCTCGGCGTCCGAGTCGATTTCCCGGGCCCGGGCGAAGATCGTCTCCTCCGGCAGGGGTGGCTCAGTCATGGGTCCTGCTCCCCGGCACGGCGGGCGGACCGGCCCGCGTGCCGCTTCTGGAGACAATGCGACGTCGGGGACCGGAAGCGGCCAGGAAAACATCCGCCGGGTCCCCGGCCGGCCGTCGGGTCAGGGCTCGACCCCGTCCCCGTTCCCCTCCGACCGCTCCATGTCTCGCCGCAGCCAGGCCCGGGCGAACGCCCAGAGCCGCCGGGCGCTGCGGGCCGACAGGCCGACCAGCGGCGCGGCCTCGTCGGCCGACAGGCCCGAGAAGAAGCGGAGTTTGACCAGCTCCGCCGCCTGCGGCCGGACGGCCGCCAGCCGGGTCAGGGCCGCGTCGAGCCGGAGGATCTCGGCGTCCTCGGAGGGGATGACGGCGATCTCCGAGTCGAGCAGGTCGTGGCGCCGGAGGCCGCCGCCGTGCCGGATCCGTCCCTTCCAACGAGCCCGCTCGACCAGGATCCGACGCATGGCCTCGGCCGCGGCGGCGAAGAAGTGGCCGCGGCCGTCCCAGTGCCGGGTCGTTTCGGAGTCGACCAGGCGCAGGTACGCCTCGTGGACCAGCGCGGTGGCCTGGAGCGTCTGGCCGGGCTTCTCCTGGGCAAGCCGCCGCGCCGCCAGCCGGCGCAATTCCTCGTAGACCAGCGGCAGGAGCTGTTCGGCCGCCATCGGGTCGCCGCGCTCGATGGCCGTGAGGATGCTGGTAACGTCGTCCATCGCCGAACCGTCCGAGATGCCGCCCCCGGATTGGGACGAGCCCGGACGCCGTCGCTCGGACCTGGGGCCGTCCGCATCGGAGGTGGATGCAACGAGCATAACCGTCGCGATGGCGAGGCGGAAGTCCCATCCAGGAGTGAGCGGAAAAGCGACTCCGGGCGCCGCGCCCGTCCGGGTGGTTTTGACCCGACTCCGCGGGCCAGGCTGAGGTCCCAACCCGTCCGCCGAGGACTGGTCGCCCGCGAGGCGATCGCCGGACCTGGCCGGCCGAGGCGACCGGGGCCGAGGCCCACTCCTCCGGTCCTCCTCGGGGTCCGAACCTTCTCGAGCCCCCGACCATCCGCTAATGATGGATGTACCCGTCGGGCGGCCCGCCTTCCTCGGCGGGCCGCCGGTTGGCGTGGATGTCGTGGAGGATGGCCATGGAACCCCTGTTACTCGTGGGACTCGACGAGCTCGAGACCACCGAATTGCGACGACGCCTCGATCGCCCCGTCCTGGCCTTCGAGACCCTGCCCCGGATCCGGGTCGATCGCGGGCGGTTGCTGGTCGAGCATCCGAATTTCATGAATCACTTCGTCGCGGTCGAGCGGGTGGCCTTCCACGCCATCTTCGAGGACGACTTCGACTTCCTCACCGCCCTGGCCCTGTGGGGCGGCCCGTGCCTGCCCGGCGCCCGGGGCATGATGGACCTCCGGTTGCGGCTCCCCGGCCTGATCCGGGCGCTGGCCGTTACCCGGTTCGGCGATCTCGCGAGGGGCTACGCCGACCGGGGCACGACCGTCACCACCGATGGCGATGGTCCGCTTGTCGCCAAGTGGGGCAACTGGCACTGCGGCGAGGACAAGGCCCGCTTCGACGGGTCGTGGACCGCTTCGGTGCCGACGCTGTTCGAGGAGTTCGTCGAGGGAGAGGCCGTGCGCATCGTCCTGGTCGGCGATCGCTCCTGGCAGGTTCGCATGGCGGGCGAGGGCTGGCTCAGGTCGATCCACGACCCGGGCGCTGCGTTCATGCCGATTGACCTCGAGCTGCTCGACGACGCCCGGCGCCTGGCCGAGCATTTCGGCCTGCGGACCGTCGGCGTCGACTACATGGTGACCCCGGACGACGGTCGGTATCTGCTGGAGGTCAACCACGTGCCGAACGTGACCGTCTTCCCCGAGGTCCGAGAGGCGTATATCGACCTGGTCGTCCGATGGGCGGACGAACCCGCATCGGTCTGATCCAGCCTGCAGGAGAGCCCGGCATGAGCACGCTGCAACGCCTGACCGACCGGGGCCTCGTCAGGCCGCCGAGGTGGCTGCCAGGGAACGTGCAATACGAGACGATCATGGGGTCGGTGGCCTACGGCGTCTCGTCGGACACCAGCGACGTGGACGTGTACGGGTGGGCCATCCCGCCCCGGGAAGACATCTTCCCCCACCTTCGCGGCGAGATCCCCGGGTTCGGCAAGCCGGCGCGGCGCTTCGAGGTCTACCAGCAGCATCACGTCGTCGACCACGACGCCCTGGCCGGCCATGGGCGGTCTTACGACCTGGCGATCTTCGGCATCGTCAAGTTCTTCCAGATGGCGATGGAGAACAACCCGAACATCATCGATAGCCTGTTCACGCCCACGACCTGCGTCCTGCACAGCACCCGGGTCGGCAATCTCGTGCGGGAGAACCGGCGGCTCTTCCTGCACAAGGGGGCCTGGCCGAAGTTCAAGGGCTACGCCTACAGCCAGCTCCACAAGCTGGCGATCAAGCAGCCCCAGGGGAAGCGGGCCGAGCTGGTGGCCGAGCACGGCTTCGACACCAAGTTCGGCTACCACGTCGTCCGGCTGATAGGCGAGGTCGAGCAGATCCTGCTGGAAGGCGACATCGACCTCCAGCGGTACAACGAGCCGCTCAAGGCGATCCGCCGGGGCGAGTGGACCGAGGAACGGTTGCGTGAATGGTTCGCCGAGAAGGAGGCGCACCTGGAGCGGGCCCATGCCGAGAGCACGCTCCAGGCGACGCCGGACGAGCCGAGGATCAGGGCGCTTCTGCTCTCGGCGCTCGAGGAGCACTACGGGAGCCTCAAGGGATGCGTCGTCGACCCGGACCGGGCGGTCGCCGCCCTGCGGAACATCCAGGCCGAGCTGGAGCGAGTGAAGGACCTGCTATGAGCAACCTGATCGCAGCGGATGCCCTGGCGCGATTGAAGCGCGAGGCAGCGAGCCATCCCTACCCGATGATCTTCGCCACCATCATCGGGGCGCAGGTCGATGGCTTCCTCTGATCCAAATCGAACTGAGCCTGGGCCGATTCGCCTCGCGGGATGCGACGACCGCCGGAGGGTCGCGGAGCCTGCGGAAGAAAGCGCTGGTCGATAGCGACGACTGAGCGGGGTTGGAGGGATCATCCTTATCTGCGACCGGCCGGACATCAGGACGCCCAGGTAAGCCACGCCAGGCCGCCGGATGGGCATGCCGTTTGCGGCCCCTCTCTCGAGATTCCCCGGTCCGCGGGGCTGGAGTCGGGAAGGGCGGGGCTGCCGGCCGGATCTCGGCGGCGTGCGGCGTCCGGGGCGGGTAACGCTGCGCTCACGAGTTGGGTCTCCTGCGCCATGGCCGAGCACGGGCTGCCGAGTCTACCTGGATCGGGATGGTCGAGGGCCGTCCTGATGAACGTCGCCGATGCGGTGATCGCATCGGATATCGAGGATCGGATCATCTTCATGAATCCGGCCGCGGAGGCGCTTACCGGCTGGACGCGAGAGGAGGCCGGCGGGCGGCCGATCGCGGAGGTCTTCCGCGCCCTCGACGAGGCGACAGGCGGGCCGATCCCGTGGCCCCGGCCGGAGGCCGAGTCTCCGCGAGGGATCGTGCTTTCCCGGCGCGATGGCCGGACCGTGCCCATCGAGGACAGCATCTCGCGGCTGCCGGGGGACGCCGGGCGCGCGGGCGTGACGGTCGTGATCTTCCGCGGCGTCGACGAGCGACGGCCGGCCGAGGAGGCGCAGCGGCAGGCCCATCCCGAGCTGGATCGGCGGGTGGCCGAGCGGACCGCCGAGCTGGCCGCGTCGAACGCGGCGCTCCAGGCCGAGGTCGCGGACCGCAGGAAGGCGGACGAGGAGCTACAGCGGGCCAACCAGGCCCTCCGGGCCCTGATCCGGGCCTCGCCGCTGGCGATCGTCGCCCTGGACGCCGAGGGTCGGGTGACGCTCTGGAACCCGGCCGCCGAGCGGACCTTTGGCTGGGGCGAGGGCGAGGTCCTGGGCCGGCCGCTTCCCTCGGTCCCCGAGGAGGTGCGCGGCGAGTTCGCCGCGGGGCTGGCGCGGTCGCTCGGTGGCGGCGATCACGCCGGGCACGAGACGCGCCGGCTGCGGAAGGACGGCACCGCGATCGACGTCAGCCTCTGGACGGCGCCGCTGTACGACGCCCAGGGGGAGCCCTGCGGGCGGCTGGGGGTCGTCGAGGACATCACCGAGCGGAAGCGGGCCGAGGAGGCACGCACGGCCCTGCTGCGGCGGATCGTCACCGCGCAGGAGGAGGAGCGGAACCGGATCGCACGCGAGCTGCACGACCAGATGGGCCAGCACCTCGCGGCGCTGATGCTCGGCCTGGGGGCGCTGGCGGAGCGGGTCCGCGACCCCGCCGCCGCGGCGGAGGCCCGGCGGATCCATGAGATCGCCGACCGGATCGGCCAGGACGTGCACCGGATTGCGCTGGAGCTGCGCCCGACGGCGCTGGACGACTGGGGCCTGGAGAAGGCCCTGACGAATTACGCCGCCGAGTGGTGTCGTCGGGCGCGGGTCCAGCTCCAGACGCGATTCGTCGGGACCGGCCACCGTCGCCTCCCGCCGACAGTTGAGACGGCGCTTTATCGGACCGTCCAGGAGGCGATGACCAACGTCTTCAAACATGCGGGCGCAGGCCGTGTGAGCCTGATCGTGGAGCGTCGCGCCGACCACATCCTCGCCATCGTCGAGGACGACGGCCGGGGGTTCGAGGTGGAGACGGTCATGCGGGCACCCGACGCCGCGGGGCGGCTCGGCCTGCTGGGAATGCAGGAGCGCGCGGCCCTGGTCGGGGGGACGCTCGAGATCGAGTCGAGCCCGGGCGGCGGGACGAGCCTGTTCGTCCGCATCCCGCTGCCCGAGGACGGGGAGGGCAATTGCCGTGGCTGACTTGCGGATCTTCATCGCCGACGACCACGCGATCGTGCGCGAGGGGCTCAGGGCCCTGGTCGACGCCCAGCCCGGCATGCGGGTTGTCGGCGAGGCGGGCGACGGCCGCGCGGCCTACCACGCCATCGTTGAGCTGCGGCCCGACGTCGCCGTGATGGACATCTCGATGCCGGGCTGGACCGCCTCAGAGGCCACGAGCCGGCTGCGGCGGGATTGCCCCAACGTCCGGGTCGTCTCGCTGACCGTGCACGAGGACGAGAGCTACCTCCGCGGGCTGCTCGAGGCCGGCGCCGCCGGCTATGTGCTGAAACGGTCGGCGACGGCCGACCTGGTCCACGCCATCCGCACCGTCGCCGCTGGCGGGACCTACATCGACCCCAACCTGGCCGCCCGGCTGGTGAACGTTTACATCGACGCCCCCTCCTTCCCTCCGCCCGCCACGCGGGGCGAGCTGACCGCACGCGAGGCTGACGTCGTCCGACTCATCGCTCTGGGCCACAGCAACAAGGAGATCGCCGCCCGGCTGGAGATCAGCGTCAAGACGGTCGAGTCGCACAAGGCCCGCGCTCTGGAGCGGCTGGGCCTGCGCAGCCGCGCCGATCTGGTCCAGCACGCCCTGCACGAAGGATGGCTCCAGGGCACCCGCGAGTGAGAGTCTGTCCTGCAGGCTGGCCCTCGTCGTGCAAGGCGGACGATTACTGAACTTAAGGTCACCAGGGAATCTCCCGGCGCCGCTTTCTTCGAAGCCGGGAGATTCCCCCTCGCCGGCCCGTCGTCCGTGGAAATCTCCGGATCTCATTTCACGCGTTCTCCCGATCCCCGAGGCGAGCCCGGACCCGGATGATTCGAGTGGCCGCCGGCATTGCGGGCGGCTCGGCTCGAGGAGGTCTTCCGGGGACTGGTCCCGATGCGGCCGTCCCCAACTGGGACGAGACGGGACGAGGCGAGAGAGGAGGTCGGGAGATGGCGAGGACGACGGGCGATGTGATCGTCGAGAAGCTGCTGGCCTGGGGCGTGGACACCGTCTTCGGCCTGCCGGGCGACGGGATCAACGGGATCTTCGAATCGCTGCGCAAGAACAAGGACAGGCTCCGATTCATCCAGGTTCGCCACGAGGAGGCCGCGGCGTTCATGGCCTGCGGCTACGCCAAGTTCACCGGGCGGCTGGGCGTCTGCTTCGCCACCAGCGGGCCGGGCGCCGTGCATCTCCTCAACGGCCTGTACGATGCCAAGCTCGACCACGCCCCCGTGCTGGCCATCACCGGCCACACCTACCACGACGAGCTGGGCACCCACTTCCAGCAGGAGATCGACATCCCCAACCTGTTCAAGGACGTCGCCTCGTACAACATGATGATCATGGGGGCCAAGCATGCCTCGACGGTGGTCGACCTGGCCTGCCGGGCCGCGCTCTCCGACCGCTGCGTCGCGCACCTCACCGTCCCGGCCGACATCCAGGAGCAGACCTGGGACGACGAGAAGGTCTCGATGAAGTTCGTCAAGGGGCACACCTCGGAGTCGTGGAGCCCGCCGATCCGCGTCCCGCAGATGGAGACGATCAAGGCGGCGGCCGAGCTGCTCAACGCGGGCAAGAAGGTCGTCATCCTCGCCGGCCAGGGCGCCCTGCACGCCACCGACGAGCTGGAGAAGGCGGCCGAGACGCTGGCCGGGCCGATCATCAAGCCGCTGCTGGGCAAGGCGTGCGTGCCGGACGACTCGCCCTACACGACCGGCGGCATCGGCCTGCTGGGCACCCGGCCCAGCGAGCTGGCGATGGAGGGGTGCGACACCCTGCTCATCGTCGGCTCGAGCTTCCCGTACGAGCGGTGGTATCCGAAGCCCAACCAGGCGAAGTGCGTGCAGATCGACTTCGACCCCAAGCGGCTGGGCCTGCGCTACACCGTCGACGTCGGCCTCGCGGGCGACGCCAGGGCCACGCTCCAGGCCCTGCTGCCGCTGCTGAAACCGAAGACCGACCGCTCGTTCCTCGAGCAGGCCCAGTCCAACATGAAGGACTGGCGCGAGCTGATGGTCAACCGCGAGACGCGGGACGACTCGCCGGTCAAGCCGCAGGTGGTGGCGCGGCACGTCAACGACCTGCTCGAGCCGAACGCGATTGTCACGACCGACTCGGGCACGATCACGACGTGGGCGGCGCGGCACATCCACATGAAGCGCGGGATGCAGTTCTCGTGCTCGGGCAACCTGGCGACCATGGCGCCGGGGCTGCCGTACGCCATCGGTGCCAAGGCGGCGTACCCCGACCGACAGGTCGTGGCGTTCGTCGGCGACGGCGGGTTCTCGATGCTGATGGCCGACTTCGTCACGGCGGTGAAGTACAACCTGCCGATCAAGGTCGTGATCATCAAGAACAACTACCTGGGCCAGATCAAATGGGAGCAGATCGTCTTCCTGGGGAACCCTGAGTTCGCGGTGGACCTGGCGCCGATCGACTTCGTCAAGCATGCCGAGGCGTGCGGCGGCGTTGGCTTCCGCTGCGAGAAGCCGGAGGAGGTCCGCCCGGCGCTCCAGGCGGCATTCTCGGTGAACCGGCCGGCGATCATCGAGGCGGTCGTCGACCCCTTCGAGCCGCCGATGCCGCCGATCGCGACGCCCAGGCAGGCGCTGAAGTTCGCCGAGGCCCTGGTCCGCGGCCAGCCCCAGCGCGGCGAGATCATCTCGGCGGTCTTCGAGGACAAGATCAAGGAGCTCATCTGAATCCCGGGGAGGCGAAATCATGCCGGCCGAGGTCAAGTCGCACGGCGAGGTGAAGCTGAAGGACGCCCCGCCGCGGCTCGAGGACACCGTCATCGGCGAGGTCGAGGGGGTGCGGATCTACTCGCGGAAGAACCCCACCGGCCAGCACACCATCAACGGCAGCCACCGCGATCGCGGGCCGATCGATCGGGTCGCCGCGCGGCTGCACGGGCTGGGATACGGCGTGAAGGTCGAGAAGTTCGTCCTCGACGCCGTGCACCACTGGGACTTCGAGGCGGTCTGGGCGGGCGAGGGCGAGCCGCCGGCCCCGCCGGTGTCCTGAGCGGCCTTTTCCATCCGGGTACGTCTCCCTTCCCCTTCCACACGCGAGCGAGGGCAACGCATCATGAGCGCGGGACTGGTCGAGACACGGGGGATCCTCCAGCCGCACCGGCCCCGGCCGCTGGTCGACGTCGAGGTACGGGCGCTGGAGGCGCGGATCCGCCGCGAGATCCGCGGCGAGGTCCGCTTCGACGACGGCAGCCGGGCCCTCTATGCCACCGACGGCTCGAACTACCGCATGCCCCCCATCGGCGTCGTCATCCCCCGCGACGCTGACGACGTCGAGGCCACGGTCGCCGCCTGCCGCAGGTACGGGGCGCCGATCCTCGGCCGCGGCGGCGGCACCAGCCTCACCGGCAGTTGCTGCAACGTCGCGGTCGTCCTGGATATGTCCAAGTACATGAACAAGATCCTCGAGATCGACCCGGATCGCAAGATCGCGCGGGTCCAGCCGGGGGTTGTCCTGGATGACCTGCGCAAGAAGGCCGAGGAGCACCACCTCACCTTCGCCCCCGACCCGTCGACGCACAACCACTGCTGCCTCGGCGGGATGCTCGGCAACAATTCCTGCGGCGTCCACTCGATGATGGGCGGCCGGACCGTGGACAACATCCACGAGCTGGAGATCCTCACCTACGACGGCCTCCGGATGCGGGTCGGCCCGGCGGACGATGCCGAGTACGAGCGGATCGTCGCCGAGGGCGGACGGCGGGCCGAGATCTACCAGGCCCTGCGCGAGCTGCGCGACCGCCACGCCGACGGCATCCGCGCGAAGTTCCCGAACATCCCTCGCCGCGTGTCGGGCTACAGCATCGACGAGCTGCTGCCCGAGCACGGATTCCATGTTGCCCGGTCGCTGGTCGGCTCGGAGAGTACCTGCGTGCTGTTCCTCGAGGCCACCTGCCGGCTGGTGCACAGCCCGCCCGAGCGGTCGCTGGTGGTGATGGGCTTCCACGACATCGCCACCGGCGGCGACCACATCAGCGAGATCGCCGGCTACGGTCCGATCGGACTGGAGGGGATCGACGACCGACTGTTCGAGGACCTCAAGCAGAAGGGGCACGAGTCGGCCAGGCTGATTGACCTGTTCCCGCCCGGCGGCGGCTGGATCCTCGCCGAGTTCGGCGGCGACACCCAGGAAGAGGCTGACGAGAAGGCGCGTCGCCTCCGCGAGCACATCGAGCGGAGCTCCGACTCCACCGGGGCGAAGGTCTACACGGACAAGAAGGAGCAGCGGCTGGTCTGGGAGCTGCGAGAGGCCGGCCTCGGCGCCACCGCCCGCATCCCCGATCGCCCTGATAACTGGGAGGGCTGGGAGGACGCGGCCGTCCCTCCGGAGAAGGTCGGTCCGTATCTGCGCGACTTCCGCGACCTGCTCAACAAGTACGACTACCAGTGCGCGCTCTACGGCCACCTGGGCCAGGGATGTATCCACACCCGGATCAATTTCCGGCTCAAAAGCGCCGAGGGCGTGGCGCAGATGCGCGCCTTCAAGTATGAGGCGGCCGACCTGGTCCTCCGGTACGGCGGGTCGTTTTCGGGCGAGCACGGCGACGGCCAGGTTCGGGGCGAGCTGCTCCCGCTGATGTTCGGGCCCGAGGTCTACCAGGCGATGCGCGAGTTCAAGGCGATCTGGGACCCGGGCAACAAGATGAACCCCGGCAAGAAGATCGACGCTTACAAGATCGGCGAGTTCCTCCGCGTCGGGCCGCACTATCACCCGCCGGAGGTCGAGACCCATTTCAAGTTCCCGCAGGACAAGGGGAGCTTCGCGTACGCCACCGAGCGGTGCGTCAGCGTCGGGGTCTGCCGCCGCGAGGACTCGGGCACGATGTGCCCCAGCTACCAGGCGACCCGCGAGGAGATGCATTCGACCCGAGGCCGGGCCCACCTCCTCTTCGAGATGCTCCAGCAGAAGCCAATGGAGGGGCTGTGGAAGGCCGAGCCGGTCCGCGAGGCGCTCGACCTGTGCCTGGCCTGCAAGGGATGCAAGAATGATTGTCCGGTGAACGTGGACATGGCGACGTACAAGGCCGAGTTCCTCTCGCACTACTACGAGGGGCGGCTGCGGCCACGGCACGCCTACGCGATGGGGCTGATCCACTGGTGGGCGCGGCTGGCGTCGCTGGCGCCTCCGCTGGCCAACTTTGTTAGCCAGACGCCGGGGCTGGCCGAGGCGTTCAAGGCGCTCGGAGGGATCTCGCTCCGCCGCCAGGCGCCGCCGTTCGCGAACGAGACGTTCAAGCAATGGTTCTTGCGCCGCGGCCCGCGGAACCCGAACGGCCGGCCGGTGATCCTCTGGCCGGACACGTTCAACAACTACTTCCACCCCGAGGTGGCGAAGGCGGCTGTCGAGGTGCTGGAGCATGCCGGCTGCCACGTCATGGTGCCGCGGGCGTCGCTGTGCTGCGGCCGGCCGCTGTACGACTACGGCTTCCTGCCCGCGGCGAAGCGGCTGCTCCGGCGGATCCTCGACACGCTGCGGTACGAGATCGAGGAGGGCATCCCGATCGTCGGCCTGGAGCCGAGCTGCACGGCGACGTTCCGCGACGAACTGCACGCGCTGTTCCCGATGGACGAGGACGCGAAGCGGCTCAAGGAGCAGACGCACACGCTGGGCGAGTTCCTCGAGCGGAAGGTCAAGGATTATGACGTCCCGAAGCTCAGGAGGCGGGCGCTGGTCCACGGGCACTGTCATCACAAGTCGATCATGAAGATGGGTGGGGAGGACCAGCTCTACAAGAAGATGGGGCTGCTGTTCGAGATCCCCGACACGGGCTGCTGCGGCCTGGCCGGCTCGTTCGGCTTCGAGAGCGGCCACGACGAGATCTCGAGGAAGATCGGCGAGCAGCGTCTGATCCCGATGGTCCGCCAGGCGGCGAAGGACACTCTGATCGTCGCCGACGGCTTCAGTTGCAAGCACCAGATCGGGGAAATGACCGACCGCCGGGCGCTGCACACGGCGCAGGTCTTGCAGATGGCCCTCCATGGCGGCCCGGCGGGGCCGCCGGCCGGCTATCCCGAGGTGCATTACCCCGACCTCCGTCTCGAGCCGGGGCGGACGAGGGCGCTCCTTCGCACCGGGGCGATCCTGGGTGTCGGGGTGCTGCTCGCCGGCGGCGCAGCGTCCGCCCTGGCCCGTCGGAGGAAATGAGGAGAGCGTGATGAACGCATTCCTGAACATGATGCCGCAGCGCCCGCGAATGCCCTCCGACGGTCGGTTTCGCGCCGCGATGATCGGCGGGGGCCTGATCGCCGGTGCCGCGGCGATCTGGGCGGCGCGGCGGCTTCTTCCGCGGCTGTATTTCGCGCCCGGCTGGCCCGGGGCACGTCCCCGGTGGTCACCGTCCGACAAGGTCGGCGTCGGAACGGCCGTCGGCCCGGACAGCCTCTCGACCAGCCTGGTCTGGTTCTCCCTGGGCCACGGGACGATCAACGAGGTGTTCTACCCCCGCATGGATCATCCCTGCATCCGGGACCTCGCTCTGATCGTCACCGACGGCCGGGGGTTCTCCTCGGACGAGCGGTGCGACACCGAGCGGCGCGTCGAGTACCTGGCCGAGGGCGCGGCGGCCTACCGGCTGATCAACACGTGCAACCGGGGGCGTTACCGGATCGAGAAGACGATCATCGCCCACCCCCGCCAGAGCGCCGTGCTCCAGCACACCCGCTTCACGCCGACGCGCGGATCGCTGGAGGACTATCGCCTCTTCGCGATCCTCAACCCGCACCTCGGCCTTCGGGGAGGAGTCGGCACCGCCGCCTGGGTCGGCGAGGCCAAGGGCCGCGAAATGCTGTTCGGCGACCGCAGCGACAATGCACTGGCGCTGGCCTGCTCGGCCGCCTGGGCGGACGCGTCGGTCGGCTACGCCAATCGCGTCAGCGACGGCTGGCGCGACGTGATGCGGCACGGACGCATGACACGCCACTACCGCCACGCCCCGCGCGGCAATGTGTTGCTGACCGGCGAGATCGACCTCCGCGACTGCGGGGGCGAGTTCATCCTGGCGATGGGCTTCGGGACGGACCCAGGCGAGGCCGGCCATGCCGCGTTTGCCGGTATCCAGGACGATTTCGAGTCGCTGGCCGCCGAGTACGTCCGCGACTGGCGGGCCTGGCAGGGGGGGCTGATGCCGCTGGAAAGGGTCGAGCCCGGCGAGCGCGACCTGTACCGGAACAGCACGATGGTCCTCCGGTCGCACCAGGGCAAGACCGTCTGCGGGGCGGTCGTGGCCAGCCTGTCGATCCCGTGGGGTCAGGCGTTCAGCGACGAGAAGAAGAGCGCAGGGCAGGGCGGGTATCACATGGCCTGGCCGCGCGACCTGGTGCAGATCGGCGGCGGCTTCCTGGCGGCCGGGGCCCGCGACGAGGCCCGGCGGGCACTGGAGTTCCTGCGCGACTCGCAGGAGGCGGACGGCCACTGGCCGCAGAACATGTGGACCAGCGGCGAGGCGTTCTGGTCGGGCATCCAGCTCGGCGAGACTGCCCTGGCCGTCCTGCTGCCCGACCTGCTCCGCCGCGAGGGTGCGCTGGACGAAGCCGAGCTCGCCGCCTACTGGCCGATGGTCCGCCGGGCGGCCTCGTATATCGTCCGCCGCGGCCCGTCGACCCAGGAGGAGCGGTGGGAAGACGCTCGCGGCTACAATGCCTACACGATTGGCGCCTCGATCGCGGCCTTGCTCGTCGCCGCCGAGATGGCCGAGACCCGAGGCGAGTCGCGCGAGGCCACGTTCCTCCGCGAGACGGCCGACGCCTGGTACTCCAGTATCGACTTCTGGACCTATGTCGAGGAAACCGGCCTGGCCCGGCGGGCCGGCGTCCGGGGTTACTACCTCCGGATCGCGCCGCCCGACGATCGCGGCGAGCCGGCCAGGTACCGGGGCGACCTGGACTTCTGGTATCGGCCCCGCGGGCATCGGCAGAAGGTCCCGGCGCACATCGTCAGCCCGGATGCGCTGGCCTACGTCCGGTTCGGCCTTCGCACGCCCGACGACCCCCGCATGATCGAGACCGCCAGGGTCGTCGACATGGTCCTGAAGGTCGAGACGCCGTTCGGGCCGTGCTGGCACCGCTACAACCACGACGGCTACGGCGAGAAGACCGACGGCTCGCCGTTCGACGGCGAGCAGGGCCACGGCCGCGCCTGGCCGCTCTTGACCGGCGAGCGGGCCCACTACGAGCTGGCCGCCGGCCGTCGGGACGAGGCGATTCGCCTGATGCGCGCCATAGAGCGGTTTGCGTGTGAGAGTGGGATGATCCCGGAGCAGGTCTGGGACACCTACGACATCCCCGAGCATGACCTGTATTTCGGCCGGCCCTCGGGCTCGGCGATGCCGCTGGCCTGGGCTCATGCGGAATACATCAAGCTCCGCCGCTCGCTCCAGGACGGCCGCGTATTCGACCTGCCGCCGCAGACCGTGCAGCGCTACCTCGTCGATCGGGTCGAATCGCCGCACGTTCTCT
The DNA here is from genome assembly GCA_027452145.1 of Planctomycetales bacterium. Classification (GTDB taxonomy): domain Bacteria; phylum Planctomycetota; class Planctomycetia; order Isosphaerales; family Isosphaeraceae; genus JAKAUH01. The sequence goes on from DAIDHB010000264.1 coordinate 18,521, forward strand.
GGCGGCCCGAGCACCGGCGCCGGTCGATGCCAGCCGGCAAGGTGCTCCGGGTCGAGCTCAATGAGCCGGCGGTCGTCCGCTGGGAGGCCGGCGGACGAGAGGTGCCGACCCGCGACTCGGGCCTGGGGGTGCATTTCGTCGACCTGCCCACCGCCGGGCTGGTTCCCGGCGATGAGGTCCGGTTCGTCATCGCCCGGACCGGGTCCGACCGGTTCCTTCATCCGATCGCCGCCATCAGGCCCGAGGTCGTCCGAATCGAGCGCGGAGATCACCATTTCAACACCGAGAGGAGGCGGCAACCTGCCGCGGCGCGCACCGCGGCGAACGGGGCCGTGACCATCCGATGAGCCGATCGCGCGCGTCCGAAGTCGTCGTCATCACCGGGGCCTCGGGGGGCGTGGGGCGGGCCGCGGCCGTGGCCTTCGCGCGCCGCGGGGCGAGTATCGGCCTGCTGGCCCGCGGCCACGGCGGGCTCGTGGGCGCCCGCCAGGATGTCGAGGCGGCCGGCGGCCGGGCGCTGGCCGTGCCGACCGACGTTTCCGATCCCGACCAGGTCGAGGCCGCCGCCGAGGCCGTCGAGCGCGAGTTCGGCCCCATCGACGTCTGGGTCAACGTCGCGATGGCGACCGTCTTCGCGCCCGTCCACCAGATGGAGGCCGCCGAGTATCGCCGCGTCACCGAGGTGACTTACCTCGGCTATGTCCACGGCACGCTGGCCGCGCTCCGGCGCATGAGGCCGCGCAATCGGGGGACCATCATCCAGGTCGGCTCGGCCCTGGCCTATCGCAGCATCCCGCTCCAGTCGGCCTACTGCGCCGCCAAGGCGGCCATCCGGGGGTTCACCGACTCGCTACGGTCCGAGTTGATCCATGAGAGGAGCCGCGTGCATATCACGATGGTCCAGATGCCGGGCCTCAACACCCCGCAATTCGAGTGGGGGCGCAGCAAGATGCCGCGGCGGGCCCGCCCGGTGGCGCCGGTGTATCAGCCGGAGGTGGCCGCCGAGGCGATCGTCTGGTCGGCCCGCCACCGCCGGCGCGAGCTATGGGTGGCTCCCTCGACTGTCAAGGCGATCGTGGGCCAGCGGCTGGCGCCGGGATTCGGCGACTGGTACGCGGCGCGGACGGCGTACTCCGGGCAGCTCACCGACGATCCGGAGAACCCGTCCCGTCCGGACAACCTGCGGGAGCCCGTGGACGCCGCGGGCGATTTCGGCGCACACGGGCCCTTCGACGGCGAGGCGCGATCGCGCAGCTTTCAGCTCTGGGCCGATACGCATCGCGGCTGGCTGGCGCTGGCCGCGATCGGTCTGGCGGGTGCGGCCTGCGCCGCCTGGCTCGGCGACGGCCGCGGGGCCGGCCGTCGCGTGCGAGCCGCCCTGTCGCGGGCCGGCGTCGGGCGAGGCGCCTGGCAGGAGGGGACATCATGATACGGGACACCGCCCGGGTCGAGCGGATCGGGAGAGTGCTGGAGGAGACCGGGCTCGACGCCCTCGTCGCCTCGTCTCCGGCCCAGGTCCTGATGATTTCGGGCTACTGGCCCGTCGTCGGCAACGCGCTGGCAATCGCCTGCCGGGGCGGCCGGATCGCGATCGTCGCGCCGGAGGACGAACGCGAGCTGGCGGAGGGCGGCTGGGCCGACGAGGTGCACACCTTTCGTCCGGTCTCGCCGGAGGAGCTCACGCCGATGGACCAGGCCGTGCGCGATCCGATGGCGCGGGCCGCGCAGTCCCTCGGCGTCGACCGCGGTCGCATCGGCTACGAGCAGGGGCCGACGTCCGAGCCGGCCACGTACGCGGCGATGAGCCAGTACGGCGTGGCGATCGTCGAGGCCCTCCGGCAGGCCCTGTCGTCGGCCGAGCTCGAGCCGGCCGACGAGGTCTTCCGCCGGCTGGCCGCGGTCAAGACGCCGCGCGAGCTGGACTGGGTGCGGGTGGCCTGCCGGATCGCCGAGCAGGCATTCCGATGCGGGGCCGAGCGGCTCCGTCCCGGCCTGCTCGAGACCGAGGCGGCGGCGCAGTTCGCCGTGCCGCTGAGCACCGTCGGCACCGGGTTCAAGGGGGTCGGCCGCGGCGGCGGCTACGCGTGGTGCATGTCCGGGCCGAATGCCGCGGAGGCCCAGGGGGCCTACGCCCGCTCGCGGCCCAAACCGATCGCCCGCGGCGAGCTCGCCCTCGTCCACTGCAACGCCTACGCCGACGGCTACTGGCTCGACGTGACGCGGACCTACTGCCTCGGAGATCCTGACCCGCGGCAGGGGGAGCTGTTCGACGCGGTTCTCCGCGCCCGCGCGGCGGGGCTCGAGGCCATCCGACCCGGCGCCCGGGCCGCCGACGTCGACCGGGCCGCGCGCGGGATCCTGGTGGATTGCGGCCTCGGCGCCCACTTCAGGCACCCGGCGGGGCACGGAGTCGGATTTCACGCCATCGACCACAACGCCCGGCCTCGGCTTCACCCGAAGTCCGACGACGTCCTTGAGCCGGGGATGATCTTCAACCTCGAGCCGGCCGTCTACTTCGACGGCGAGTGCGGGCTCCGCCACTGCGACATGGTCGCCGTCACCGCCGAGGGGCACGAGGTGCTTACACCGTTCCAGGCCACTCTGGATCAGCTCATCCTGCGATAGCCCGGTTCGCCCCAACAGCCCCCCGAGAAGTTCGGATGTCCCATGTGCCGAAGTCGCTCAGTCCGGCCGCCCGGGAGCATCGCCCTCACGCGGGCCGGCGGTGAACGCCTCCGGCTCGATCAGGGGCCGGATGGCCGCCTCGACGGGGCCGTCGCTGAAGGCATGCTGCATGAAGTCGTCGGCCAGGGCATTGGCAATCGCCGCCATGATCATCCCCTGGTCCAGGGCCAGGATGCGGTCGGCGACCCGGCCGGTGGAGAGGTTGACCGAGTCGCGGAAACCGTACGGCGTGTAGATTGCCGGGAACTTCTCCTCCAGCGCCCGCAGGTTGGCCATCGCCTCGCGCGGGGCGAATCGCAGAGCGAGGAACGAGGCATGTGGCGTCACGACTCCATCGGACAGGGGACCGCTCGGCGGTTCCTTCGGCGATCCGCCGCCCGGCTGTTTCCCGTCGCCCGGCTGTTTCCCGTTGCTTTGCCCGTCGCCGCCTTGCTGCTGGTCATGCGAATGGTAGCCCTCGGGGCTGGTGCCGATGGCATCCACCCCGTAGGGCTGATAGCCCCCCTCGGGCCGGCTGGCCGGCGAGAAGCCCCAGAAGCCGTATCGGCGCTGGTCCAGGCCGTGCTCGATCTGGGCCCGGGCGTTCAGCGGATGGTTGACGCCCCAGCTTCGCGGGGCCCAGCGGGCCTCGGGGACGAACAGCGGGACCATCAGGGCCTCGAACATGCTGCCGCCCCAGCTCGGAACGATCCGCATTCCTCGGTAGGTGTAGTGGCCCTCGAAGATCCGGACCCCTCGGTAGGTCCGCCACTCGCCCGCCGGAATCTGCCGTTGTTGCCTGCGATCCGGCGACAGGGTGCGGAAGACGTAATAGTAGTGCTCGGGCGGCATCTGGCCGCGTGCGATCCCGATGTAGCTGGCGATCCGCGGCTCGGTGTTGATGAGCTGATGCGGCGGGCCGAACGTCTGGCTGTCGAGCTCGAAGCTGCCGCGGATCTGGCCGGGATGCTTGAGCGGGTCGCGCGGGTCATGGGCGTCGTAGAAGAAGCCGAAGTTCATCGGCTCGAGCAGGGCGTCGGCCCGGTCGCGGAATTCGGGCTTCACGTTCCGGGTCATGATCAGCGCGGTCGCCAGCCAGGCGTTGTCCACCGCCGCGAGCTTCGGGTGGATCGGCTGGCCGCCCTCGGGCGACCTCTCCAGGCGCGCGCCCGTCCGGGGATCCATCTTGTCGAGGAACAGGCCGTGCGGGCGCTCCAGCCGGGCGATTGCGGCCAGGGTCTGGTCGAGGCGGCGACGGGCGTCTGCCGGCTCGATCAGGCCCAGCCGCTCGGCAGCCAGCGTGCTCCAGAGGTAGGCCCCGATGTCCGTGGGCGTGGTGATCCTCGTCGGGCTCCAGGCCCCGTCCTTGCCCAGCCCCAGCGCATCGGCCGGAAGGCCGCCGGTATCGGCCATGGCCTCGAACGAGTGCCATGTGTCGCGAGCGAACCGGCGCAGGGAGTCCCGGTCGCGCGGGCCGAGCCCGGATGCGTCGTCCGGCCCCCCGTGCCCGTGGGCCGCCAGCGCCAGGAAGATGGCTGCCGCGAGCGTGCCGGTTCCTGGAAGCGGGTTCGTGCGTTTGCAGAAGAGGTTCATGGGTCGTTCCCTCCGGCGGGATGCGGGCTGGGGCGGACGAGATCCTGTGTTGGCGGTTCGGACATGAGCAAGCCCGCTGTTCTTCGGCAGCAATTCCCGGGCCGATCCCCGCGCCCGGGCGATCGGACGACGCGGCTTTCGAGCCAGGAGTGAAAGTATGACGGGACTCGGATTCCCCCTTTGGGTGCGCCTGATTCACTGGTTCCATTTCCTGTTCATGACGCTCCTGGTCCGCAGCGGGATCGAGATCCTCGCGGCCCACCCCAAACTCTACTGGGGCGATGACAGCCTGCCGGGGCGGGCCTGGCTGAAACTCACCCGCAAGGAGATGCCCGCCGACCGGCTCTGGACCTCGGCCGATGAGGAGGTGGACTGCCCCGCCTGGCTCGGCCTGCCGGGCCGCCACAACCTGGGGCTGGGCCGCTACTGGCATTTCGCCGGCGCAATCGGCTGGCTGGCCTGCGGCGTCCTCTACGTGGCGATGATGTTCGCCGACGATTCCCAGTGGAGGAGGCTCGTGCCGACTTCCTGGCGGATCATCCCCGAGGCGTGGCGATCGTTCACGATGTACGCCACTTTCCGTCTGCCCGAGCCGCCCGGCGAGTACAACTACGACATCGACCTGCCGTTCAACGCGCTCCAGCAGGTGTCCTATTTCGGCGCCATCTTCGTCCTGAGCCCGCTGATGATCCTGACCGGGCTGGCGCTCTCGCCAGCGATCGGGGCCCGCTTTCCCGGCTACGTCCGGCTGTTCCGCGGCCGGCAGTCGGCGCGCAGCCTGCACTTTCTCGGCCTCGCGGCGTTCCTGGGGTTCTTCGCCGTCCACATGCTGATGGTCGTGGTCCACGGCATCCCGACCGAGATGGGCAAGATGGTCCTGGGCGAGGAGCAGACGGCGCACAAGGTCCTGGCCACCAGCCTCGGCCTCGGGATCGTCGCCCTGGTGGCGGTCGTCAACGTCGCGGCCAATGTCGTCTCGCTGCGTCGACGGCGCGCGACCCACGACACGCTCGCCCGTGTGGTGGACCCGATTCGCAACGCGTTGTTGCATCGGAGCGTCTCGGTGCAGGAGTGGCCCGAGGATCGGATCTCGGCCTATTTCCGCGTCAACGGCTATCCGCCGATCTCGGCCTACCCGCAGGCCAGGGGCGACGACGACACGTACGAGCGGCTCCTGGCCGGCGGCTTCGCCGACTACCGGCTGGAGGTCACCGGGCTGGTGGAGCGGCCGCAGAGCCTGTCGCTCGCCGATCTGCGCGCGATGCCGAAGCACGAGCAGACCACGCTCCACACCTGCATCCAGGGCTGGACCTCGATCGGCCGGTGGGGCGGCGTGCCGCTGCGTGAGGTCCTCGCGCGGTGCCGGCCGGCGGCCGAGGCGAGGTTCCTGGCCTTCCGCTCCTTCGGGCGGCATGAGAAGAGCGGCGCCCCGTATTACGAGTGCATCGACATCGCCCTGGCCGACCTGCCCCAGACGATCCTGGCCTACGACCTCAACGGCGAGGCGCTCGCGCCGCAGCATGGGGCGCCGCTGCGGCTGCGCGTCGAAACGAAGCTGGGCTTCAAGATGGTCAAGTTCCTCCGCGCGATCGAGGTTGTCGCCGACTATCGCAGCGTGGGCGAGGGCCGGGGAGGAGCGCGCGAGGACCATCAGCAGTACGACATGGGGGCCCAGATCTGAGCGGCGTGGTTTCTTTCCGGGCGACACGGGGAAATGGCGTGATTCCTCACAGCGGAAACCACATCATACTCGCGCCACCGCGGTCGGGGACGCCATCGCTGCCGGGCCGCGGCGCGCGCAAGAATCCGCGCCGGCGGCTGTAACGTCTGGCGACATTTCCCGAAGCTGTGTAAGAAGGGACAAGCAAGGCCCCCGGTTTCGACACGCGGGGCGTCGGCGAACGACCTCAATCTCTTCACCCATCGCGTTTTTCGCTGTGATCAAAGTGAGGTGTCCACGTGGAAAGAGGGAACCTATCGCGGCGTGGATTCCTGGGGCGCTCTCTCGGGGCGCTGGCCGCCGCCGGGTTGCCGGACTGGTATGCCCGGCAGATCCTCGCCGCCCAGCAGGAAGGCGCGGCCGGGAAGACGTCCGCCAACGATCGCCTCGTCATGGGGATCGTCGGCATCGGCAGTCCCCAGAGCCGCAGTTTGCAGGTCGTGAACGAGTCGCGGCCCCCGGTGAAGGCGGGGCAGTTGACCTTCACGCTCGGTTGCGACGCGGCCGCCGCCCACCGCAAGCGGGCCACCGAGACGATGCGCCAGCGAGGGTTCAAGGACTTCGAGGCCACCACCGGGGATTTCCGCGACCTCGTCCACAACAAGTCGCTCGACTGCCTGCTCATCGCCACTCCCGACCACTGGCACGCCCAGATCACCATCGAGGCCCTCAAGGCCGGCAAGGATGTCTACTGCGAGAAGCCGCTGACCCTGACCGTCGCCGAGTCGCTGGCGGTTCAGAAGGCGGTCAAGGACACCGGGCGCATCCTCCAGACCGGAAGCCAGCAGCGGACCGACTTCCGCGGCATGTTCCGCCTGGCGGTGGAGCTCGTCCGCGCCGGCCGCATCGGCAAGATCCGGACCATCGAATGCCGGATCGACGGCAATCCGACCAGCGGCCCGATCCCCGAGGCGCCGGTCCCGGACGGCCTGGACTGGGACCTCTGGCTCGGGCCGACGCCGCAGGTGCCCTACCGCAAGAAGGGCAAGCTCACGAATGCCTTCTACGAGTTCCGCTGGTGGTACGATTACTCCGGCGGCAAGATGACCGACTGGGGAGCCCACCACCTGGATATCGCGCAGTGGGCCCTGGACAGGGACGGCAGCGGGCCTGTCGCGGTGGAGGTGCTCAAGGCGGAAGAGCCCTACAAGGGCGGCGACGGCTACAACTGCCACCCGAGCTTCCAGGTCCAGTACACCTACGATAATGGCACGAAGGTCATCGCCATGAGCGGCGGCGGCACCGATCCCGGGAAGCTCGTCGACAAGGATGGGAAGGTGCCGAAGCGACGCGACGGCAAGGAGTACTCGATCGGCCCCAACAACAACGGCGTGCTCTTCCTGGGAGAGAATGGCACGATCTTCGTCAGCCGGGGCTCGCTCCTCGCCAGCGACGCCAAGATCCTCGCGGAGCCTCTGAAGGACGACCCGAAGGTCTACGACGGCCGGCCGACCAACCAGATGCAGAACTTCGTCGATTGCGTCAAGAGCCGCAAGCCGCCGATCTGCAATGCCACGGTCGGCGGCGGCTCGGTGATCGTCTGCCACATCGGCGTGATCGCGCTGCGGACTGGTAAGAAGCTGAAGTGGGACAACGTCGCGCATCAATTCGACGACGCGGAGGCCAACAAGATGCTCTCCCGCCCGCGGCGCTCGCCCTGGCAGCTCCCGGTGTAGGCGGACGGCGCCGGCTCGCGCCGCGGTCGGCGGCGCGAGACCGGAGGCCGGGAATCTCGACGAGAGAGAAGGGCTCGGGCGAGCGGCAGTCTTATCCAGGGCTGAAGGCTGACGCTCGCCGCTCGACCGTCGGGCCAGGTTCCGTGGCTCAGGCAGCCGTTCGATCGGTCCTCGGTGTGCGATTCCGAGTCCAGGAGTACCGAAGATGAAGAATGCGGCGATCGCGCTCTTGCTCCTGCCCCTCTGGGCCGGCCAGGTGGCCCTGGCTCAGGGCACGCCCTCTCAAGGAACGCCCTCTCAAGGCTCGCCGTCTCAGGACACGCCCCCGGTGGAGGATTTCAGGCCGGCGCCCTCGAATCAGGGCGGCAAGGACTATCCCCAGGTCAATTCCGAACGCCGGGCGCGATTCCGGATCGTCGCGCCCCAGGCCCAGAGCGTGCGGGTGAGCCTGTTCCGCGGGACGCCCCTGACGAAGGGCGAGGACGGAGCCTGGACCGTCACCACGCGGCCGCTGGACGAGGGCTTTCATTACTACACCATCAACATCGACGGCGCCGACGTCCCGGACCCCGGCAGCCGGTTCTTCTACGGCGCGGGCCGCTGGGGCAGCGCCATCGAGGTCCCGGCCGGGGACGAGGATTTCTACGCCCTGAAGAACGTCCCGCACGGGCAGTTGCGCGAGAATCTGTACTTCTCCAAAAGCACCAACAAGACGCGCCGCTGCTTCGTCTACACGCCGCCGGATTATGACAGGGACACGAATGTCCGCTATCCGGTATTGTATCTCCAGCACGGCGCGGGCGAGGATGAGACCGGCTGGGGGAGCCAGGGGCATGCGAACCTGATCATGGACAACCTGATCGCCGCGGGCAAGGTCAGGCCATTTCTCATCGTAATGGACAACGGCGGCGGTATCGGCCGCGGCGGGCCGCGTCGCGGTGGGCCGCCTCCGGGTGGCGCCCCCGCGGGAGGCGGTCCCGGCGGCGCCGCCGCCGGTGGTGCCCGCGGCAATGCCCCCGCTGGCGGCGGCCCGGGCGGACCCCGCGGCCGCGGATTCGATTTCTCCGCCTTCGCGAGGATCATGACGGAGGAACTGGTCCCGTTCATCGATTCCAACTATCGCACGCTCTCCGACCAGCCGCATCGCGGCATGGCGGGGCTGTCGATGGGCGGCGCGCAGACGAGGCAGATCACGCTGGCCAATCTGGATAAGTTCTCGCACATCGGCCTCTTCAGCGGCGGCAGCATCGCGGCGGATACCCCCGCGCTGGCCGATCCGGACGCCTTCAAGCAGAAGGTCAAGGTGCTGTTCGTCAGCTACGGCGGCAAGGAGAACACCGCCGCGGCGAAGGCCAACCACGAGGCGCTCGAGAAGCTGGGCATCAAGAACACTTACTATGAATCTCCGAACACGGGCCACGAGTGGCAGAGCTGGCGGCGGAGCCTTCATGAGTTCGCCCCGCTCCTGTTCCGGGAATAGCCAGGAGCGAACCGACATGCGCCTCGGATCTCCTACCGATGGCCGGAGCGCGTTTCGCCTTCGGGTCGTCGGAATCGCGGCGGTCGCGGCGGTCGCGGTGCTCACCGCCCGGTCGCTCGGCGCGGCCGAATCCGCCGCGCCCGACCGAGCCTTTCTCGACGAGCATTGCACTCGTTGTCACAACGAGGTGGACAGCAAGGGCCGACTCGACCTGACGGGCCTGGAGTTCGTCCCGGGCGATCCCGCCAACCTGGCCGTCTGGGTCAAGGTGCATGATCGGGTGAAGGCCGGTGAGATGCCGCCCCGGAGTCGGCCCCGGCCCGACGGGGCGAAGCAGGACGCCTTTATCGGGGGCCTTGCGCGGTCGATCGTCGAGGCGGAGCGCGCGGCCCTGGCCGGCGAGGGCCGTGCGATCCAGCGCCGGCTCAATCGCCATGAGTATGAGAACGCCCTGCGTGACCTGCTCGGCGTCCCATGGGCGCGGATCGCCGACCGGCTGCCCGAGGACGGCGAGGCCCATCACTTCAACAAGAGCGGCGAGGCGCTCGACGTCTCCTACCTCCAGATCGCCCGGTTCATGGAGGCGGCCGACCACGCCATGCGGCTGGCGATGGGGGCGCACCTCGAGCGTCCGGCGAGGACGACCCGCAGGCTCTACGCTCGCGACGAGCGGAGCCTGCGCAACTGGTGGCCGCGCGAGAACGGGACGCTGCCCGACCGGCTGTCGTTCCCCGTACTCGACTCGCACGCCCAGCCAGACGTGCGCGCCGGCCGGGCCCCGGCGACCAGCCCCGCCACGCGGGATCGCGAGGCGGTCGGCAAGGTGTCGAGCATCTTCAGCGATGCGGGCGGCTATAGCTGGGGCGGCTGGCGGGCGCCGGTCGCGGGGCGATACAAGCTGCGGATCGCCGGCTACACGATCTGGGTCGCCGGCGGCGGGGTGGCGCGATGGTTCTACGAAGGGCAGGGGGCCGCGAAGGCGCCGGTCTATCACACGCTCCTGTGGCACCGCCCGAACCTGGACGAGGTCTACCCCGGTCGGCGCAACGAACCGATCGGCGTGTACGCGGGCGGCGGTGGCCAGACCCGCCCGATCGGCGCCGTCGATTTCACGCCGGCACCGACGGTGGGCGAGATCGAGGTCTTCCTGCTGCCCGGCGAGGTCGTGCGGACGGACGGCTTGCGTCTGTTTCGCACGCGGGTGAATGGCACGGACGAGCAGTATGTCAATCCTCTCGCGACCGAGAACGGCATGCCGGGCTATGCCGTCCAGTGGATCGAGGTCGAGGGCCCGTTCTTCGACGACCCGCCCGGCGGGTCGGGCTATGAGAGGTTGTTCGGCCAGTTGCGGATGGTGCCGTCGAAGGACGCACGGACCGGCGTACCGCTCGAGGTCGTTTCCGGCGATCCGGCCGGCCCGGGTTCGGTGACCAGAGGTGGCGCCGGCGGCGGGCCGCGCGGGCCGCGGGGATTTGGGCGAGGCGCGGTGCGCGAGGTGCTGTATGAAGTCGAGTCCGGCGCGCCGCGAGAGGACGCCGAGCGGCTGTTGCGATCCTTCCTGAAGGCGGCCTATCGCCGGCCGGTCGACGAGGCCGACGTCCGACGGTTCCTGGGGTTGTTCGACGACCAGTTCCGACAGGGCTCCGGCTTCACGCGGTCGATGCTCGCCGCCTACACGGCGGTCCTGTCGTCGCCCGGCTTCGTGTTCGTCGAGGAGAGGCCGGGCCGGCTGGACGGGAACGCCCTGGCCACGCGACTGGCCCTGTTCCTGTGGAACTCGACCCCCGACGACATGCTACGGGCCCTGGCCGATCGCGGCGAGCTGAACCGGCCCGAGGTGCTGCGCGCGCAGGCCGGGCGCATGCTCGACGATCCGAAGGCGCGCCGCTTCGTCGAGGCGTTCACCGACTACTGGCTCGACCTGCGGAAGATCGACGACACGTCGCCGTCCACCACGATCTACAACGACTACGAGCTCGACGACCCGCTGAAGCT
>DAIDHB010000265.1 GCA_027452145.1 Planctomycetales bacterium
TTGGTGTTCGTTCTTTCATCAAGCGGTCCCTGTCCGCGTTGCGCACCGAGGGTAGGCGGACCGGATGACCTGTTTCAACCGTCACGCGGCCGTGTCCCGGCGAGTGTTCCAGCCCGACGCGGTCCGGCCGTCCGTCCGAAGTAGGTCGGGCAGTCCTGCCCGACGCGGCCCGGTCCGGTCTTCGGGACGCGTCCCGAAGCGGGACGCAGCCCGTTCCGCCGGCCCTGTTCCGCCCGGCCGGCCGCCGGCGTCGTCCGTCGGCTCGCGGTCCACGTCTCTTCGGCCGGCTCGGCGATCGGGATCGGAATCGCGCCCGGACCGGGCACCGCCGGGACTGGTTGGGCCGGTCGGGTCGGACTCGACCCGGCCGCGAACCGGCGTGGCGGCATGGCGGGCCGGCGGGTAACTTGCAATGTAACAGCCCGACCCGGCGCACGTGACGAGTCCAGGGTGAGAATCAGGCCGCCAGCCGCCGGGGCCGGCGCCACGAGGCAATGCTGGTCCATCCCGATACCTCGGGCGAGGCGGTGGGGACTCCTATCACGGCGGACATCGAGCCATCCGGCCGGGCGCCCGCCCGCCGCGCCCGGTCGGGCCGGGCCTTCGACGTACCTTCAGCGGCCGCGATTCCGCGATTCCTTGCGACCTCTCCCGACCTTGAGAAAGGACTCGCCGTGCCCACGTCAATCCTGCCGTTTCGCCTCGTGGTGCTCCTGGTGTCGCTGGTCGTCTTCGATGGGGCGCAGCAGAATCCCGCGCCGCCGAGGTTCACCGGCAAGTCAATCCCGGATCCGCCCCGCCAGAAGGAACCCTGGACGGCGACGGCGACGAAGCTGCCGCGGTCCCTGGTCTTGGCGGCCGAGGCCCTCTTCGAGCAGGGCCTGGCCGACCCTCGCGGCTGCGAGTATCGCGAGGTCGAGGTCGTCGAGGGGCTGACCGTCAAGACGCACGGCTTCGTGCTCCCGCCTCGCGAGGGGGAATCCGGCCGATTCGTCGTCGGCTGGGATGCGGTCGTCCGCCCGGCGGTCTCCGTCGGCGCGCCGGCCGACCTCGACAAAGATATCCAGGCGCTGGCCGATCGGATCCGTCGAGCGCACCAGGCCGCCGCGGCCGAGGCGAAGACGAACCGGTTCGACCGCCCCCTTCCCTACTGGTGGAGCGGCCCCGACGATCGCGGGGGCCCGGCCGTGGAGAGCGGGTCGGCGTTGAAGGTCTGCGTGTTGCTGAGGCTCGGCCGCGCCGACCTGGCCGAGACGCTGTTCGCCGCGGCCACGCCCTGGACGCCCGAAGCCAGGGACGTCGGCAAGACGGACTATCAGGTCAACTACCTGTCGCTCGCCCAGGAATGGGGAGGAACGCTCTATAGCCGCCTGATCTCCGCCCACATGCTTTGCGACGACGTGATCGCGCTCGACGCCGCGCGGCGGCTCTTGGCCTTCGAGAAGGCCGTCGACGTCCGGGCGTCCGAAATGGGCTTCGCGCGCAATGCGAATTACCAGGATCAGCCTCCGTCGTATTTCCCGCTGCACCGCCAGCTCCCCGACCTGCTGGCCGACCAGGAACGCCGGGCCCGCGAGCCGGCGCGAAGGCCGATCCCGCGGCGAGGGACCGATCCCGCAGCCCGGGTCGCCGCCCTGATCCGCGACCTGGACCAGGTCAACGAGCGGCAGTTCATTTCGCCCGGCAGCGCCAATCCCGGAAACTCCCCTCTGGTGAAGGCATTGATCGCCGAAGGGGGAGCCGCCGTCGAGCCGCTGCTGAACGCGTATGAGACCGACACCCGGCTCACCCGCTCGGTGTCGTCGGGCCATGGGACGAGTTTTGTCCATCCGGTCGCCGAGGTGGAGCTCGCCGCCCTTGCCGGCATCCTCCAGGGGGCCGATTTCCAGGCTGCCGGCTCCAACCCGTTCCACGCGGACCTCGCCAAACGGAAAGAGCTGACACAGTCGTTGCGTGCGTTCTGGGCGAAGAACCGCAGCGTGTCGCCGATGGATCGCTGGTATCGCCTCCTGAGCGACGACGACGCGGGGCGCGATCGCTGGCTCGAGGCGGCCGCCCACATCGTCCAGCCGCGCGACGAAACCGGTCCCGCTTTCAACGGTCGCACCGCCTTTCGCGAGCAGATCACGCACATCCGACCTCCGATGAAGGGCGAGGAGCTGAGAGCCGGGCGCGATCCGTCGGTCTCGGCCTTGCTGGTCCGGAGGATCGCCGCCGTCGCCGAATCCGGCAACCCGCTGCAACACCCAAACATCGAGCTCTACCGCGCCTGCGAGATGGCGATGGATCTCCTCGTGTGGGACGAGAAGGCCGCCCTGCCGATCCTGCGGGCGCTCATGACCGGCTGCGGCGAGGACATGGAGATCAAGCGCAATCAGGCGAACCAGCTCGACCAGTCGATGTCCCGCTTCGTGGTCCAGTTCACCATGATCCGCGCGAAGACGGGCGATCGCGAGGCCCTCGGCGAGTATGCCGCCTGGATCCGCAAGTGCCGGCCGAGGGAGCTGGAGAACCACGGGTTTCAATGCTTCGAGCCGCTGTGGGCCTATCCCGATGATCCGGAGATCCGCGACGCCGCAAAATGGCTGTTCACCGACCCGGAATCGCCCTGGTTGAGCCTCTTTCGCGCACCGGGGAGCACCCGGGCGCTCTCCTTCAACGCCAGGGGCCTGATGACCTCGCCGCTGCTTCGGGTCGAGGCCTTCCGCACAGCCGTGATCGCCGCGCTGCGCGATCGGTCCCGGAACGGGACGGTCCGGAGGAGCGATCGTCGCTCGTTCGCGTACACGCTGGACGACGGCGGGAACGGGAGCTACAGCTTGGACCGGCCTGATCTGGACGAGGTCGAACAGGGTGTGGATCGGCCGTTCCGGGTTTGCGATCACATCGCCTGGCTGATCTCGGGGATCGAGGGCTCGCCGCGTTGCGAGCTGTACTGGCCGGAGGCCCGCCGCGACCGCGCGGTCGCGGCCTGCGCGGACTACCTGCGGAAATATGGCGAACGATTCACGGCCGCCCCACCATCGGGCGAACGGGATTTCCCCGAAGCGCGGGCCCACCTGGCGTTTCCCCGGCTCGATCACCCTGCGACGCCCGAGGATGTCCGCGCGGGGCGGGCCATCTTCTCGCTCGAGGGCGAGGGCAAGGCCGAGCGGCGGCCGTTCCAGGTGCCGGAGCGGCCGTTTTTGGCGCGGTGGGTCACGCTGAAGGAGTTCCCGATCGAGCGGATGCGGGGCGATCGGACCACATTCCGCGATTTCGATCAGCTCGGCTGGATCTGGCAGGCCGAGGAGGTCCGTCGCGGAGACCGCTGGGAGCGGTATCTCGGCTTCGTCGGACGCAACATCATCGCCCGGGTGCCGGCCGCCGAGATCGAGCTCACGCCCAATCGGTACCGCAACGACTGGTCGCAACTGCCGGGCGGCCTGGACGCGCGGATCGAGGCCGAAGACGGGCATCCCGCCCCGTATGAGCCGGGTCAGCCCGTTCGCATGATCGTGAGGCTCCGCAATCGCCGCGGGGTCGAGAACACCGCGCCGACGGAGTTCCTCCGCGCCGGTGCCGACGGGCGGCCGGTCCTGCGGCGCGGGGTGACGCTGGCCGTCTACTTCACGCCGCCGCGCGGCGCCCCCCTTCCCGGACAGGACAGCGGGCGCACCGAGGAGCTGAAGCCCAGACGGACGGGCCGCTTCGACGCCGACGCGGCCACGAGGCCGATGGCGCCTTTCGAAACCCTCGACGCGATGCGACTGGAAGTGGGCGACTGGTTCGACGTGTCGAGGACGGGCTCTTACCGTGTCCGCCTCGTGTTCGCCGCCGACTCGGGCGTTGGCGCGGGGACAACAAACGACGCCTATTTCCAGGTCGGCCGGCCGGAGGAATCCGTCCCCTGAATCCCGGCGGGATCGCCTCGCGAGGTGGGCGTTGAGGGTCTGCTTTTCCGGCGGCGTCGGAGGGGCCGCCACGGGTGCGGATGATCACGACGGTCGGCATTCCGATCCCGGCTCGGCCGTGCTACATTGGGTCGGCGATGGTTCTGGACCGTACCGAGGTGGCGGATGAAAGAAGTGCAGGTTGAGACAGAGATTCGCGTGCCGGTCGCGCTGGGCCCGCGCTCGTACGAGGTGCGCGTGGTCAGCGGCCGCGCCGGGGATTTCGGCGCGTTCGCGCGGGGCTCGCTCGAAACGAGCTGGGCGGGCCGTTCGTGCCGCTCGGCGCTGCTCGTGACCGACGCGCATCTGGTCGACCTGGGGTTGCCGCAGGCCTACCGCGAGGGGCTTGAGGCCGTCGGCATCGCGACGACGTTGGCGGTGGTGCCGCCCGGCGAGGCGAGCAAGTCGCTCGAGGGCGCTGCCGGCCTCTACGACGCGCTGGTGCGGATGCGGGCCGATCGGCATACGGCGGTCGTCGCACTGGGCGGCGGAGTCGTCGGCGACCTGGCGGGCTTCGCCGCGGCCACGTACGCGCGGGGCATCCCGCTGCTGATGGTCCCCACCACATTGCTGGCGCAGGTGGATAGTTCGGTCGGCGGCAAGGTCGGCGTGAATCACCCGGGCGCCAAGAACATCATCGGCGCGTTCCACCAGCCGAGCGGCGTCTGGGTCGACACCGAGACCCTGCGAACCCTGCCCGATCGCGAGCTGCGGTGCGGCCTGGCCGAGGTGGTGAAGTACGGCGTGATCCTCGACCCGGAGTTCTTCGACGAGCTGGAGGATCAGGTCGAGGCGATCCTGGCGCGCGACCCCAGGGCGCTGCGGTCGATCGTCGCGCGGAGCTGCCGGCTGAAGGCGTCGGTGGTCGAGCGCGACGAGCGCGAGGAGACCGGGCTGCGGGCCGTGCTGAACTTCGGGCACACGGTCGCCCACGCGATCGAGGCGGTGGCCGGCTACGACGGACCGTATCAGCACGGCGAGGCCGTGGCCGTCGGCATGGCGGCCGAGGCCCGGCTGGCCGAGCGAATGGGCTGGATCGGGCCGGACGCCGTCGGCCGGATCGAGCGGCTGCTCGTGCGCCTGGGGCTGCCGACTGCCGCGCCGGGCCTCGACGCCGACCGGCTGATCGACGCGATGACCCGCGACAAGAAGAATCGGGGCGGACGCATTCGCTTCGTCCTGCCGCGCGCGATCGGCCGGGTCGAGCTCACCGACGGGCCCGAGGCCGCCGAGGTCCGCGCGGTCCTGGCGACAGTCTGAACGGGGAAGGGGCCGAGGATGGCGGAGGGGCCGAGCGAGACCGGGGCGGCGTCGGACGACGAGCTGCTCGACCTGATCCGGCTGACGATGGTGCCGGGCGTCGGGCCGCAGACCGCCCGGGCGCTCCTGGCGAAATTCGGATCGGCGGGCCGGGTGCTGTCGGCGAGTCTGGCCAACCTCCGGGCCGTGACGAACGTCGGCCCGAAGCTGGCCGAGCGGATCGCGCAGGCCGAGCGTGAGCACGACGCCACGGCCGAGCTTGACCTGTGCCGCCGGATGGGCGTCACGATCGTCCCCCGCGGCGATCCCGGGTATCCGCCATCTCTCGAGAACATCCCCGACCCGCCGAGCCTGCTTTATGTGAAAGGTCAGGTCGAGCCGAGGGACCAGCTCGCCGTGGCGGTGGTCGGATCGCGGCATTGCACGCCCTACGGGGCGCGGGTGGCCGAGCGGCTGGCCGGGGCGCTGGCCCGGGTGGGGATCACGGTCGTGTCGGGCCTGGCGCGCGGTATCGACGCGGCCGCCCACCGCGGCGCGCTGAAGGCCGGCGGCCGCACGCTCGCCGTGCTCGCCAATGGGCTGGCGACGGTCTATCCGCCCGAGCACGAGGACCTCGCCCGCGCCGTGGCCGAAGGCGGGGCGATGTTGAGCGAGATGCCGATGCGTCAGTCGCCTCTCGCCGGGTTGTTCACGCAGCGCAACCGCGTGATTGCCGGGCTGAGCCTGGGCGTCGTCGTGGTCGAGGCGACGCCGCGGAGTGGGTCATTGTCGACGGCCCACCATGCGATGGAGCAGAACCGCGAGGTCTTCGCCGTGCCGGGCCCGGTGGACAGCCTCAGCAGCCGCGGCTGCCATCGCCTGATCCGCGACGGCGCGAGGCTCGTCGAGACCGTCGACGACATCCTCGAGGAGCTCGGGCCGCTGGTGAAGGAGGTCCGCCCCGCGCCCGACGAGCCGCCCGTGCGGCACCCGGCCGAGCTGGCCCTCACGGACGTCGAGCGCTCGCTCCTGGGCCGCCTCGACGACACGCCGACCGGAGTCGACGACCTGATCGCCGCCACGGGCCTCACCGCCGCGCAGGTCATGGCGACCCTCAGCGTGCTCGAGATGAAGCGGATGGTCCGCAGGCAGCCCGGCCACCGGTTTGTCCGGGCATGACGATGCCGCCGGTCACCGTCCGCGTCGAGCCTGATGGGCGGACGTCAGCGTTGGCATGGACCGCCCACTCCGACATCGATGGCCGGCGCCAGTTGCTCTCCGACCATGATCATGCCGGTCAACCGGGTCATTCCTTGTATTCCCGCTTCCTGTCGAGCCAGCGTAGTCTAGAGCGCATTGCGGTTGCATGGCGCACGGGCGAGAGATGGAGGTTCGAGTCGGTGCCGGAAGCCCACGAAGTGGGCATCAGGACGTAGCCGGGGGGCGTCAGCCCCCCGGACCGTCAGGCGAACCCTGAT
>DAIDHB010000266.1 GCA_027452145.1 Planctomycetales bacterium
GCCCGGCCGGGCGACTTCCTGGTGCTCAGCAAGCCGCTGGGCCTGGGTATCATCACGACCGCCGCCAAGCGTGACGAGGATCCCAGGGGTGCCGTGCGCGAGGCCCTCGCCGTCATGACCACCCTCAACCGCGATGCCTCCGTGGTCATGGCCGCGGCCGGTGCGCACGCCATGACCGACATCACCGGGTTCGGCCTGCTGGGCCACCTGCGGAACATCACGGCCGCCAGCGGCGTGTCGGCGACGATCTGGAACGACCTGGTCCCCGTGCTCCCGGCCGCCCGTGAATACGTCCAGGCCGGCGTCGCCCCCGGCGGCACCCACGCCAACCGCCGATTTCTGTCGAAGTGGGTCGACTACGACCCCGGCCTCGCCGAGTGGGAGCAGCTCCTGCTCTGCGACGCCCAGACCTCCGGCGGGCTCCTCGCCGCCCTGCCGGGGACGCACGCCGCCGACGTCGTGAGGCACCTCCGCTACCACGGGCTGCACGACGCGGCCGTCGTCGGCTCGATTGACCCCGACGCCCCAGGCCGGATCCGCGTCCGCCGCGCCCCCGAATCTCCCATCGAGACCACCTGAAAAGCAAGGGGCCGGCCGATGCACCGCGAGTATCGCCCCGACGAGATGGGACTCGGCCTGCCCGGCTCGCCCTCGCACGCACACGACGACCACCATCACCACCACGATCACGACCATCACCACCACGATCACGACCCGGAGGCCGAGCAGCGAACCCTGGTCGGCGTCACAACCCTTGTTGGGGTGCTGATCGCGGCCGACCTGGTCCTCGGCCTGCTGGGCAGCCCGTGGCAGCGGCCGTTCGGCGTACCGCTTTCGTTGATCGCGGCGGTGATCGGCGGCGGTCGCGTGGTGTACCTGGCGATCCTGGGCCTGCTCGAGCGGTCCATCGGCGCCGACGTCGCGCTGGCGATCGCCTGCGTGGCCGCGGCGCTGCTGGGCGAGACCTTCGTCGCGGCCGAGGTCGTCTTCATCGCGCTGGTGGGCGAATGCCTCGAGGGCGTGGCCTTCGACCGGGCGAAGCGTGCGATCGGCTCGCTGCTCGATGTGTACCCGCGCACGGCGCGCGTGCTCCGCGACGGCGAGGAGGTCGAGGTCGCCACCGAGTCCCTTGCGGTCGGCGACGAGGTCGTGGTCCGCCCCGGCGAGCGGATCGCTGCCGACGGCACGGTCGTCTCAGGCCGATCGGCCGTCGACCAGGCCGTGCTCACCGGCGAGGGGATGCCGGTCGACAAGGGCGAGGGCGACCCGGTCTACACCGGCACGATCAACCAGTTCGGCCGGCTGGTGGTGCGGGCCGAACGCCTGGGCGCCGACACCACGCTCGGCCAGGTGTTCCGCCTGCTGGGCGAGGCCCATCGCAACCGCTCGCCGATCGAGCGCACGGCCGACCGCTACGCCCGGCGGTTCCTGCCCGCGGTGCTGATTGCGGCGGGCCTGGTGTTCCTCGCCACCAATGGACTTGTCCTGTGGCGCTGGACGGTCGGGACTCGCCCGACGATCGACCTGATGCCCGCGCTGGCGGTCCTGGTCGTGGCCTGCCCGTGTGCCCTGGTGCTGGCGACGCCCACGGCCGTCCTGGCCGCCACCGCCCGGCTGGCGCGGCTCGGCGTGCTGGTCAAAGGAGGCGCCGCCATCGAGGCCCTTGCGCGGGTCGACGCCGTCGCCTTCGACAAGACCGGCACGCTGACCGAGGGAAAGCCCGAACTGGGCGAGGTGATCGCATTTCCGGCGGAAGGGGCGAGCACGTCGCCCGAGGTTGCCCGCGACTCGGTCCTCCGCCTGGCCGCCGCCGCCGAGCAGGCGAGCGAGCATCCCCTGGCCCGGATGCTCGTCGACGCCGCCCGATCGTCGGGGCTCCAGCCGCCGCAACCGGAGGACTTCCAGGCCCATCCCGGCGCGGGGGTCCTGGCGACCTTGAGATTGGACGACGCCGATGGTTCGACCAGCACCTGCCGCGTCCTCGTCGGCAATGCGCGGCTGTTCCGCGAGCAGGGGATCCCGCTCTCGCCCGAAGTCGAATCGGCCCTCGAATCGCTGGACCGCGCGGGCCAGACGCCGCTGATCGTGGCCCACAACGGGACGATCGTCGGCCTGGTCGGCGCGCGGGACCGCGTGCGTCGCAACGCGCACGACATCGTCCACGACCTGAAGCACCTGGGCCTCAAGGACCTCACTGTCCTGACCGGCGACCGCCCCGCGCCGGCGGCCGCCGTCGCGCGCAAGGTCCACATCAAGAACGTCGAGGCCGAGCTGACCCCGGCCGACAAGGCCGAGTGGGTCGACCGCCGCCGCGCCGAGGGACGCGTCGTCGCGATGATCGGCGACGGCATCAACGACGCCCCCGCGCTGGCGCGTGCCGACGTCGGCCTCGCGATCGCGGGCGTTGGCGGCGACCTGACCGCCGAGGCCGGTTCGATCGTCCTGATGGGCGACCCGCTCGCCGGGTTGCCCGCGTCGGTCCGCCTGGCGCGCCATACGGTCCACGTCATCCGGCAGAACATCCTCCTTTTCGCCTTCGGTCTCAACAGCGTCGCCATCCTGCTGGCCGGCCTGCGCGTCCTCGGTCCCATCGCCGCCGCGGTGCTGCACCAGATCGGCTCGCTGCTGGTGATCCTGAGCGCCATCCGGATCCTGGGCTTCGAGCGCTGGCAATCGCTGGGGATGATTCGCGCGACGGCGCCGGTCATCGCCGCGTGCCGCATTTGCACGCCCGCGTCGCTCTCAACTGCACTCCGCCATCACCGCCGCATCCTCATCCGGGCCGCCGTCGCGGTCGCGGTCCTCGCCTACCTCGGATCGGGGATCACGATCGTCGGTCCCGATCAGGTCGGCGTCGTCCGCCGATTCGGCCAGTTCCAGCCTCCGGTGCTTGGGCCTGGCCTGCACGTGCGCTGGCCCTCGCCGATTGAGACCATCGCGACCGTCGAGCCCGACCGGGTGCGGGTCGTGCGCGTCGGCCTGGCTCCGGGCCCGGCGGGCGGTGACTCCGACCCCGCGATCGGCTGGGGCTCGACCCACGGCGGCGGCCGCGACGACTCGGCGCTCTATCTCACGGGCGACGAGGACATCGTTGAGCTGGGCGTTGCGGTCGAGTACCACTACGGCACGACCGACCTGCCCCGCTTGCTGTTCGGCGTGGCGGACGTTGATTCGACCGTCGCCGCCGCGGCCGAGTCCGTGTGCCGCGAGGTTGCCGGCCGAACGCCTTCCTCCACGATTCTCGTCGCCGGGCGCCGCGAGGTCGAATCAAACCTGGCGCAGGCCCTCGCGCATCGGCTAGCCAGGTCGGGCCTGCCCGTGCAGGTTGACCGGGTGCGGCTGGTCGACGCCCACCCGCCGCGCGAGGTCGTGCCCTCGTATCGCGACGTCGCCACGGCGGTCTCGGACGCCGAGCGCTCGCTCAACCAGGCCCGCGCCGACGCCTCACGCCGGCACTGGGACTCGCTCGCCGAGGCCGACTCGCTGCGCGACTCCGCCCGGACTCGCGCCGACAGCCTGTCTGCCCGCGCCCGGGGCGAATCCGCCGCGTTCCTCGCCCGCGCCGCGGCCCACGCCGGCCAGCCCGCGCTGACCGAGTTCCGCCTGCTCTGCGAGACCCTGGCCGCCGCTCTACCCGACCGGCCCAAGTGGATCCTCGACCCGCGCGCCGCCGGCCGACGCGCGCTCTGGCTCGCCGACCCCGAACGGATCAGCCCGCGCCTCGGCCGCGCGCTGGCCGTCCCCGAGCCCGACGATTGAGGGCCAGGCCGGCGAAATGCGCCGACCCCTCTTGTCACATCGGAAGTCACCCTTCTACCCAGCGAGCGGCACCATGCGACGACGCAACATTCGAATCATCCTGACTCTGCTCGCGGCGATCGGCGCTATCGCACTGGCTCGATCGGTCGTGATCGTCGACCAGGGTGAGTCCGCCTACGTCACGGCGTTCGGCCGACCCGTGCGCCTGGTCGACCAGCCCGGCCTGCACTTCAAGTGGCCGCACCAGGGCGTGCGCACGTTCGACCGCCGGCTCCAGCTCGACACGCCGCCGCCACGCGAGCTCTTGACGCGCGACAAGAAGAACCTGGAAGTGGCGTGGTACACGAGCTGGCGGATCGCCGATGTCGAGCGGTTCCTCCGCACGGCGCGCACGATCCCCGACGCCTCGGCGCGGCTGGAGGACATGGCCGCCTCGGTGCTCGCCGCCGAGCTGGGCGGCCGCGAGCTGGGGCAGCTCGTCGCCGTCGGCGAGCCGTCGCCGCTCGACGCGATGATGGACGCCCTGACAGACCGCGTCGCCGAGCAGGCCGCGTCCGAGTATGGCCTCGAGATCGTGGCGATCCGCCTGCGGCGGCTCAACTACCCGCCCGATGTCCGCCCCGCGGTTTTCGAACAGATCCGGTCCGAGCGGCAGCGAGTGGCCGCCGCGACCCGGGCCGAGGGCGAAAGCCAGGCGCGTACGATCCGCAGCGCCGCTGACCGCGAGCGCGCCGCCGTCATCGCCCGCGCCGAGTCCGAGGCCGCCCGGGTCATCGGCCAGGGCGAGGCCGAGGCCGCGCGTATCCTCAACGAGGCCCAGGCCGCTGATCCCGCCTTCTACCAGTTCCTCAAGACCCTCGAGACCTACCGCGCCGCGCTCGACGCCCGCACGACGCTGGTCCTCTCGGCCGATAGCCCGTTCCTCCGCCTGCTGACTCGCGGCGTCCCCGACCCGCCCGCCATGAAGCCCGATCGCGACCGCGAGAGTTCGCCCGTGGCCGCCAGCGGCCCGGCCGGACCTTCGGTCCTCGGCGCCGAACCAAGGGACGGCAGGGTGGAAGCGCCGTCCCGGCCAAAGAGAGGCCGCCCATGAGGGCTAAACGCTGGGCGATCCCGGCCGTCCTCCTGCTGCTGGCTGGCTACGCCGCCACCGGGCTGACCATGGTCCAGCCCGACGAGGTGGGTATCGTCCGCCGGTTCGGGGCCGTCCTGCGTGAGCCCTGGGAGCCCGGCCTGCACTGGGGCCTGCCGATCGGCCTCGACCGGGTCAACCGGGTAAAGGTCCAGCAGACCCGCACGCTGGCCATCGGCGTCGACCGGGCGACGGCCGCGCCCCTGGCACGCGGCGCCGACGCCGACGCGTCCGACTCATTGACCGGCGACCTCAACCTCGTCGCGGCCGAAGTGCTGGTGCAGTACCGCATCCGCGAACCGGTCGCGTACCTCTTCCGCGCCGCCGACGCGGAATCGAACCTCCGAGCGGTCGCTGAGGCCGCGACGGCGCGGGCGATCTCGCACCGCGGGATCGACGAGCTGCTCACCACTGGCCGCGCCGAGCTGGCCGATGGCCTCACGCGCTCGATCCAGCAGCAGGCGGACCGGAGCGGCCTGGGGGTCTCGGTCGTGGCGGTGCGGCTGGGTCGTGTGGCGCCACCGGCGGCGGTGGCCCCGGCGTTCGCCGACGCCGCCCGGGCGCGGAGCGACCGCCGTCAGGCCGTCACCCGCGCCGAGGAGTACCGCGACCGCGCCCGGGCCGAGGCCGCCGGACGCGCCGTCGAGATCGCCGACACCGCCGCTGGCCGCGCCGAGCGCCTCGTCCAGCCGGCGAAGGGCGAGGCCGAGCGGTTCACCCGCGTCCTCGCCGAGGCCCGCAAGGCGCCCGACTCCGCCCGCAGCCGCCTGCTCCTCGAATCGCTCGCCGAGCTGCTCCCGCGCTTCCGCCGCAAGGTGATCGTCGCGCCAGGCCAGGATCTCGACATCGGGCTGCTCGACGACGGCCTGGGCCGGCCGACGGGGCCGGAGGCCGAGGCCGCCGGGTCCCGGGCACCGACAGCGCCCGCGGAAGGAGGCCCGCGATGAAGCGCGTCGCCAGCGCGATCGCCGCGGTCGCCATCATGGGCGCGGTGCTATGGCTCGGACGGGCGCAAACCGGCTCGACGGTTGTCCTCGCGCCGGCAGCATCGCCCGGTGGGACTTCCGACTCCGATCTGACCGGCGCGTCGGAACGGGTCGAGACCCTGCTGGCCGACGCCGCGCGTGGCGACGTCGATGCCTACCTCGCCGCATTCTCAGGCCCGGCGCGCGCCAGACTCCAGCAGCAGACGGACGAGCGCGGTCGATCGGAGCTGGCCGACGAGCTGCGCCGGGCCGCCCGGGCGCGCAGGAGCCACGCGACGTTCGAGCCGGAACCCGAGAATCGCGGCACCGCCGCCGCGCGCGTGACCGTCGAATCGACGTACCTCGACCACGTCGAGCGGCAGACGTTCCGGCTCGTCCGCGAGGGTTCGGGCTGGTCGATTGCCGACGTCGAGACCGCCCGCGACCACGTACCACCGAACTTGCCCGGCGCCGCCGCGACGTACCAGGAGCCGGAAGGCCCGCCGGTGCCGCTCGCGGCCGACCCCAACGCCTCGAATCGCGACGAGACCACCCAGGACCCCTGATCTCGGAGGTGACCCTCATGTCGAAGGCCCGACTGATCGCCGCCGTTGCCACGACGCTCACCGTCGTCGCGGGACTCTCCGTCTCGAGCGCCCGCCAGGCCCCTGGAGGCGCGGCACCCCGCCCGCTCGATCCGGGCGTCACGGCCGTCCGGCTGATGCTGGGGATCGGCGACCAGAAGGCGCAGGACTGGAGCGGGCGCGTCCGCCTCGACAGGGGCCAGGTCGTCGCCGTTGAGGGCGTACGATTCCGCGAAGGGGACGAGATCACCGGCGCCGACTCGTGGAAGACGCAGAGCTGCCTGGTCCGCCGGGCCGTTACCAAGAAGGCCGCCGCGAAGAAGGCCGCCCCAAGGGCCAAGGCCGCGATGAAGAAGGCCGCCGGCCAGCGGCCCACCGGGCCCGGCACGTTCGGCTCGCCGGTGTTCCCCAACGGGGTCGTCGTCTCCGTCAAGGACGCCGCCGGCGCGAAGCTCTCGGTCGAGACCGCGCAGGGCAACTTCGAGCTGGCCCTCGACCGGCTGGCCGACGGATCGACGGTCAGCCTGCTCAACGGCCGCACCTCGGCGCAGCGCGTGTACCCGCACGCCCCGCTCGTCGAGGGCCCGCTCCAGCAGGACTTCCCGGCCGCCGTCGCCGACGGCGGAAACGGCGCGTGGGTCGTCTACGTCGAGCACCTGCCCTTCGGACCGGACACCCTCCCCGCGTTCACCGAGCGTCCGAAGCAATTCGCCGAGTTCCGCCCGCAAGGCGGCGGCGACCGGGTGCGCCTCGTCCACTTCCGCCCGGGCCAGACCGAATCACCCTTCGAACTGACCGAGGGAAACCGAGACGTCTGGCACCCGGCCATCGCCCGCGCCGGCGACGGCAGCCTCGTCGTCGCCTGGACCGAGAAGCACGGCGACGACTGGGACGTCTTCGCCCGCCGGATCGACCCGAACACCCGCGCCGTGATCGCCGAGGGGTGGCTGGTCGAGCGCCCCGGCGCCGACGCCGAGGTCGTGCTGGCCACCGCCCGCGACGGCGTCGTCTGGGCGGCCTGGCAGGCGTGGGACGGCAAGCAGGCCGACATCCTGCTGGCGCCGGTCGACAGGGGCGGCAAGCTCGCCTCGGAACCCGTCAACGTCAGCGAGACGCCCGCGAACGAGTGGTCCCCCAGCATCGCCGCCGACAACGCCGGGCGCGTTCACGTCGCGTTCGACAGCTACGCATCGGGCAATTACGACGTGATTCTCCGCTCGCGCCAGGCCGACGGCACGCTCGCGACGGCTGTGAAGGTCGCCTCGACGCCGGCCTACGAGGCCCGGCCCACGATCGCCGCCGATCCCACCGGTCGGGTCTGGGTCGCGTATGAGGAGCGCTCATCGAACTGGGGCAAGGACGCAGTGAACCTGGTCCAGGGGCCGGGCTCGAGCCTCTATCGCGAGGCGAAGGTCGTGGTCGCCTGCGTCGACGGCGGCCGCGTGCTGCGCGCCGCGGATCCTGTCGAACACGCCGATCGCCCCGTCCACCCCATGAACGCATTCCCGCGCATCGCCGTCGACCGCGACGGCCGGCCCTGGCTCACGTTCCGCCACCGGCAAGAGGCGGTCTGGGGCAACAACGCCGTGATGGTCGTCGGCGGCGTCTGGATCGAGTACGCCACCTCGCTCTCGGCCTCGGGCTGGTCGCCGCCCCGGCCACTCACCCGCAGCGACGGCACGCTCGACGGCCGCCCCGCGCTCGTGCAGCCGCTGGGCTCGCCGCTGCTCGCATTCTACAGCACCGACGGCCGCCTGCGCCGCGAGCGGCTCTTCAGCCCCGATCGTGCGCGTCGGTACAACACCAACCAGGGCACAATGCCCGAGACTTTCAACGTCGACCTCGAGGTCTCGGCGCTCGTCGGGCCGCCTGGACCGTACGAGGCGCCCCGCCTCAGCGAAGATCGTCCCATCGCCGACCCCGCCCCCGAAGTCCATCCCCAGGAGGCCGACGACCTGAGCCGCATCCGAGCGTACCGGGTCGAGGCGGCGGGCAAGACCTACCAGTTGCTCCGCGGCGAGTTCCACCGCCATTCCGAGGTCTCGGCCGACGGCGGCGCCGACGGCGCGCTCGAGGACCTCTGGCGCTACGCGATCGACGCCGCCGGCCTCGAGTGGATCGGCGACGGCGACCACGACAACGGCGGCGGCAAGGAATACACCTGGTGGCTCGTCCAGAAGACCACCGACCTGTACACCCACTCGCCGACGTTCACGCCCATGTACTGCTACGAGCGGAGCAACGCCTATCCCCACGGCCACCGCAACGTGATGTTCGCCCGCCGGGGCGTGCGCACCCTGCCCCGCCTGGTCGGCCCGCGCGGCGTCGAGGACGCCGACACGTTGATGCTGTACGACTACCTCAAGGAGCACGACGGCATCTGCGCCTCGCACACCTCGGCCACCGGCATGGGGACCGACTGGCGCGACACCGATCCGCGCTTCGAGCCGATGGTCGAGATCTACCAGGGCCACCGCCAGTCGTATGAGTACCTGGGTGCTCCCCGAGGCGCCCGGCGGCCCGGCGAGTCGATCGGCGGCTGGCAGCCGCTCGGCATGATCTGGAACGCCCTGGCGCTCCA
>DAIDHB010000267.1 GCA_027452145.1 Planctomycetales bacterium
CGTGACGAGTGTATGCCTCGGCGCGAATGGCTCGTGATTTGCTCTATGAGTTTTCGTCCACCATTCGTGCTACACTCTCTTCCGGCGGGCGGCGACAGGGCCCGGCGGTCGATCCGAGACTCTCCAGAGGCACGTCCATGAGCATCGTCACGGCTCCCGCTACGGGGTTGCGGTCCAAGCTGCGCGAACATTTCGGATTTCAGCGGTTTCGTCCGGGTCAGGAGAAGGTCGTCCGCTCGGCACTCTCGGGCCGGGACACCGTCGCGCTGATGCCCACGGGCTCGGGCAAGAGCCTGTGCTTCCAGCTCCCCGCGCTGGTGATGGACGGCTCAACGGTCGTGATCAGCCCGCTGATCGCGCTCATGAAGGACCAGACCGAGTCCCTGGCGGAGAAGGGCATCAGCGCGGTCGCGTTCAACAGCACGATGAGCGCGCGCGAGCGGCAGGAGGCCGAGGAATCGCTGGGCCGTCGCGGCAAGGAGTTCGTCTACACCACCCCCGAGCAACTGGCCAACCGCGAGTTCCGCTCGCTCCTGAGGCGCACGCCGATCGGCCTGTTCGTCGTGGATGAGGCGCACTGCGTCAGCCAGTGGGGGCACGACTTCCGCCCCGACTACCTCGAGCTGGGCACCGTGATCGAGGAGCTCGGGCGGCCCACCGTCATGGCGATGACGGCCACCGCGACCGACGAGGTCGTCGACGACATCCTCCGCCAGCTCCGAATCCCCGACGCCGAGATCGTCCACACCGGCTATTACCGGTCCAACCTGCACCTCGAGGTCCTGCCCGCGCCCGACGAGGAAACCCGCCGCGAGCGGCTCTCCGAGCTGCTCGCCCGCGAGTCCGGCAACGGAATCATCTACGTCGCGACGGTCAAGGCCGTCGGCGAGCTGACCGAGTACCTCCAGGGCCTGGGCTTCGACGCGACGTCCTATCACGGGCGGATGAAGGCCGCCGACCGCGCGGCGAATCAGGACCGGTTCATGAGCGGCGAGGTGCCGATCATGGTCGCGACCAACGCCTTCGGCATGGGGATCGACAAGCCCGACATCCGATACGTAATCCACGCCAACCTGCCCGGCACCGTCGAGGCGTTCTACCAGGAATTCGGCCGCGCCGGCCGCGACGGCGACCCCGCGCGCTGCACGTTGCTCTACGCGCCCGATGACAGGAAGCTCCACAGCTTCTTCCAGAGCCGGCGCTATCCCGACGCCGAGGATCTGGTCAACGCCCATCATGCGCTCCGGCGGATCGCCGACGACACCCCGCGGCTCGAGGACGTCCAGGCGATCTCGCCGCTGCCGAAGTCCCGCATGAAGCTGGCGATGTCGCTGCTCCGCTCCAAGGGCGTGGTCAAGGAGGACCTCTTGGGGCACCTGCACCTGCTCCAGCCCGATCTATCCCGCGACGACCTGGCGCGCCTGGTCCGCGACTACGAGGACCGCGACGCGCGCGACCGGCTCAAGCTCCAGCGCCTGGTGGACTACGCCGAGTCCCGCGGCTGCCGCTGGCGCTACCTGCTCGACTACTTCGGCGACGAGGACGCCGACGTTTCCACCTGCGGCCACTGCGATCGCTGCGAGGCCGGGGCCTCGCGAGCCTGACGTGTCCGCCGGGGACCCCCACGCGGCGCCCTTTGCTCTCGTCCCAGATGTCGCGGGCCAGTAGAATCGACTCAAACCTCTCGGCCGAGGGGCAGGATTCCTGAACGCGAGCGGAGTGCCGCGATGGCCATCACGCGCTACTCGGTGGATGACTACGAGGAGATGATCCGGCTCGGGGTCCTGACCGAGAACGATCGTGTCGAGCTCATCCGCGGGGAGATCATCGCGAAGATGCCGATCGGACCCAGGCATTCAGCATCCATCAAGCGACTCAATCAGGTCATCGGCCCACAGATCCCCGGCCGCGCGATCCTGGGTATCCAGGATCCGATCCGCCTCCCCGACAGCGAGCCCGAGCCGGATCTGTCCGTCGTGCGGGAGCGCGCGGATTGCTACGAAACCGGCCATCCCCGTCCGCCGGATATCTTCCTCATCGCCGAGGTCTCCGACTCGTCGCTCGACGACGACCGCACCATCAAGAGATCGATCTACGCCGAGGCCGGCATCGCCGAGTACTGGATCGTCAACCTGGTGGACGACTGCCTGGAAGTCTACCGCGGCCCGCAGCCTGACGGGACTTACCGGGAAATGCGGGTCCTCCGGCGCGGCGACGTCGCCGACATCCTGGCCCTGCCGGGGGTGGCCGTGGCCGTTGCCGAGATCCTCTGATCGCAGACCCCCGCCGCCCCAGGATGGAGCCTTCCGTGATCCGCACCCTTCTGGCCGCTCGCTATCTGACCTTCGGCACGGCGCTTTTGCTGGCCGTGGCGCTGGCGCTCTGGGGCCGTCGCGTCGGCTATGAGCAGTCGATCCACTCGTTCTTCGCCGAGGACGATCCGGATATGGCGGCCTACCAGAAGGCGGCCGCGACATTCGGCGACGACAACTTCGTCTTCGTGATGTACGACGACCCGAATCTGCTGACGCCCGCCGGGATGGACCGCGTCGCCGAGCTGGCCAAGGCGCTCGCCCCCGAGCGGATCGAGGCCGTGCAGCGGGTGGAGTCGCTCGACGCGATGCCGCTGCTCTGGGCGGTCGATGACGCGCTGCTCGCCCTGGATCGCCTGCCGGCCCTGCTGCGCAGATCCGCCCTGAACGCCGCGAAGAAGAGCGTTGCCAACCTGGACATCAAGTCGTCCGGCGCGCTCTCGGTCGGCGGCGCCGTGCGGGCCGCCGGGAATGATCCCGCCGCGCTGGCGGCACTGAAGGCACGGCTGACGAAGCACCCGCTGTTCGTCGGCACGGTGATCGACGCGCGGGGCACCACCACGGCGCTGGTCGCCCGGCTGAAGAAGACGCATGAGCATCGGGTCATCGAGACCGTGAAGGCCCTGCGCTCGGCGGCCGACTCGTTCGCCGAGCGGCACGGGATCGCGAGGCCGGCGCTGGTCGGCCCGCCCGTCCTGCTGGCCGACGGCTTCTCGGCGATCGAGACCGACGGCCGGCGGCTCTCGGCCGTCGGCATGGTGCTCATCGGCGTGGTCACGCTCTCGGCCGTGCGGAGCATCTGGTGGGCGATCGTGCCGATGCTCGCCGGATGGGTGATCTGGCTGGCGACCGAGGAGATCCTCGTCCGGTTCGACATCCGCCTGGCGCTCTCCGGCGGGCCGCTGGTGGCGCAGATCATCGTGCTGACGATGCCCGCGGCCAGCCACCTGGCGATCCACTTCCGCGACGATCGCCGCCGCGAGGCCGATCCTCGCCGGGCCGCGCGCGCCACGCTCTCCGCCGTCGCCGCGCCGATCGCCTGGACGGCGATCACCGGCGCCATCGGCTACGGGGCCCTGGTCACCAGCGGCGTCATGCCGGTCCGGCAGTTCGGCGCGATCCTGGGCACCTGCACCCTGGGCGCGGCGATCCTCGTGATGCTGATCGCCCCGATCGCCATGCTGCCGCCGTTCCGCCTCGAGGTGCCCGTCCGCTACGGCTCGAGCTCGCGGGTGGCCGCGGCGATGAACCGGCTGATCTTCTGGGTGTATCGCCACCCCGGGCCGATCCTCGCCGTGGTCACGGCCGTCGTCGTGCCGGTCTCGGCGGGACTCGTATTCCTCCGATACGAGACCAACTTCATCAACCTCTACCGCCCGCAGACCCGGGTCGTCCGCGACTACCGCGCCGTCGAGTCCCGGCTCGGGGGGATCGGCGTGGTCGACCTGGTGGTGCCCATGGAGGACACCGTCGGCCCCGCGACCCTCGACAGGTTCCGGCACGTGGAGGACCGAATCCGCGCGATCCGCGTCTCTGATCCGCAGGCCATCGCGGGGGTCCTGTCGCTCGCCACGCTGCTCGACCCCGACGGCCGCCTCGCCGCACTGCCCGCCGATCGCACGGCGCGGCTCCTCCAGGACAAGCTCGACCTGATCGCCGCCTCGCCCCAGGGCGACCTCCTGCGCTCGTTCTGGAACCAAAAGACAAGGCAGGCCCGACTGATCGTCCGGCTCAAGGAGCAGCAGCCGGCCGGCGACAAGTCGCGGATCTTCCGCGAGGCCACGACCGCCGCCGCGGGCGAGTTCGGGCCTTCCACTTATCTGACCGGACTGTCGTTCCTGATGACCCGCACCACCGAGGCCGTGATCGCCACGCAGTGGGGGACGTTCTTCTGGTCGGCCGCGGGCATCCTGCTGATGCTGACCCTGGCCTTCCGCAGCCCGGTGCTCGCCGCGCTGGCGATCCTGCCGACGCTGCTCGCCGTCGCCCTGGTGCTCGGTCTGATGGGGTGGATGGGCATCCGTCTCGACATGGCGACGGCCCTGGTGGCGAGCGTCGCGCTGGGGCTGTCTGTGGACGACACCTTCCATTGCCTGCTGCAATTTCACCGGCACCGTCATACCCAGGGCTTCCGGCGCCGGCTGTTCGACAGCTACCGCGTGAGCGGCCCGGGCGTGATCCTCTCGAGCCTCGCGGTGGCGATCGGCTTCGCCGCGCTGCGCGCCAGCGAGTTCGAGCCGTTCGTCAACTTTGGGACGATGGTCGGCATCGCGACGCTCGGCAGCACGGTGGGCAACCTGGTGCTCCTCCCCGCCTGCCTGACCCTGGGCCACCGTTGGCGGCACCGGCGGCAGCCGTTTCGCGGCGGCCACGGTGCATCGGGCGAGCTGGTCGCTGGCGGCTTGCCCGAGGCCGGCCTCGCCGCACCCGTGCCGCGTTCGCCGGGCTGACGCGGCGCCCGATTCGTCCTGGCGCCCTCATTTCACCAGCGCGACCGGATAGTTGTACCCGCTCGGCTTGCCGGCCACCTTTGACGACGAGTAGTTGACAGTGACGTTGGTGCCGTTCGACAGGTTCATCGAATCGACGACCACCTGCGACGCGAAGTTGGAGTTGTTCCCCCCCGCAAATGTGAGCGGTGCGGCGGCGGCGTAGAACGTCCCGGTCAGGTTGACGTTGGTCCCGTTGGCGAAGGTCGGCGACGTGGAAACGGTCCGATCCTGCATGTAGACGATGCCCTGGATGGCGCCGTTCGATGAGGTGCTCGGCGCACTGAGCGTCGTTGTCGTACCTCCCTGAAAGCTGATCGTACCGCCGCCGTCCATGTAGATCGTGACACCGCTGCCGGTGACCGTCGCACCGTTGGCGATCGTGAGATTTGCCCCGCCCTTGAAGTAATAGAGTCCTGGCTGCATCGTGAAATTGCCGCCATTCCCCAGCGATACGCTCCTGGTGTACTGGCCCGGTTGCATCGTGTACGAGCCCCAGCCCGGATATTTGCTTATAAACGAGTCCTGGTTCGTCGACGAGCCGGGATCGCTCGGCGCGGCGATCGAGGAGAGCGGGTCGCCGACCGAGGCCACGCCCGTGGTGATCGTGCCGGTGAGCCAGCCGGCGGCGTGGGTCCTGGTCCCCCCGACGACGTCGAGTGGCGCCGCGGTGCCCCCCGCATTGTTCGCATAGACCGCGCTCGAGCTGTTCGAGTTCACCTGGACGCCCGCCGGCGCATTGAGCTGGGCGCTGCCCGCGAAGGAGAGGCTCCCCGAGGCGGTCGGATCCAGCAAGACGACGGCGGCCGTCGAATAGGGGGTCGTGCTGGACGATCCCGAACTCGTCTGCGCCGTGGCGCTGGCCGAGATGGTCAGGCTCCCCTTGCCCCAGAGGGCGCTGAAGAACCGCGGCGGCGTGGCCGTCACCTGCACGGCCACCTGCGTCGACTTCGGCTGCGTGACGTCGCCGTCGGCGATCGTGAAGCCGTTCTGCGAGCCGACGGCGATTGCCGCCGATTGCGCGACGCTGAAGTTCGACCCGTTGTAAAGCGCGTAGGCGCCGGCCAGTGCGGCGGCGTCGGCGGCGGTCTGCGCCTGCCGGCGCTGGAGGTACATCACGCCGCAGTCCAGCGCCAACGCCATCGCCCCGACGACCACCGGCATCAGCAACGCCGCCAGCACCATCACCAGCCCGCGCCGCAGCCAAACGGCTCGCCTTCGCTTGCCGGCGAGAATCATGGCCCACCTCGATTGGACGCCTGCCGTTCACTGGATCAGCGACACGGGATAAGCATAGTTCGCCTTGGCCGCGACGGTCGAGGCCGACCAGGGAATGTTCACGTCGATGTAGTTGGCCAGGCTCAGGTCCTTGACGATCATCTGCGACCCGTATTGCGCGTAGTCCATGTTGTTCTGGAACGAGATCGCAGCCGCCGGTGCGTAGAAGGTCCCGGTGAGATTGATCGTGGCGTTGTTCCCGAACGTCGGTGTCGTGGTCGAGTTCCGATCCTGGAAGTAGACGACGCCCTGATACGTGCCGCTCGTCGGGGCCGAGAGTGTGGTCGACGACAGGTTCGTGAAGTTGATCGTACCGCCGCCGTCCATGTAGAGGGTGACGCCGCTGCCAATCAGGCCGCCGCCGCTCTCAATAGTCAGGCTGGCACCACTCTGGAAGTAATACAGTCCCGGCTGCATGGTCACGGTCGCTGGGTTCGAGATGGTTACACTCTGCGTGTAGAGCCCCGGCTGCATGGTGTAGGAGGCGTTGCCGCTATAGCTCGTCGCCGGCGTGCTGGTCGCCGCGGGGATGCTCGGCACCGGGAGCGACGCGAGCGGGTCGGCAACGACGGGAGCACCAGTCGTGACCGTGCCGCCGAAGTACGCCGAGTTCTTCGTGGTGTAACCCCCGACGATCGACACCGGCACATCGGTATGGGCCGAGTTGGTGGCGATGACGGCGGTCGAGCTGTTCGAGTTGACCTGAATCCCCGTGCCCGTGGGCGTGTTGACCTGGTTCGAGTCGGTGATCTCGGTGTTATTGGAAAGTGTCAGGGCGCCCGAGCTGGTCGGGTCCAGGACAAGGATCGCGTAGTTGGAGTAAGGCTTCGATCCGGCGTTTACACCGGTCGCGGCCTTGGCGCTGGCCGAGATGGTCAGGCTCCCCTTGCCCCAGAGGGCGCTGAAGAATCGCGGCGGCGTGGCCGTGACCTGCACGGCGACCGTCGTCGATGTCGGAGTGACGTTCGAGGATGGGATCGTGAAGCCGTTCTGCGCCCCGACGGCGATCGCCGCCGATTGCGCGACGCTCTGGTTCGACCCGTTGTAAAGCGCGTAGGCGCCGGCCAGTGCGGCGGCGTCGGCGGCGGTCTGCGCCTGCCGACGCTGGAGGTACATCACGCCGCAATCCAGCGCCAGGGCCATGGCCCCGACGACCACCGGCATCAGCACGGCCGCCAGCACCATCACCAGCCCGCGCCGGCGGGCCTCGATCTGCCTTCGTTTTCTCGCGATCATCATGGTCCACCTCTCCGGACCGACACGCCTGAAAGGTCAATAGGTCACGGCCATCGTCGAGCTTACTGTCCAGGTCATCGCCGAGAAGAATCCGCCCGGGTTCCAGGTATAGCTGAGGGTCACGGTGACGGTGCACGGCAGCGAGCTGGCCGAATAATCCACCCCGGTGCACGACAATCCGTTGAGCCCCACCGCCATCGTCGCCAGGTAGGTCTGCACATCACCGGCCGTGGCCTGGGCGTTGCCGGTCGCCCCGGAATAGGCAGGCCCGTGCACCGAGGCATACCGGGCCCCCTCGCGCGCCAGCGACTGGACCTGTTCGTAGCGAAAAATCCCCATGCCGATCAGGATCATGCCCATCAGGAGCAGGATCGCGACCGGGTATACCACCGCGCCCTCGACCGCCGACACGCCGCGGCGGCTCCGGAGTGTGGGTTTCCTGAGGATCATCGTGGGAAGACTCCCGAGGTTCGGGGATTCGCCTGGCTTGCGGGGCGTCGAGCCGGATCTCACACCGGAGGCCGCGGTATCAGGGTACCGGCCCCGTCGAGGCGGGCATCGGCATGGCCGCCGACTGGGTGAGCGTGACCGTGCCGCTGATCCCCGGGAAGCTGCCGTTGGAGCCGAGCGTCAGCAGAGGAAAGTCGCACTGCACCGCCACAGTCACGTAGTTGTTCGTGCTCGCCTCGGGCGAGTAAGGGTTGCCAAAGTTACCGATGCCGCTCGGCAGGGTGACGGTCAGGCTCCCGGCATCGGCCTGGACGGCCTGGGAGAGGCTCGTCCATCCCGATGGCACCGGGTAACCGGCCGCCTTGTAGAACTCATAAAGGGCGCCGTTGCGAGCGCAGTTTTGCAGGATGACCTGGGCATAGGCCACGCGGGCGAAGTCGACTGCGGCCATCGCGGCAAACACCAGAAGCGGTAGCAGGAAGGCCAGCTCGACTGCGGCCATGCCCCGGCGCGGCTCGCGCCGGACGCCCGGACGCCCGAGCCGGGTCGCCCGCCTCCGCACGCCCAAAGCGATCGTGGTCATGGCGGCAAACTCCTCCGTCCCATCTGAGCCGGCCGGGCCACACCCGTCATCGCGATACGACCGGCGGGGTCGGCCTGGGGAAGCACCGACTCCATCAGATTTCTAGGTCGCGAGCCGGCGGCGCGCCAAATCGTGTTGCTTCCGGGCGACATCCGCACGACGCGAAAAATGGGGATCGGTCCCGAATCCCCCCGGCTACCTCCCCGTCACGGCGAGCGATTATCATGGGTCGTTCAATCTCCGGCCGGGACGTCGTCGCCCGGCCTGCTGCGATCGTTGCACGCCGAGATTCCGCGGAGGTGGGCCCGGATGAGCTTCCTGAGGAAGGAGCGGTTATTCTGGACCGAGGCGCTCGCCATCGCGGGCTCCTCGCTTCCCCTGGTCCTGCCCCGCGCCCTGCTGTTCGCCCTGTTCGCCCTGGCCGTCGCCATCGTCCACTTCGACACCAGCCTGCCCGACCTGAACATCGAGCTGACCCCCTATGAGGTCGTCGGCGGCGTCCTGAGCGTCCTGCTGGTCCTGCGCACCAACGTCGGTTACGAGCGCTGGTGGGAGGCGCGCCGGCTCTGGGGCGACATCGTGAACCGCTCTCGCAACCTGGCGGTGGGCGCGCTGGCCTACGGCCCCGACGACCGCGAGTGGCTCAACCGGATCGTCCGCCGCACCGCTTCCTTTTGCCACGCCGCCCGGATGAGCCTGCGCGGCAAGCGCGGGCAAGAGAGAGAGCCCGACGTCCTCGACCGGCTGGTCGGCCGCGACGATGCCGCCCGGATCCTCGCCGCGCGCCACATGCCCACGGCGGCGAGTGCCCTGGTCGCGGCATCCCTCCGCGACGCGCGCGACCGCCTGGGGCTCGACGGCTTCGCCTTCCTGCGAATCGACCAGGACCGCACCGCCCTGATCGACGACATCGGCGGATGCGAGCGGATCCTCAAGACCCCGCTGCCACTGGCCTATCGCGTCGAGATCCGCCGGATCCTCATCCTCTTTATTGGCGCATCGCCATTTGCCCTGGTCGACCGCGTCGGCTGGATGACTCCCGTCGTGACCGCCCTGATCGCCCTGCCGCTTCTGGCCCTCGACAAGATCGGGACCGAGCTCCAGGACCCGTTCTCTCGCGAGAGCCTCAACCACCTGCCGCTCGACGATATCTGCGCGACCATCGAGGAGGACCTGCTGCACCTTCTCGAACCGCCGACACCCCGAGCCGACGAGTAGAAAGGCCGATCCCGTGAAGCGACCTGACCCGCCGAGCCGCCCGGCGATCCTTGCCTGGGCGATCCTGATGCTGCTGATGACGCTGACGCTGACATCGACCTCCGCACCTGTCCGCGCGGACCACCCGCCGCGCGTCGAGGCCGACGTCATGCTGCGGGGAGGCACGCTCATCGACGGCACCGGCGCTCCGTCACGGCCGGCCGACGTGGCGATCCGCGGCGACCGGATTGTTGCCGTCGGCACCGTCGAGGCGACTCCAGGCGCGCGGGTCGTCGACGTCGCCGGGCTGGTCGTCGCGCCGGGGTTCATCGACCTGCATACCCACTCCGACGAGGGGATCACCCGCCCCTCGACCCGGCTCAACGCCAATTATCTCGCTCAGGGCGTGACCACGATCGTCACCGGCAACTGCGGCGCCGGCGCCCTCGACGCCGACCGCTACTTCGCCGCCATCGACGCCCACGGCGCGGGGACGAACGTCATCCACCTGATCCCGCACGGCGAGGTCCGCTCGACCGTGCTGGGGAACGCCGACCGCGCGCCGGATCCGTCCGAGCTGGCGCGGATGAAGCAGCTCGTCGAGCGCGACATGACGGCCGGCGCGTGGGGGATGTCGACCGGCCTCATCTACGTCCCGGGGACGTACGCCCGCACCGACGAGCTGATCGAGCTGGCGCGGGTTGTCCGCCGGCACGGCGGGATCTACGCCTCGCACATCCGCGATGAGGGCGCCGGGCTGCTGGCCTCGGTGGACGAGGCGCTCGCCGTCGGCGAGGGTGCCGGGGTCCCGGTGCACATCTCGCACCTGAAGGCCAGCGGCAAGGCGAACTGGGGCACGGTCCGCGTCGCCCTCGAGCGGATCGCCGCGGCCCGGGCCGACGGCCGCGCGGTCTCGGCCGACCAGTATCCCTACATCGCCTCGAGCACCAGGCTCGCCGCGATGGTCGTCCCGAAGTGGGCCGCGCGGGTGGACGGAAACACGTTCGCCCGGCTCGTCGCCGACCCCGTCCGCGGGCCCGAGCTGCGGCGCGAGATCGAGAAGGGGCTGGCCTCGCGAGACGGCGGTTCCTCGATCCGGATCGCCCGCTACGAGCCGAACCCCGCCTGGGCCGGGCTCGACCTCGCGGAGATCGCCCGCCGCTCGGGCAAGAACCCGCTGGAGATCGTCCTCGAGATCCAGCGCCACGGCGGCGCCCAGGCGATCAGCTTCGGCATGTGCGAGGCCGACGTCCGCGAGGTGATGCGGCATCCGTTCGTCGCCACGGCCTCGGACGGCTCGACCCACCTCCCCGGCCGCGGCGACCAGCCGCACCCGCGCGCCTACGGCACGTTCCCTCGCAAGATCCGCTACGCGCTCGATGACCGGGTCCTCACGCTCGAACAGGCCGTGCGCTCGTGCTCGGGCTGGCCCGCCGAGATCCTCGGCCTGGCCGATCGCGGCGTGGTCCGCCCTGGTGCCTTCGCCGACCT
Organism: Planctomycetales bacterium; assembly: GCA_027452145.1. GTDB lineage: Bacteria > Planctomycetota > Planctomycetia > Isosphaerales > Isosphaeraceae > JAKAUH01. The sequence continues at coordinate 11,037 of DAIDHB010000267.1, forward strand.
CGTCGTCTTCGATCCGTCGAACTTCCGCGATGCCGCCACCTTCGACCGGCCGACGCAGTACGCCCCCGGCGTCCGTCACCTGTTCGTCAACGGCGTCGCGCTGATCGCTGACGGGAGCCCGCGCAAGTCGACCGCTCCCGGCGGCAAGCTGCCCGGCCGGGCGCTCCGGCGTCAGCAGGAGGGGCCGGCCGAGATGATCCTTTCGGTCGAGCGGGTCTGGACCGGCGACCCCGCCCGTCCGTGGGCCGAGGCGCTGGCGATCCGCGGCGGAGCGATCGCCGCGGTCGGCTCGCGCGACGAGGTCGCCCGCCTCCGCGGGCCCGCGACGTTGATGCTGGATCGTCCCGGGGCCATGGCGATCCCCGGCCTGATCGACGCCCACGGCCACATGGAAGAGCTGGGCGCCACGACCGACGAGATCGACCTCCGCGGCGTCGCGTCGCTCGACGAGGTCGCGCGACGGGTGAAGGCCCGGATCGACGCGAATCCCGGCGACTCGTGGATCACCGGCCGCAACTGGGACCAGAGCCTCTGGCCGGGCGGTGCGTTCCCGACGGCTGCAGTCCTCGACGCGGTCGCGCCCGGCCGGCCGGTCTGGCTCCATCGCGTGGACGGCCACGCCGGCTGGGCCAACTCCGAGGCCATGCGCCGCGCCCGGGTGACCAGGGAATCGAAGGCCCCCTCCGACGGCCAGATCATCCGCGACCGCGAGGGGAACCCGACCGGCGTCTTCGTCGACGGGGCGATGGGCCTGGTCGGCCGCGCCGTGCCTGACTTAACCCGACAGGACGTCCGCCGTCGCATCCTGGCCGCGCAGGAACTGGCGCTCCGCGCCGGGTTGACCGGCGTGCACGACGCCGGCATCTCCCGCCGCACGGCCGACGTCTACCGTGACCTCGACCGCGACGGCCGGCTGAAGATCCGGATCTACGCCATGGCCTCGCCGCCCTCCGGGGGCGAGGTCGAGTTCGCCAGTCGGCGCCCCCAGGCCGGGCCTCCCGGCGCCCCGTTCGAGATGCGGGCGATCAAGCTGTTCATCGACGGCGCCATGGGCTCGCGGGGCGGCCTGCTGTTCGAGTCCTATCACGACGACCCGGGCAACTCGGGCCTGTTGCTGATCGACCCGAAGGTGCTCGAGGCCACCACGACGGCCGCCCTGCGCCACGGCTGGCAGGTCGCCACCCACGCGATTGGCGATCGGGGTAATGCGCTGGTGCTCGATGCCTATGCCGCCGCGCGCCGGGCGGTTCCCGAGGCCCGCGATCCTCGCCTGCGGATCGAGCACGCCCAGGTGGTCCGCAGGGACGACGTGCGCCGGTTCGCCGAGCTCGGCGTGATCGCCTCGATGCAGCCCTCGCACGCCAGCGACGACATGCGCTGGGCCGACGCCCGGCTCGGCCCCGGCCGGGTTGACGGCGCCTACGCCTGGCGCTGGTTCGTCGACGCGAAGGTGCGGCTGGCGTTTGGCAGCGACTTCCCCGTCGAGGTGGTCAACCCGTTCTGGGGGATCTACGCCGCGATCACCCGCCAGGATGCCAATGGCCGGCCGCCCGGCGGCTGGCATGCCGAACACCGCCTGTCGCTCGAGGAAGCCCTCCGCGGCCACACCGCCGGTTCGGCGTATGCCGCCTTCGCCGAGGACCGAGTCGGCATCCTGAAGACCGGCTTCCGCGCCGACGTCACGGTCGTCGACCGCGACCTGTTCCGGGTGTCGCCGAAGGAGCTCCTGGCGACCCGCGTCGTCCTGACGATCGTGGAGGGGCGGGTGGTCTTCGAGCAGGCGAAGCCATGAAACGCCAAGGTTCGAGCGCATGACCGTTGCCTGGCGCACAGGCGAGAACTGGGGGGTTCGAGTCGGTCCCGAGAGCCCGCGAAGTGGGCGCCAGGACGTAGCCGGGGGGCGTCAGCCCCCCGGACCGCTAGACGACTCCTCATCTCCCCGCCGTCGTGTCATCCTCCTGGCCGCGACCCCGCCACGCGGGGTCGCGGCCGGGAGGGCCCGTCGAGAGGATTGGGTGTGTGGCACGGCGGTCGGACCCCGGGGGGCTGACGCCCCCCGGCTACGTCCGGTCGCCCCCTGACGGGGGCTCGGGGCGCTGCCGGCACAGACTCCTGGCTGGCTCGGCCCCTCCGTGAGTCACCCATCGGCAATGCCCGACAAGACGGTCTCGGAGCCTTCCAGGACCGACTCTCGAACCAACTTCCGGCCTTCGTCCTTCGGGCCCGGGTCGCGTCAGAACCCCATTTGATCCAGCCGCTGCTCCAGCATTGCCTCGATCATCTGGGCCGTGATGCGGTAGGTGTCGTGGTCCATGCCGACGGGGTCGGCGACGTCGCCGCCGGAGGGATCGAGCAGATAGGTATGCGGCTGGACCTCGGGCACGGCGTCGAGCAGGGCATCCAGGTGATCCGCCGTCATGGCGAAGATGCAATCGGCCTGGCGGGCCAGGTTGACGCCGATCCGGCGGCTGCGGTGGTTCTCCAGCGAGCCGCCGATGTCGCGGACCACCTCGATCGCATGGCCAGCCGCCGGTGCGCCGTTACTCGCCGCAACCCCGGCCGAGCGGACCACGTAGCCCCGCTCCTCGAGCTGCCCCACTGTGCAGCCCAGCCGCCGGGCCAGCAAGACCTTGCAGATCGCCTCGGCCATCGGGCTGCGGCAGGTGTTTCCCGTGCAGACGAACAGGATGATCAGGCTGGCCGTCTGCGCGAGGGT
>DAIDHB010000268.1 GCA_027452145.1 Planctomycetales bacterium
GCCCAGCGCTCGCCGTAGCGGCGGAAGAGCGGGTCGCGATACGGCACGATCGCGTCGAACAGGTTGAAGACAGGGATGAACTGGCTCAGCCAGCGCAGGATTCCCTGCCCGAAGGTCAGCGGCGACGACCCGTCCCTGGCCTGGACGACCCGCAGGCCCGCCGCGCGCTTGCCGATGCCGGATCCGCCGAAGAGCGAGTCGCGGAAGAAGATCAGGGAGAGGACGACGACGTTGAGCAGGCCGTACAGCAGCAGCGAGATCTTGGGGTCCAGGCTTCCGGATAACGCTCCCAGCGCGAAGCTCACCAGGAGGGTGGGGAGGTAGATGAGGACGAGGTTGTCCAGGATCAGCGCCCCGAACCGGCGGTTGTGAATCCCGCCCTGGCAGCGCTTGCAGAGGAAGAACTGCTTGCTGAACGGCCTGGCCCGGCACTTGTTGCAATAGGGGGCGTGGCATCGGACGCAGACCAGGGTCGCGGGCCGTTTGTGCCAGGCGCAGGGGAGCGAGTCGCCCGCCAGCGCCTCCTGATCCCGGCCCCGCCGCGGCCAGGCCTCGGCCAGGCGGTCGCCGACGACCAGGCCGCGGGCATCACCGGCGGCCCCGGAGTCGTGCTCGGCCTCGAACAGGTCGTCCGCGTCGCCCCCGTCGGCCTGCGCGTGCGGCTCCTTCATGAAGGTCTGATCGGCCGCCGGCATCGCCTCGGGTTGGGTACAGTGGCGTACCAGCGTGTTCGGCGAGATGACGCCGTCGGCGAGGAAGCGGCGGAGCGTCCTGCGCGAGACCGGGCCGTAGGTGTCCTCGTCGGCGGATTCGATGTACCAGCCGATCTCGTACGGATCCTGCGTCGCCGGGGCGACCCCCTCCCACATCACCTGACTCATGCTCATCGTCGGCTCCTGTCGAGGTGGCGATCAATCCTGAAAGGCGGACGTGATTATCCGACAGCGGGTCCGCGCCTTCAAGCTGGTCGCACGCGGGCGCGGCGAATTTGATGGATCCACACTCGGTGCTTGCAGAGGGATGGGCCCCCATTACAATGATTGCGGCCGCGGCGTCGGGCCGCGGCGGGGCGGATTCGAGGGAGGCGGCCGGTCCGATGGCACGTCCGAAGCGATCGATCATCCGGCGGATCTTCGTCCAGATGGATTGCGCCTTCTGGTGCATCCACGACAATATCGGGGTGCTGGCCTACCTGGGGCTGCCGACGCTGGTGGCCCTGCTCGCCGGGGCGCTGGCGATGGTGGGCGTCTGGCGGACCTGGGATTTCCCGCTGGGGCTCGACTTCCTGATCGCCGGCGTGCTCGCCCCGTGGGTGGGGCTGATGATCTTCTGGGTGCTGCCGTTGCCCTGCGCGGTCTTCGCCTGGAAGGCGGCGTGCGGCGAGGAGGCGACCGTGGGGGAGTGCTTCGCCTGGTGCCGGCGCCGGGCCTGGCGCCTGCTGGGCCTGTTCCTCTGTCTGGCCCCGCTCTGGCTATTCTCGCTGCTTCTGCTGGGCCTGCCACTGCTGGGGATCTGGCCGCGGACGTGCATGACGCCGCTGGTGGCCCTCTTCGAGAATGACCGCGGGATCTTCCGCCGGAGCCGGCGGATCCTCGGCGAGGACGTGGGGGTCTCGGTGCTGGGCGGGATCTACGTGGGGATGGGGATCGTGCTGGGTGGGATGATCGCCTTGCCCCGCCTGGTGCTGAGCGTCGACGCGCTGGGCGCCCACCTGCTCGAAGCCCGATGGCGGACGATCGTGCTGGAGTACCTCTGGATCTTCGAGACGACCTCGGTCGCGATGCTGCTGACGGGCATCGCGATGAGCTGGTGGATCTCGCTGACGTTGATCTATCACGAGATCCGATGGGTCCGCGAGGGCGAGGACCTGAAACGGCGGATCGCCGCGCTGCGGGCGAAGCTGGCGGCCTGACAGGCCAGGGGGGGCGGGCGTGGGCGCGGCGGATCGAGCGGGGAGGGTGCCGGTGATCCGGCCGGCGGCGATCGCGGCGGCGGTGGCCGGGTGGCTGTCGGCTCCGGGGCGCCTGGCCCTGGCCTCGGCCGGTGCCGGCGCGACCGATCCCGCCCAGGCCGCCCGCGACGTCTTCCAGGATCCGCAGTTCTGGTGGAAGCGGGTGGAGACGAAGACGGTCGACACCTCCTGGATGGTCTCAATCGCCAAGGCGCTGGCGGAGTTCCTCGGCTGGATCCTCAGCGGCCTGGGCGACTGGATCCGGTGGCTGCTCCGGCGGCTGTTCCGGTTCGCGATCGGCGGCTCCGAGACCGGCACGGAGATCGTCTGGATCATCGTCGGCGTGCTGCTGGTCTGGGCCGTCTGGATGCTGCTGCCGGTGGTGCTGCGATGGCTGGGCGCGATGCCGGCGTCCCGGGCGTCGGGCGCATCGCCGGCGAGGATGGAGATCCTGCCCGAATCGGCCGACCTCTTCGATCAGGCCGGGCTGGCCCTGCGCGACGGCCAACACGCCGAGGCGATCCGCCTGGCCCTGCTGGCGCTGATCGCCCGGCTGGAGAAGCGGGGGTTGCTCCGCTATGATACGTCCCGGACCAACCGCGAATACCAGCGCGAGCTGAGGCCGTCGGCCGAGATCGCCGCGGGGTTCGGCCGGCTGGCGCGGATCTACGACCGCGTCTGGTACGGCGGGCGGCCGGCCGGCCGCGAGGATGCCGAGCAGGCGATCGGCCTCTGTCGCACCATGATCGCCGGGGAGGGAGCGGCCGCTGAGTAAATCAACCCGGTCCCGGTGGATCCTCCTGGGCCTCCTGGCGATGGGCCTCGCCGGCCTGGCGGCGCTCGGCAATCGGTTCCGGGTCACGTACCGGACGCCGCTGACGGGCTGCGCGCACGATCCCGGCACGGGCGGCGCCGCGGGCGTGGCGCGGTGGGCGGCGCGGGTCGGCGTGCCGGTCCGGATGCTGGAGGTCCCCGTCTGGGAGGCGTCCCGGGCGCTCGACGAGCCGGAGGGGAACTGCGTGGTGACGATGGGCAACGACGCCTGGTCCCCCACCGGCCAGGTCCTCTCGCCGACCGACTGGGCCGTCGCGGAGGACTGGCTGGCCCGGGGCAACACGCTGATCGTCGTCACGACCCGGCCCCAGGAGCTGCCCCGGGTGCTGCGTGAGGACCTCTTTCCCTGGGCCGGCGGCGGATCGGGCACCGAGCCCGAGCTGTTCCCGTTCGTCGAATCGGTCGACAATCGGGCGGAGACGGTCGAGGTTCCCGTGCAGGGGGGCGGCTCGCTGACGGTCGACGCAAAAGGCCCGCGGTGGAAGGACGAAGCCGCTCCGCAGCCCACCGCGGGCAAGACGGGTTCCCCGCCGACGAAGCCGGCTCCGCCACCGAAGCCGGCCGCGCCGTCTGACCCGAAGCGCCGGCCCTCGAAGTGGCAGCTCGCAGGCGACGCCGGGGGAGGGGTGCTCTTTCGCGTCCCCGTCGGGCGGGGGTCGGTGTACGTCCTGCTCGACGAGCTGGCGTGGACCAACGCCGGGCTCGACCGGGACGGCAATGCACGGGCGCTGGCCGACATCCTGGATCGTTCGGTTCGCGGCGGGACGCTGGCGTTCGACGAGTACCGTCACGGCCACGGTCGGCCCGAGTCGTTCCTGGTCTACCTGATGGGGCTCCCCGGTGCCTCGGCCGTCCTGTGGCTTTCGGCCGCCTGGGCGTTGCTGTACGCCTACGGCCGGAACGTCCGGCTCAAGCCGGTCGAGCCCTACGTCGAGCGGGAGCGGCGGACCGCGCAGGAGGCGATCGACGCGGTCGCGCAGATCTACGAGCGGGCGAGGGCGGCGCCCCTGGTCGTCGAGGCAGTGGCGCGGCGATTGCGCCAGGTGGCGCGGTCGCCGGCCGAACCGCCGCCGATGGTCGTCGAGGTGCTCGAGGAGGCCGACCGCTACACCCGCTCGGAGGACCGCCCGGCCAGGCCGGCCGCCGCGATCCGCCTGGTCCAGCAACTGATTCAGCTCCGGAAGAGGATCTATGGAACTCGCACGGTTTCATGAGCAAGCGACGCGATTGAAGGCCGGCCTGCGCCGGGTCTTCTTCGGCCAGGACGAGGCGGTCGACCAGCTCCTGGCGACGGTCTACGCCGGCGGGCACATCCTGCTCGAGGGGGTGCCCGGGCTGGGCAAGACGCTGCTGGCCAAGGGCCTGGCGCGGCTATTCGACGCGGAGTTTCAGCGCATCCAGTTCACCCCCGACCTGATGCCGGCGGACATCATCGGCACCGAGGTGTTCCAGCTCGCCTCGCAGTCGTTCCAGCTCCGGCGCGGGCCGGTGTTCACGACGATCCTGCTGGCCGACGAGATCAACCGCGCCCCGCCGAAGACCCAGGCGGCCCTGCTGGAGGTCATGGAGGAGCGCTCGGTCTCGCTCGGCAACCAGACGCACCGGCTGCCGCCGCTTTTTACCGTGGTGGCGACGCAGAACCCCGTGGAGTACGAGGGGACCTATCCGCTGCCCGAGGCGCAGGTTGACCGCTTCATGTGCAAGATCCTGCTGCGGTATCCGTCCGTCGAGGACGAGCTGGCCGTGCTCGAGGCGTACGACCGGGGCGAGGACCTGCACCGGACCGCGGCGCAGGACCTGACGCCTGTGGCGAGCCCCGACGAGGTGCTGGCGACCCGACGGGAGCTGACCGGGTTGCGGACCAGCCCCGAGGTGCTGCGCTCCCTCGGCGACATCGTCCGGGCGACGCGGACCTCGCCGCAGATCCAGGTGGGCGCCAGCCCTCGGGCGGCGGTGCACCTGCTATTAATCAGCAAGGCGACGGCCGCGATGGACGGACGCGAGTTCGTCACGCCCGATGACGTCAAGGCGGCGGCGCCGGCGGTGCTGCGACACCGGCTGCTGCTGACGCCCGAGGCCCAGGTCGCCGCCGAGACGCCCGACCGCGTGCTGGCCCGGGCGCTGGCCCAGGTCGAAGTCCCCCGATGATCCCGGACCTGGACCCATGATCCTCCCCTCGCGACGCGGGCTATCGATGGCCGCCGTCCCCCTCGCCGTCGTCCTGGGCGGCCGGGGGGAGCCGGGCGCCGTGCTGGCCGCGTGGTACCTGCTGGCGGCCGTCGTCGCCGCGATGATCGTCGACGGCCTGCTGGCCGGCCGCCGCCGCGGGCTGCGGCTTTATCGGGAGTTCGCCGGCCAGCTCCACGTCGACCAGCCCGAGCGCATCGGCTGGATGGTCGAGAACAGCGGCGACGGCCGACTCTCGCTCGAGCTCTCGGACCGGACGCCCGCCGGGGCCCGGGTCGAGCCGCCGACCTTGACGGTCGAGGCCCCGCCCCGCTCGCGGGCAACGCATTTCTATGAATTGATCCCCTCCGAGCGCGGCACCGCCGTCTTCGGCGACCTGGACTACCGGGTCCTCGGGCCGCTGCGGCTGGCCTGGCGGCAGTTGCGGCTGCCGGCCCGGCTGGAGGTCCGCTGCCTGCCGCAACTGGCCAACGCCCGGGCCGCCGAGCTGGCCGAGCGCCGGGCGCTGCTCCGCCAGGCGGGCAGCCACCGCTACCGATGGCGGGGCGCCGGCACCTCGTTCGAATCGCTCCGCGAATACAGCCCGCAGGACGACATCCGCTGGGTCGACTGGAAGGCCACCGCGCGGCAGAACCGCCCGATCAGTCGGAACTTCGAGGTCGAGCGGCATCAGCAGGTGATGATCCTGGTCGACGCGAGCCGGGCGATGACGACCTTCTGCGGCCGCCGGACCAAGTTCGACGCCATGCTCGAGGCCGCGATCCTCGTCGCTCGCGCGGCCCTCGGCCGCGGCGACAGTCTGGGGATGGTGGTCTTCTCCGACCACGTCGAGACCTATCTGCATCCTCGCCGCGAGCAGGCGCAGCTCAAGACGGTCATCGAGAACCTCTTCACCCGCCGCCCGCGCCTGGTCGAGCCGAACTACGAGGCGGCCCTCACCCTGGCCGCCCAGCGCAACCCGCGGCGGACGCTGTTCATCCTGCTCACCGACCTCACGGTGATCGAGGCGGCCCGCCGGATGCGGCAGTATCTGGCCGTCCTGACGCAGCGCCACCTGGCGCTAGTGGTCACGATCGCCGACGAGACGCTCGAGCAGAACGAGTTGATCGAGCCCCGCACGGCCGAGGAATTCTACCGCGTGGGCGTGGCGACCGAGCTGATGTACGAGCGCACGCTCCTGCTGGAGGAGCTGCGGCGATCCGGCGTCGCGATCCTCGACTCCCGGGCGGACGAGGTCGCCGCGCGGGCGATCGAGCGCTACCTCGACCTGAAGCGGCGGCTGCGGCTCTGATTCACGAGCCCGCTGAGGCTATCCGATCGCGACGGGAGGGCGAGGCTCCTGCCGAGCCGCTGATGCCTTCCGATCGCGTCGGGAGCGCGAGGCTCCTCCCGAAACCAGCGGGGGAAGGCTCGGCAGGCGCCTCGCCCTCCCGATACCAGCGGGGGAAGGCTCGGCAGGCGCCTCGCCCTCCCGAAACCAGCGGGGGAAGGCTCGGCAGGCGCCTCGCCCTCCCGATACCAGACCGGATCAGCGGGCCCGTGGATGAGAGCCTGATCTGAGAAGGCCCTGATCAAGGGGCGAGTCCCCGGCGGACCGGCGATGCAGGCTCGGCAGGAGGATTCTCGTGGAGCGGCGCATTCTTCTTCGCCTCTTCGGGGCGAAGGTTGCGCTGAGCCACGGATGCGGGATGAACGCTGCTTCGCGTCGATACCAACATCTCACCGCGCCAGTCTCGTCCTTCCATTCCTGGAGAAGCCCGTGACCCCGCGCGGCCTGGCGAAGCGGGGCACGAACGGCGACAATCGACGGGCCAGCAGGACCCGAGAGGCGTTTGGATTTCCGGAGGTCTGATCGCGATGAGTGCCACGTCGGAGTTGTTGATCGGCGCGATGGCGTTTCTGTGGCTGGTCCAGGGCCTGCCCGGCCCGCGGCTAACGTCCGCCAGTGAGGCGCCCGCCGGCCCGCCGGCCCGTGGCGACGTCCACACGCTGGGTAACCCGGACCAGATCCGGGTGACGCATGTTGACCTCGATCTCACCGTGCACTTCGACCGCAAGGAGATCGCGGGCGTCGCGATCCTGGACTTCGAGCGGCAGCCGGGCGTCGGGGCGGATGTCCCGCTCATGCTCGACACCCGCGGCCTGTCGATCGTCGCGGTCGGGACGCGGGCGTCGAAGGCCGACCCGCTCGGGCCGTTCGCGCCCGCGCCCATTCAGCTCGCGCCGGCCGACCCGATCCTGGGCAGCCGGCTGTCGATCAAGCTGCCGCCCGACGCGAGGCAGGTGCGGATCGAGTACCGCACGGCGCCCACGGCCGGGGCCCTGCAATGGCTGGAACCGGCGCTCACGGCGGGCAAGGCTCATCCCTTCCTCTTCACCCAGTCCGAGGCGATCCACGCGCGGTCGTGGATCCCGCTCCAGGACTCGCCCGGGGCGCGGCTGACGTACTCGGCGGTCGTGCGGGTGCCGAAGGGGCTGACGGCCGTCATGGCGGCCGACTCGTTGGTGAAGCCGGAGGAGGCGCGCGAGGGCGTCTTCCGGTTCGCGATGCCGCAGCCGATCCCGAGCTACCTGATCGCGCTGGCCGTCGGCGACCTGGCGTTCCAGTCGCTGGGACCGCGCACGGGCGTCTGGGCCGAGCCGAGCGTGCTGAAGTCCTCGGCACACGAATTTGCCGACGTCGAGGCGATGGTCGCGTCGATCGAGAAGCGGTTCGGCCCCTATCGCTGGGGCCGGTACGACATCCTCGTGCTCCCGCCCAGCTTCCCGTTCGGTGGGATGGAGAACCCCAAGCTGACCTTTGCCACGCCGACGATCCTCGCGGGCGACCGGTCGCTCGTCTCCTTGATCGCGCACGAGCTGGCGCACTCGTGGTCGGGCAACCTGGTGACGAACGCCACCTGGCGGGATTTCTGGCTCAATGAGGGGTTCACCACGTATCTCGAGCGCCGGATCATCGAGGACCTGTATGGCCCCGACCGCGCCGAGATGGAGTCGGTGCTCGGGCTGGTCGAGCTGCACGACGAGTTCAAGGACGTGCCGCCGAAGGACCAGGTCTTGCACATCGACCTGACCGGCCGCGACCCGGACGACGGGATGAACCGGATCCCGTATGAAAAGGGGGCGCTGCTGCTCCGCACGATGGAGAAGAAGTTCGGCCGCGATCGGTTCGATAACTTCCTCCGTTCGTACTTCGACCGGTTCGCCTTTCACAGCATCACCACCGCCGATTTCACCGCGTACTTGAAGGATCACCTGTTGCTCGGTCCCGACGACGCGAAGGCGATCGACCTGGGCGCATGGCTCGACCGGCCGGGCCTGCCGGCCGGGTTCGCCGAGCCGAAATCGGCGCGGCTGGAGGCGGTCGACCGCACCGCGAAGGGCTGGCTCGACGGCGCGATCGCGACCGATCGGATCGATGCGAAGGACTGGTCGACGCACGAGTGGATCCGCTTCCTCCAGGCGATGCCCGAGAAGGTCCTGGCGGCGAAGCTGGCCGAGCTGGACCGTCGGTTCGGGTTGACCGATCGGGGGAATTCCGAGATCGCCCATCAGTGGCTGTTGATCGCGATCCGGAACGACTACGCGCCGGCCTCGGCGCGGTTGAAGAGTTACCTGACAACGATCGGCCGGCGGAAGCTGGTGCTTCCGTTGTACAAGGCATTGCTGGCGACCCTGGCGGGCCGGCAGCAGGCCGAGGCGATCTATGCCACCGCCCGGCCGGGCTATCACCCGATCACGGTGGATTCGGTCGACCGGCTGATGAAGGGAGCGAAGTGACCGGCGGGGGTATCGGGCGTGCTTGTCCCGACGGGTCGGGCGGGATAGAGTTCGAGGGGGCGACGTTCATCTCGATCCGAGGCCGGTCATGAGCAGGGAAGAGGAATTCGAACGGCGACTGGCCGATCTGGAGCGGTCGGTCGCCGAAATACAGCGCACACTGTCCGGCGAGTCGGACCATCGGGATTGGTTGTTCCGAGTCGTGGACGCGGTCCGCGACGTGGAGGGCTTCGAGGAGGTTCTGCGGCTCGGCCGCGAACACCGGCACGCTGATCATCCCCGCGATGAAGGTGAAGAGGGAGCCTCACTGAGTCCTTAAGTCTGGTTCAGGATCGTTTCACGCGGACACACGGAGCGGGCAGGAATGCCGAGAAGTTGGGGCACTTCCGACGAAGGCGAATTCACAACAGAGGCGCAGAGAACACAGACAAAATACATTTGAGAGATGCGTACCTCCGATCCGTGGGTGATGCCCACCCTGCGGGGCGGTCCCGGAGCCCACGGCGAGAGACGAGTAAAGATTACGCCGGCGTGAAAGTAGGTCGGGCATTCTTGCCCGACAGGGCCTGAGCGTCGGGCAAGAATGCCCGACCTACTTGAGGATCATTCCTGCCGGAGTAATAGGTCCTCGGAAGGGGAACGTAGGGTGGGCATTGCCCACCGGTCGAGGCCATCGCCGGTGGGCAATGCCCACCCTACGCCATCCCCATGTGTCGCTTTCCTTGTTGCGTGGAACCATTTGGCAGCACACCGAGGGGCGGCGATGGGCAGGTCGGGGGGTCGCGAGAGAAGCGGTCGGTTCGCGGCCTTCGCGCGGGGCGCGGCGGTCGGGGTGGTCGCGATCGGCGCGCTGGTGATCGTCGGGTGGGCGTTCGACCTCGCCGTGTTGCGGAGCCTCGTCCCGGGCATGACGGCGATGAATCCCGGGGGCACGGCGCTGGCCCTGGTGCTCGCCGGGATCGCGCTGTGGCTGCGCGCGGCGGACGACGGGCGGCGGGCGTGGATGCGGACGGCGGCGGTCGGTTGCGCCGTCGCGGTGGTGCTGATCGCCGGGGTGCGGCTGGGCGGGTATCTATTCGACCGCGACGCGGGGGCGGATCGGCTGCTCTTCTCGCAGCAGGTCGACGCCGAGGCCGGGCGGACGGGCCGGGTCAACCGGATGGCGCCCAACACGGCGGCGTCGCTGTTGATGGCGGGCGTGGCGATCTTGCTGATGGACGTGCGGTCGCGGGCGGGGGTGCTGGCGAGCCAGGCGCTCGCGCTGGCGACGGCGCTCGTCGCGCTGCTCGCCCTGCTCGGGTACGCGTATAGCTCGCTGCACCTCGCGGGGTTCGAGAGTTACATCCCGATGGCGCTGGTGACGGCCATGGCGCTGGCGCTGCTGAGCCTCGGCATCCTGGCCGCGCGGACGGATCGGGGCGTGATGGCAACCGTGGGCGGCGAGGGGGCCGGCGGGGTGGTGGCGCGTCGGCTGTTGCCGGCGGCCGTGGGGATTCCGGCGGTACTGGGCTGGTTGCAGTGGCTGGCGCAGCGCGACCGGCTGGTCGATCACGTGATGGGCCTGTCGCTGTACGTGGTGGCGAACATCGTGGTGTTCACGGCCCTGATCTGGTGGAATGCGGCGTCGCTGGAGCGCAGCGATCGCGCGCGGCGGCGGGCGGCGCGCCGGCTGGGGATCCAGCTCGCGGCGACGCGCGCGCTGGCCGACGCGGCGAAGCTCGACGAGGCGGTGCGGGGCGTGCTGGAGGCGGTCTGCGCCGGCCTGGGCTGGCCGGTTGGCGCGATGTGGTGGGTCGACGCCGAGCGCCGGTTGCTGCGGTGCGGGCACATCCGGCTGCCGGCGGGCTCGGCGTTCGAGGAATTCGCCGCGGCGAGCCGGCGGATGACGATGGAGCGGGGAGTGGGCCTGCCGGGGCGGGTCTGGACGAGCGGCCGGCCCGAGTGGATCGCCGACGTGGTGACCGACCCGAACTTCCCCCGCGGGCCGGTCGCGGCGCGGGTCGGCCTGCACACGGCGCTGGCGCTGCCGATCACCGTCGGCGGCGACGTACTGGGGGTGCTGGAGGTCTTCAGCGATCGGATGCATCGGGGTGCCGAGGACCTGTTCGAGATCCTGGGAGCAATCGGCAGCCAGATGGGGCAGGTGCTCAGGCGGAGCCAGGCCGAGCAGGCCCTGCGCCACGGCGAGATGCGGTTCCGGTCGCTGATCGAGGCCACGGCGGCCATCGTGTGGACCACGCCGGCCTCGGGCGAGTTCGAGGAGGCGCAGCCGGGCTGGAGCGCGTTCACCGGCCAGACGTTCGACGAGCTGAAGGGGTGGGGCTGGCTGGATGCCGTGCATCCCGGGGACCGCGAGCGCACGGCGCGGGTGTGGTCGGCGGCGGTGGGCTCGCGGTCGCTGTACCAGGTGGAGCACCGGCTGCGGCGGTATGACGGCGAGTACCGGCACATGCTGGTGCGCGCCGTGCCGATCCTGGGCGAGGACGGCGCGATTCGCGAATGGGTCGGCGTGCACATGGACGTCGACGCCGAGAAGCGCGCCGAAGAGGCGACGCGGCAGGCGCGCGACGCCGCCGAGGCCGCCACGCGGGCCAAGAGCGAGTTCCTCGCCAACATGAGCCACGAGATCCGCACGCCGCTCAACGGCATCATCGGCATGACCGAACTGACGCTCGACACCGAGCTGACGGCCGAGCAGCGCGAGTACCTCGGCATGGTGAAGCTGTCCGCGGACCACCTGCTGGCGGTGATCAACGACATCCTGGATTTCTCCAAGATCGAGGCGGGGAAGCTCGAACTGGAGACGATCGAGTTCGACCTGCGCGACACGCTGGACGACGCGACGGCCTCGCTGGCGATCCGGGCTCATCAGAAGCGCCTGGAGCTGGCCGATCACATCGCGCCCGATGTGCCCGAGGCGCTGGCCGGCGACCCGCACCGGCTGCGGCAGGTGGTCGTCAACCTGCTGGGCAACGCGATCAAGTTCACCGATCGCGGCGAGGTGGTGCTGGACGTCTCGGTCGCCTCGCGGGACGATCGCGGGGTCGTGCTGCACTTCCTTGTGCGGGACACGGGGATCGGCGTCGGGCCGGAGGAGCAGCAGCGGCTGTTCCAGGCGTTCACGCAGGCGGACGCCTCGACGACGCGGAAGTACGGCGGGACCGGGCTGGGCCTGGCGATCTCGGCGCAACTGGTGGCCATGATGGGGGGCTCGATCTGGCTGGAGAGCACGCCGGGCGCGGGGAGCACCTTCCACTTCACCGCGCGGTTCGGACTCGCCGGGTCCGCGGGGCCTGGGCGGCGGGCGCGGCCGCCCCGGCTGCTGGGCCTGCCGGTGCTGGTGGTCGACGACAACGCGACCAACCGCCGGATCCTCGAGGAGTCGCTGACGAACTGGGGGATGCGGCCGACGGTGGTCGATGGCGGCGAGCCGGCGCTGGCGGCGATCGAGCGAGCGCGGGCGGCGGGGACGCCGTTCGCCCTGGTGATCCTCGACGCGATGATGCCCGGGATGGACGGTTTCACGCTGGCCGACCGGATCCGGGGCGAGCCCTCGGCGATGGCGGCGGGGCCGACCCTGATGATGCTGTCGTCGGCCAACCGGCGCGAGGACGCGGCGAAATGCCGCGCGCTGGGCGTGGCGAGCTACCTGGCCAAGCCGGTGCGGCAGTCGACCTTGTTCGACGCGATCCTGTCGGCGCTGGAGACGACCTCGCGCGTCGCCCACGCGACGGCCGCGGCGCGGGCTGGTCCGGAGCGGCGAGCGGGAAGGCGGCCGCTCCGGCTCCTGCTGGCCGAGGACAACGCGGTCAACCGACGGCTGGCCGTCGGCCTGCTCGAGCGGCGCGGGCACCACGTCTCCGTGGCCGGGAACGGCCGCGAGGCGCTGGCGGCCCTGGACCTCGGGTCGTATGACGCCGTGCTGATGGACGTGCAGATGCCCGAGATGGACGGCCTGGAGGCGACCGCCGCCATCCGCGAGCGCGAGCGCGCCGGCGGTTCCGCCGCGCGCCTGCCGATCGTGGCCATGACGGCGCACGCGATGAAGGGCGACCGCGAGCGCTGCCTGGCCGCCGGCATGGACGCCTACGTCGCCAAGCCCCTGCGGCCCGAGGAGCTCTATGACGTGCTCGACGGCCTCTTCCCCGCGCGCGGCGACGGCGACGGTGACGGTGACGGTGACGGCGACGGCGACGGTGATGATGCTGGCACGGCGACGAGGACGCCCCGGGCGCCCGACCGCTTCGACGTGGGCGCGGCGCTCGACCGACTGGGCGGCGATGCGGCGCTCTTGAAGGAGCTGGCCGGGCTGTTCCTGGGCGAGTGCCCCGGGCGTATGGCCGACATCCGCCGGGCGATCGACGGGCACGACGGGCCGGGGCTCGAGCGGTCGGCCCACTACATCAAGGGCTCGGTCGGCCACTTCGCCGCGACCGAGGCGTTCGAGGCGGCCGCGCGGCTGGAGCACTCGGGACGCGAGGAGGACTGGAGCCGCGTCGAGCGCGACTGGGCGACGCTCGAGGGGGCGATCGGCGCGATGGTGCCGGAGTTCGCCGCGCTCGTGCGGCCGCAGGCCGGTGAGCCGGCCTCCGCCCCGGGCGCCGGGGGGGCCGAATCATGAGGATCCTGATCGCCGAGGACGACCCGGTCTCCCGCCGGCTGCTCGAGAGCTACCTGGGAAAATGGGGCTACTCGGTGGCCGCGGCGGGCGACGGCGCCGAGGCCTGGCGGCTGTTCGAGGCCGGGTCGTTCACGATGGTCATCACCGACTGGATGATGCCCGAGCTCGACGGTCCGGGGTTGATCTGCCGCATCCGGGCCTCGCACCGGCCGGGGTATGTGTATACGGTGGTGTTGACGGCGCGGTCGCGCAAGGAAGACCTGGTCGAGGGGCTGGAGGCCGGCGCCGACGATTTCCTCACCAAGCCGTTCGACCGCGACGAGCTGCGGGCGCGCCTGCGCGCCGGCGAGCGGATCCTCCGGCTCGAGCACCAGCTCCGCGAGGCTCAGGCGGCGCGGTTGCAGGCCGAACAGCTCGCCGGGCTCGGGCGGCTGGCGGCGGGCGTGGCGCACGAGATCAACAACCCGATCGCCTTCGTGACAAATAACCTGGCCGTGCTGAGGCGCGACGTCGGATCGGCCCTCACTGTGCTCGCCCGGTATGAGTCGGGGCGCGAGGCGCTGGCGCGGTCGGACCCGTCCCTGGTCGCGGAGATCGAGCGGCTGGAGGACGAGGCCGACCTCGCGTACTTCCGTGAGAATTACGAGCGGATCTTCGAGCGGACGGCCGAGGGGCTCCAGCGGATTCGTCGCATCGTTCAGGACCTCCGCGACTTCGCGCGGCTGGACGAGGCCGAGTCGAAGGAAGTCGACCTGAACGCGGCGGTCCGCTCGGCGATCGCCGCGCTGGGGCACGAGCTGAACGCCCGGTCGATCCGCGCCGAGGCGACGCCGGGCGAGATCCCGCCGGTCGTCTGCCACCCGGCGAAGATCAACCAGGTCTTTTACAACGTGCTGCACAACGCGATCCAGGCGACGGACCCGGGCGGATCGATCGAGGTGCGCACGAGGGCCGAGGGCCAGGGCGCGGGGACGGTTGTGGTGGAAATCGAGGACCACGGGGTCGGGATTGCGCCCGAGCATCTGGCGCACGTGTTCGAGCCCTTCTTCACCACCCGGCCGGTCGGCTCGGGGACGGGGCTGGGGCTCTCGGTGGCCTACGGTATCCTCCGCGATCACGGCGGGACGATCGAGGCGGAGAGCACCGTCGGCCGCGGGAGTGTGTTCCGCATCCGGATCCCGGCGTGTGGTGGCGACTGAGAGACGTCCTGGCGAACCGGCGACGTGAGTCGCCGGGTGCTGGCGCCGGACGACGGCCGCAGGAACAGACCCGGCGACTGACGTCGTCGGGTCGCCGGGCGCCGCGCTCTACGGCTCGGCCGCGCTCGACGACAGGAGGGTCACGAGCGTCTGGTAATCGACGGGCTTGACCAGGTGGTGGTCGAAGCCGGCGGCGCGGGAGCGGCGGCGGTCCTCGTCCTGGCCGTAGCCGGTGATTGCGATGATGATCAGGCTGTCCATCCCGGGCTCGCCGCGGAGCTGTGAGGCGACCTGGTAGCCGTCCATGCCGGGCAGGCCGATGTCGAGCAACAGGAAGTCGGGCCGCTCCTGGTGGACGGCGTCGATCGCGGCGGGCCCATCGTGGGCGACACGCACCTCGTGGCCGAGGAACCGGAGCAGCCGGGCGAGTCCCTGCGCGGTGTCGGCATTGTCGTCGACGATCAGGATGCGCGACGGCCGCCCCTCGGTGGAGGCATAGGCCGAACCCGGGCCATCCAGCGATCGGGTGGCCAGGGCGGCCCGCGGGCCGGGGATCGCGGGCAGGGTGACGGTGAAGCGGCTGCCGCGGCCGGGCCCCTCGCTGTGGGCCGTCGCGCGACCGCCGTGCAGCTCGGCAATCTGCTTGACCAGAGTCAGGCCGATGCCGAGGCCCCCCTCCGTCCGCGCGGGCGAGCGGTCGCCCTGGGCGAAGAGCTCGAACATCTGCGCGAGCTGGTCGGGCGGAATCCCCACGCCGGTGTCCTCGACGACGAAGTGGACCTCCCGGCCGTCGTTGCGGGCCGACAGCCGGAGCTGGCCGCCCGAGTCGGTGAACCGCGTCGCGTTCGAGAGCAGGTTGATCAACACCTGTTCGAGCCTGGTTGGGTCGATCTCGCACCAGAGGGTTCCCGGGATGAACGAGACCGACAGGCGCTGCTGCTTTTCCTCGATGAGGGGGCGGACCGCGTCCACGGCCGCGTTGAGGATGGACGAGACCTCCAGTCGCTCCTTCCGCAGCTCGACCTTGCCGCGGGTGATCCGCGAGACGTCCAGCAGGTCGTCGATCAGCCGCGCGAGGTGGCGGACCTGCCGGTCGATGATCCCCTTGGCCCAGTCGGCGTGCTCGGGGGGGACGTCGGCGAGGCGGAGGACCTGGGTAGCGTTGCGCACGGCGGCCAGGGGATTGCGCAGCTCGTGGGCGAGCATCGCCAGGAACTCGTCCTTGCGGCGGGCGGACTGCCGAAGCGCCTCCTCGGCGCGCCGGCGTTCGGTGACGTCCGTGCCGGCGGCGGCGATGAACCGGACGCGCCCGTCCGCATCGAACGCCGGGGCGAGAGTCAGGTCGACGGCCCGCTCGGAGCCGTCCGCGAGGAGGTAGGCCGCCTCGGCGCGCGACGGCAACCCGGTGATGGCCTGGAGGGTGCTCTCGCGGATCGTCCGGGCCAGCTCGGGCGAGCGGTTCCACCAGCCGCACTCCCAGAACGGCCGGCCGACGACCTGGTCGCGGCGGATCCCGCAGGCGTCCAGGGCGAGTCGATTGGCCTCGACGACGCGGCCCGCAGGGTCGAGCAGGACGGCGAAATTGGCGTCGTGGTCGAAGAAGGCGCAGAACCTCGCCTCGGACTCGTCCGGCGCCGCGGCGCCGGCGCTCCCCGCCGGGTCGGGCGCCGACGGTTGGCGAGCGGAGGCGTCGCGGAGGACGGTGACGGCCCCGACCGTCTGGCCGCCGGCGTCGACGATGGGTGTGGTGGTCTCCTCAACCGGGATGCGGCGGCCGTCGCGGGCGGCGAGTCGGACCAGGGCCGGGCCGGCGCCCTCGGCCGGTGCGCCGCGGTCGATCGCCTCGATGGAGGGAGAACCGATCGATCCGCCCGTGCGTGCGTCGACCCGGGGCAGGACCTCGGCCAGGCTCTTGCCGATCGCCTCGGCCTCCGGCCAGCCGGTCAGCCGGCAAGCGGACGGATTGAGGAAGACCACCTGCCCCCGCATGTCAACGGCGATGACGGCATCGCCGATCGAACAGAGCGTTGCGAGCAGCCAGTGGGGAGCGTGGGACATCATCGCGGATGGAACCTAACCTGCCAGGCGGTCGACAATGCGGGATGTTGCCGAGGATCGGATCCTTCAGTCACGGTGCGGTACGGTGCGATGCGATGCGGCGCCCGGCGCGCCGTGGGGTCCTTATCTCCGTCCAGACGATCGCGGGAGGGAGTTCGTCCGGACGATCGCCGGGATTTGCGTTCGCGCGCCGGGCGGCCGGGAACGCGGTGAGCGATCGGCCGGCCTCTGCATGAAGTCCAGGCGCCGCGCGACCCTGGATACGGCGCGAGGCCGTTGGCCGCGGCCGGGTCGACCTGGGTCGACGGCCGGCGAAGGGCGCAGAAATCGGTGCCTCGATCATAGCGAGGACAGGACGGTCGTCCAGCGTCTACTCGCCGAATCCGACGGATCCGGGGACCGTTGCGGCCTGGGACTCCTCTTTTGACGCGGTTGGGTGCGGGAATGAAGATCGCGGAAAGAGATCATGAAAGGCAACTCTTGTACCAACGGTGGCCAATGTGGCGAGACGCCGCGGGCAGGAGTGGGTTGCTCTGAAAATTCGAGGGCCCCGCACAGTAGCACGCGCGCAGCGTATTGCTTTCATCGGTATGGGTGTCGCATCGCGACATGAGGCTCGTTTGGGGGGCACGGTCAATCGCTGGCGCCCGGGCCGCCGAAGATCCGGAGCAGCACGAAGGCCGAGGCGAGGGC
>DAIDHB010000269.1 GCA_027452145.1 Planctomycetales bacterium
CCGGGAACCCGGCGGCGACCGGAGATCGAAGCGAAGTCGTTGAAAATCGGCGATCAGGGGTCGGGCCTCCCTCGTCCGGCCCTTCCGCCCGAATTCATCCCACCGGCCCGGCCGCGGGCCGCCCCGTCCGCGGCATCATCAGGGAGCGAGCGCCGCCAGTGTTCTCCCGCTTCTTCATCGATCGCCCGATCTTCGCCACGGTCCTCTCGATCGTCGTCACGCTCGCCGGCGCGCTGGCGCTGGGGTCGCTGCCCCTGGCGCTCTATCCGCCGATCGCGCCGCCGACCGTCAGCGTCACGTGCCAGTATCCCGGCGCCAGCGCGCAGGTGGTGGCCGAGACCGTGGCCGCGCCGATCGAGCAGCAGGTCAACGGCGTCGACGGCATGATGTACATGTCCTCGACGTCGGCCAACGACGGCAACTACAGCCTGACGGTGACGTTCAAGCACGGCATCGACATGAACCTGGCGCAGGTGATGGTGCAGAACCGCGTCGCGCTGGCCCAGCCGCTGCTCCCGGACGTCATCAAGGCGACCGGCGTGACCACCAAGAAGCAGTCGCCGGACATCCTGCTGGCCGCCGGCATCTTCTCGCCCGACGGCCGCTACGACCAGCTCTACCTGAGCAACTACGCGCAGCTCTACGTCCAGCCCGAGCTGTCTCGCCTGCCGGGGATCAGCGAGGTCCGGATGTTCGGCCAGCGCGATTACAGCATGCGGATCTGGCTGGATCCCGACAAGCTGGCGATCCGCAACATGACCGCCGGCGACGTGGTGCTGGCCCTGCGCGAGCAGAACCTGCCGGTGGCCGCCGGGCAGATCGGCCAGTCGCCGGCGATCGAGGGGCAGAAGACCCAGGTGCCGCTCACGACCCTGGGTCGGCTGCTGACGCCCGAGCAGTTCTCCAGTGTCATCGTCAAGCAGACGGCCGAGGGCCGGTTCGTCCGGATCCGCGACGTGGTGAGTCCGTGGCAGGACGAACACGGCAAGACGCATCCCGGCGTCGAGCTGGGGGCGAAGAACCAGGACACCAACGCCAAGGTCGACGGCCAGCCGGTCGCCAACCTGGCGGTCTTCCAGCTCCCGGATGCCAACGCCCTCGCGACGGCCGACATCGTCAAGGCCAAGCTCGAGGAGCTGAAGAAGGACTTCCCCCAGGGCGTGAACTACTCGATCCGCTACGACACCACGCCGTTCATCCGCGAGTCGATCCAGGAGGTGTTCAAGACGCTGCTGGACTCGGTCATGCTGGTGGCCCTGGTGGTGCTCATCTTCCTCCAGAACTGGCGGTCGGCGATCATCCCGCTGGTCGCGGTGCCGGTCGGGATCGTCGGCACGTTCGCCGTCATGCTGGTGATGGGCTTCAGCCTGAACAACCTGACGCTCTTCGGTCTGGTGCTGGCGATCGGGATCGTGGTCGACGACGCGATCGTGGTCGTCGAGGCCGTCGAGCACCACATCGAGCACGGGATGCGGCCGCGGGCCGCCACGATCAAGGCGATGAGCGAGGTCTCGGCGCCGGTGATCGCGGTTGGGCTGGTGCTCTCGGCGGTATTCATCCCGTGCGCGTTCATCACCGGGATCACGGGCCAGTTCTTCCGGCAGTTCGCGCTGACGATCGCGTCGTCGACGGTTCTCTCGACACTCAACTCGCTGACCCTCAGCCCGGCGCTGGCGGCGATGCTGCTGAAGCCGAAGCGGCCGGGCCATCACGAGCGGCTGCCGTGGCCGGCCTTCGCGATCGTCGGGGCCTGGGCCGGCTATGCCTGGCTGATGCCGTACCTGGCCGACCGGCACAGCGAGATCGACACGATCATGCACAAGGCCCACGTGACGCGGGCCTTCGAGGCGTCCGAGGCGCTCGGCCGGTGGCGCACGGTGCTGGCGCGGGGGTTCGAGGCGGCCGGAGAGGCGGGCATCGGCCACGAGCAGGCGGCGATGCTGGCGGGGATCGCGGCCGGCGTGCTGGCCGGGCTGATCGTCATCCTGCCGGCCAACCGGATCCTGGGGGTCTTCTTTTACTGGTTCAACCGGGGCTTCACCGCGACGTCCAGCGGCTATGCCCATTTCGTGGGCTGGATGCTCAGGCGGTTCGTCCGCGTCCTGGTGGCCTACGGGGGCCTGCTGGCGATTACCCTCTACCTGTACAACGGCACGCCCCAGCAGATCCGGGACAGGCTCTACCGCCCGGCGCCGAATCCGATGGCGAAGGAAGGCGGTTGGCTGGCGGACTTCGCGAAGCGGGTCGACGGCTGGGAGGCCGAGCCGAACTCGTTCCGCGAGAAGCTGAAGCAGGGCGCCGGGAAGGCCGTCGAGCTGGCCAGGGATCTCGCCACGTTCACCGGCACGCCCCGCGGGTTCATCCCGTCGCAGGACATGGGCTACCTGCTGGTCAACATCCAGCTTCCCGACTCGGCCTCGCTCGAGCGGACCCAGGCGGTCATCGACCACATCAACGTGCTGGCCCACAGGATCCCGGGGGTGAGCGCCACGGTCGGCATCGCCGGGCAGTCGCTGCTCCTGAGCGCCTTCGGGTCGAACTTCGGCACGATGTTCGTGACCCTCCAGGGCTTCGACAAGCGGAGGACCGACGACCTGTATTATGAGACGATCATGAACAAGCTCCGCGGGATCCTGGGCAAGGAGATCCCGGAGGCGACGATCATGATCTTCGGCCCGCCGCCGGTGCGCGGCGTGGGGCGGGCGGGCGG
>DAIDHB010000270.1 GCA_027452145.1 Planctomycetales bacterium
GGCGAGTCTGTGTCGCCTGCCGACAGAGTGAATCACACACGTGATTCTGCTTTCGTTTGTTCATTTGTAAAGTACGTGGACTATTCGAATAGACGGAACTTGGTGTCCGAATTTCGCACGAAACTTCGTGTCGCGTGACAGAGCCTCGCCCTCCCCACGCGATCGGAAAGCAACAGCGGGTTCTGGAATGAGCACGCCGCGGCGGGGGACCTCCGGATCCGACGGTTCACGCGAGCAGGCGGCTTCAGCCGTTCTTCTCGCGCCACAGGCGATAGACCTCGATCGCCTCGGGCCGGGGTTCGTGGAACATCGGGAGGGCGCGATCACGCCAGTCGCGGGCGATCTCGGCGTAGAAGTTCGCGAGGGTGAAGTAGCGCCGGTCGTCGACGTAGAACTCCGAGTACTCCTCGCGGGTGGTGATGAAGATCACGCGCTCGGGGCTGCAATAGTACATCGCCGCGAGGCACATCGGGCAGGGATGCGCCATGATGTAGAAGTCGCAGCCGGTGAATTGCTCGCTGCCGAGCTTGCTGGCGGCCTCTCGAATGGCGCAGATTTCGGCGTGGGCCGTCGGGTCGTGCGTTTGAGCCACGAGGTTCACCGCCTCGGCGATGATCTCGCCGCCCCGGGCGATGATGCAGGCAAACGGGCGGCCGCCGTGCTCGACGTTCGCCCGCGCCAGGTCGATCGTGCGCTGGATCAGGTCCATCGACTTTTCCTTCGGCTGCAAGGGACCGCGCCCGGACGCGGCCGCCGCGCGGATGGCCGGCGCCGGGCCTGATACGCCTTCACGACGTCTTTTTCCTCGCCTCGCGAGCCGCGGCCCGGCGGTACATGTCGAGCCGCTGGCGATAGGTGCGGTGGAACGGGTGCGACTTGTTGGCGACCTGGGCGTCGAGCTCGCGGAGGGCCTGCTCCTGCGTCGCGACGGCGCCGGCCGGGTCGTCCGCGCGGAACTGGGCCTGGGCCAGCGTGTTAAGGATGTAGATGTTCCGGCCCTTCGTCAGCTCGTTGGCGCGGCGGAGCCCTTCGAGCGCCTGACGCGCCAGCCGCGAGTCGGCGGCCTTGTCGCGGGCCAGGTCGACCACGCTGAAGAAGTCGTTGTTGAGCTCCATTGCCTGGTCGTGATGCAGCTTGAGCATCCGCTCGCCGACCTTGAGGGCCTCGTCGACCTGGCCGAGCTCGGCGAGGCAGTCGAACCGCATCTTGGCGTACTCGTCGGCCAGCGCCGGCTCCTTCTCGATTGCCTCGTCGATCGCCGCCAGAGCGCCGCTGTAATCCTTCCCGCGATAGGACGTCTCGACCTTGTCGCGGAACGCCCTGGACTTGCGCTCGAGAGACTTCGCCTCCAGCCGAGTCCGTGCCCGCGCGGCGAGATCCCATTTTCCCGCGACGATGTCGGCGAGCGGCCGGTCGATTTCCAGCGGGTGGCCGATCCAGGCGATCGTCCTGTCCCTGATCACGAAGGCGGTCGGGATCCCGCTCTCCTCGGCGGCCTCCAGCCATGCTCTGGCCGTGGCGCCTTGCGAGGGATTGTCGGCCGGAGCCCGATCCATGGCCACGCTGTAATCCATCCGGTCGCCCATCTGGTCGACGAACGGCTTGACCTGATTCGGGTCGTCCTCGTAGGAAGCGATCCCGAAGAACCGAACGCCCTTGTTCCGGTACTTGTGGGCCAGTTCGGTGACGTGGGGGATCGCCTCCCGGCCCGGCGCCCAGGTTGCCCAGAACATGACGACATAAACCCGCCCCGGCTCAAAGCGCTCGATCTTCTCGCCCTTGAGCCATTTCGACAGGGAGAGCGGTGGTGCTGGGTCGCCGATGTTGAGCATCTCGTCGGCGCGTGTCGTCGTCAGCGCGTGGCCTGACGCAAGGGTCAGGGCGGCGAGGAAGGGAAGGAGCAGGCGCATGGGGCGGTCCCCGGTCGTCGGGTCGGCCGTCCGCCGCCGACCCGACGGGGGCGGATGTCCGACGATTGGCTTGAGATGACTTCAATCTACGGGTCGGCCCCCGCGTCGACAAGGCGCGGCGCCGTGGAGGGGACCGGCCGACGCCGAGCCCGCCCCGCAACGCTGTCCGGCCGGGAACCGTTCAGTGATCGGCCGCGTTCTGCTATGCTGGATTCCTCGGGTCGAATCCCCGATCGAGCGGCGGCGGAGGGCAGTCGATGAACAGCCGAGGAAGTCGTGCGTCGGGTCCGGCGAGTCGGGGAGGGGGTAGCCAGGGGACGGGCGACGCGCGGCCGGACGAGGCGGGCCGCTCGCGAAGCCGGCGCGACTCGATCGAGTCGTTCGTCATCGTCCTGATCGCCTTCTTGCTCTGGAGCATCGAGGCCGAGGGGTACGTGATCCCCACCGGCTCGATGGCGCCCACGCTGATGGGGCGGCACAAGGAGATCACCTGCCCGGAATGCGGCTACGTCTACAGGGTCGACGCCGAACGCGAGGTCGAGCCGGACCCCAGCGGCCGGGACACGCACCGCCGGATCGCCAGGGGGACCTGCGAGAACTGCCGCTACGAGGCGAACGTCGCCGACGCGCCGAGCTTCTCGGGCGATCGGATCTACGTGATGAAGCAGGGGGTGTCGGTGCCGTTCCTGGAGCGGGCGGGGCAGGTCCGCCTGCGGCGGTGGGACGTGGCCGTCTTCAAGCTGCCAGAGGAGCCCGACATCCGTTTCATCAAGCGGCTGGTGGGCATGCCCGACGAGGTCCTGCGCATCCAGGGGGGCGACGTCTGGGTCGCGCCGAGGGGCGGGGCGGGCCCGTTCGTACGGCCGCTGCGCCCGATCGAGCACCAGCAGGCCATGCAGGTGACGGTCTACGACGATCGGCATCGGCCGGCCGCGCTGGCCGACGATCCGGCCTGGCGGCGATGGGCGCCGGTCGAGCCAGGCTCCTGGGCCGAGCCGGCGGCGGGCCGGTTCGTCTCCGCCGCGTCGGCCGACCGATGGGATGAGCTGCGCTATCGCCACCTGATCCTCGGCCCCGAGGAGTGGGAGGCGGTCCGGCGGGGCTCGTCGCCGGGCGATCCTCGTCCCCGCCTGATCACGGATTACTCGTCGTACAACACCGACGTCATGCCTCGCGATCGCGATGAACGCCGGTTCGCCGCGCGGTCATGGTTCCAGCCGCACTGGGTCGGCGACCTGACGCTGTCGATGCGGCTGACGACGACCCGGCCCGGTGGTCGGCTGCGCCTCGATCTCGTCCGGTCCGGCCGGTCTGGCCGCTGCGAGATCGACCTGACGACCGGCGAGGCCCGGCTCTCCTTCGGAGGCCGGGTGATCGGCCGGCCGGCGATGACGCGGCTGGCTCGGGCCGGAGAGCCCCATGATCTGGCCTTAGCGAACGTGGACGGCCGGCTCACGTTGTGGGTCGACGGCGAGTTGCCGTTCGGCGAGGGGGTCAGCGACCCGGCCGACCCGGGCCCGGTCGCGCCGACGCCCGACGACCTGGCGCCTGTGCGCATTTCCGCCCAGGGCGCGGCGGTCGCGATCGAGCGACTGGTCCTGAAGCGCGACATCTATTACACCCTCGAGCCGTCGGAGTCCGATTACACCAATCTGGGCCAGGATGCGCGATTCGACTCCTCGGCGTTCTTCCGGCTGCTATCAGAGCCCGACGAGTTCCGCCGGCTGGTGCGCCGCGAGCCCCGCGACTATCCGATCGGGCCGGGGCGTTACCTGATGCTGGGCGACAACAGCCCGTGGAGCCGCGATGCCCGGGCCTGGGGGCGGATCGATCAAATCGATCCGTCACGCCCCGATCGCGGCTGGGACGACTCGGGCCGCGCGAGCTGGGAGGTCCCCGAGAGCCTGCTGGTGGGCAAGGCGTTCTGCGTCTACTGGCCGCACCTCCAGCCCGTCTGGCCCCGGCTCCGGCTGGCCGAGGATATTTGCCTGCCTGTTATTCCGTACATTGAACGCATGCGATGGATCCGGTAGCGCGGTCGTGGTCTGGCTGCCCCCGGGAGAAAAGTTCGCGATCGGGAAGTCGCATCGAGAGCCCGATGACGGCTCGCGCGAGGGCGGGACGGCAGGGGATTGACTCGCCCGAAGATCTTTTTAGATTTGTTGTTACGCGATGAACTGGTCCAGAGCGAGGCGCACGGGCCGTCCCCGCGCCTGCCCGATGGCGTTGCCGGACCCCGGGCGGACGCCATGAACCTTCGGCCGCGACGGGACGTAAGATGGTTAAGGCGATAGGATCCGATTCGGCGGAAGATGTGCGCCAGCTCTCCGACGAGGAGCTGATGGCCAGGTATCGCG
>DAIDHB010000271.1 GCA_027452145.1 Planctomycetales bacterium
TGTAGATACGATGCCCGCCTGGCCGGTTCGGGCCGAGGAAATAATCAACCGCTGGACGGTTCGTAGCGGCGAATCCTCGAGAAATCAGGGATGAGGAGGCCGAAAAAAGTTGATTATTTTCCCGGCCGTGGAAATCGGCGATGACCGGAATTGAGCGCCGGGGCCGGAAGGAGCGCCGACGAAATCGCAGGACAGGCTCTCAGCCCTCACGGGAAGCGTCGCCCCGGAGCCGGGCTGAGAGCCTGACCTACGCGACTGCCCCACGACGCCTTCGGGACAGACTGAACGAGACGCCGACGACGCAGCGATCAGGTCGAGCCGGCGGTCTTCAGATCCTCGTTGAACCGGATGCGGTTGCCGAACGGGTCAATCACCTGGACAGCCCGCGCGCCGTAGAAGGTCGTCTCGATCCCCGGGCGCAGGTAACCATAGCCCTTGCCGGTGATCTCGCGGTGGAACTCCTCGACGCCGGTCATCCAGACGAACACCGTCGAGCCAGGGCAGCAATCGCCGTGGTGCTCGCTGAGGTGCAGCACCAGGTCGCCCCGCGAGACCTGGATGTAGGCCGGCGACCGCTCGTCGAAGTGGTGCTCCCAGTCGAAAGTGAAGCCCAGGAAGTCGACGTAGAACTCCTTCGTCTTCGGCACGTCGAAGATGCGGAGGATCGGGATGGTTTTCAGGAAGGTGATGGGCATTGGGCTTTCGATTTTCGGTGTCCGGTGTACGGTGTCCGGTCAGGATTCCGGGGGCAGCGACCCTGGCACCGTGGGGCTCGCGGGCGGGACGCCCCACAGAACGACGGCATCCCGGCTGCCGGTGACGAGCGACTTACCGTCCGGGGCGAAGGCCAGCGAGCGGATCATGCCCATCTCGCCGGTCAGGATCGCGCGGACGCGGCCCGTCTTCATGTCCCAGAGCCGGACCTCGCCGTACTCGCCGTTGAACTGCCGGCTCCCCACGCCGATCGCCAGCGTCTGGCCGTCGGGGGCGAAGGCGACGCAGTACACATCCAACTCGGGCTCGACGGTCAAGAGCGTGCGGCCGGACGGATCGGCCATGTCCCACAGCCTGGCGGTGCCGCCGCCACCCACGGCCAGAGCCCTGCCGTCGGGCGAGAAGGAGGCGGAATACGCCCGCCAGGGGAGCTTGAGGCTCGCCGTCTCCACCCCGGTCGCCACGTCCACCAGGCGGATGACACCGTAATCCGGCCCGCAACCGATCATCCCCACCCCGGACAACCAGGCCGGGAGACCGTAGCGCCCCTCGTAGTGGCAGACGATCGGCCCGTCGGAGGCGGAGGCCGCTAGCCGGCCGTCGGGTGAGATCGCCACGCCGCGGAGCGAGCGGGTGTGCGCATGGAACGACGTGAGATGGCTTCTGGTGTTCGTATCCCAGACGACGAGGTCGCCATCGATCGTGGCCGCGGCGAGCCGCTGTCCATCGCCCGAGTACGCCAGGGCCAGACCTTCGAAAAAGCTCGGTGCGGGGAGGCGGCCCCGATCGCGGCCGGTTGCGGGATCGTACAGCACGACGCCCCGATCACCACCGACGGCCAGCGAGTCGCCGGTCGGCGAGAAGGCGACCCCGCCCGCCTCGACGAACGGCCCCCGGATCGTGAGCAGCTCCCGACCCGTCGCCACGTCGATGATCGTGACCACGCTGCCAGGCGGCCCGTCGTCTCCCTTTCCCTCGGCGGGGCGGTCCCCCAGGCGGCCGATTGCTACCGTCCGGCCGTCGGGCGAGAAGGCGACCGACACCTCGAACGCCGTATTCCAGATCGCCTCCGGCGTCTGGAGCAGGACGGCTTTCGGGCCGATCTCCTCCGGCGGTGGTCCGGACGGGCCGGTCGGGGCGATCGGTCCGGCCGGGACGGTGCGACCGCCCCAATCCAGGCCGGCCCACGCGATCGCGGCGATCGGGACCAGGACCATCAGGGCAGCGAAGGCGCGTTTCTTCGTCATGGTCAGGGCAGCCCCGAACAGGTTGGCCGGCAGGTGCCGGGGGCCTCGTCGATCCCGCCATGATCCCCAGATTATCCGCCGACGACATTTGTCGCAACGCCGACGCGATCAGCGTCCGTCCCGGAGGTCGGTTCGGCGTTGCCGGGTGGTGAAACCCACCGAGGTCAAGGCATGACGATTGGTGGGGTTCACCCACCCTGCTCGACCGCCGCGACGGCTTCCTCGGCAGGCTCACAGCACTCCACCTCCTCGAGGCTCAGCCCCTCGCGGGCGGCCCAGTCCTTCAGGATCGCCAGGCAGGAGGCATCGGGGTCCTCGTTGCATCGGGCCTTCGCCTGGAGGACCAGCCGGCTCTCCGGGTCGACCTCCACCGTCGCGGCGCGCTCGCGCCCCTCGGGCAATTCGATGCCGATCGACCAGATCGTCGTGCGCCCCTGAGAGCAGCCCACGGTGTACGAGGCGACGCAGTGGTGCATCGCCTTGCCCTCGGCGGCCATCGCGTCGCTGTCGACCAGCTCGCGGATCGTCCAGGACCGGCCGGAGTCGTCCTGGCCGGTGAACTCGCCGATCGGCGACCGATCCCAGCGGATCAGCGTGCGGACCTCCTGATGCTTCGGCTCGGACTGCCACTCGAGCGCCCGGCGATGCAGCGACGCGGTCGTGCGGCCCCGGAGCGACAGCTCGGGCTGGGGCGGGCCGAGCTCGAGCTCGGTATCCTCGCCGATGATCACCGTGCGCGTTTCGAACTTCTGGTCGTGCAGGTACTCGACGATGGGCCCGATGTGGGCAAGCTCAAGCCGCGGGGTGCTGATGAACATCTGGATGAGCGAGGCCCAGAAGTCGCCGTTGTCGAACTCGCCGCCCGCGCCCAGGCGGGTGGCGGCAATCGCCCGCGCCAGCCGGTCCGAGCCGCCCAGGCTGCGGACCTGCGCCCAGCGGAGGGCGAACTCGACCGGGAAATGCGCCGGCGCCTGGGCGAACTCGTGCGCGGCCGGCTTCGACAGCCGGAGCGGGAACCCGGCGGCGCGCAGGCTCTTGCCCAGCCCGGCGTGCTTGAACCACTGTTGCCGCCGGCGGGCCGAATGGTCGTCCCCGTCGAACCAGACCGAGAGCAACACGGGCGGCACGCGGTACTCGGCCAGCAGGTGATGCGCCAGCGACGAGAAGAGCGGCAGCGTGTTGGTCTCGGCCGGCTGCCAGGTCCGGAGCGGCCGGTGCCAGTCGCGCCGGTGCGCGTAGAGCGCCAGCAGGCCGCGGAGGATCCGGTCGATCCAGCCGTCCTCGACCCGGCCGCGGAAGCCCGCTGGGCTCAGCAGGGCCGAGCGGCCCCGGATCTCACCGAGGTACGGGATAACCCCGTTCCTGGGACCCTCGTCAATCCCGGCGAGCGTCTCTCGAATGCAGCGATCAATCAGGGACCTGGCAAAATCCCGGTGGAGTCTCTTCGCGAACATGGAAAGCCTCACGAATGCTCTCGGAGACCTGGGTACGGACGGGGGACGACGCCGTTTCGCCGGCCCCCTCGCCGCCGCTCAGGACCCCGAGGCGGTCGTGAGCCTTCAGGTGCCGTGGCGCGTGGCGAGGGCGGGCCTCGGGAACTCGGCGGATCGCTGGACGTGAGCGGTGCGGACCATCATGATCGGGTTCTCCAGGAAATGAGGGCCGACGGGCCTCTCTCGGGGTTGAGACACCCGGCCCCGGGCCTCGGTTCGAATGGAGGAGCATCGCGTGCGATTTCCGGACACGACGCTGGCGCGGCGCTGGCTGCTACTCTGGGCCCTGTTCTTCTGGCAGGGCGGGTTCTTGTTCTACGCGTCCGTCGTCGTGCCGATCGGCAGCGCGGTGCTCGGCTCGGAGCGTGAACAGGGTTTCATTACTCGCCAGGTCACGAATTATCTCAACCTGGCGGGGGCGGTCGCGCTGGCCGTGTGGGCGTGGGACCTCGCGGCCGGGCGAGGAGGCTCGTCCGCCGGCCGCCGGCTGCGCTGGGCGATCTGGGCGGGACTGGTGCTGTCGCTCGTCGTGCTCGCCTGGCTGCACCCGCAGCTCGACGAGCTGCTGAAACCCGAGGACGCCGCCGTCCTCGATCGCCGCGCCTTCCGGGCGCTGCACCGGCGCTACCTGCTCGTCATCACAGGGCAGTGGGTCGGATGCCTGGCGCTCACGGCGTGGATGATCCAGACCTGGCGGGCCGAGGACGCATCAGGACGACGCGACGGCCCGATCGCGTGACGCGGCACCGTCGATCAGGATGCCGAGGCCGACTCCCGCGGTGTAGCAGGCCAGGTCGCTCCACAGGAAGCCGTGGCCGAGGAGCAGCGCACCCGCGGTGGTTGAGCGCACAGCGTCGATCCAGGGAGCGTGGTAGAGCTGACTCAACTCGACGGCAAACGAGATCGCCAGGGCCGACAGGGCGAGCCGGACGGTCGATGACCGGGGAAAGACCAGTCCGAGGCCCAGGAAGGCCGCGAGTGCCCAGAGCGTGTCGCCGGCATAGGCCGCCACGAAGGATGGCAGGTGGGACGAGAATCGGCGCGAGCCGAGCCCCAGGACGATGACCAGGGCGATCAGCGCGAGCTGGATCCAGGGGTTGCGACGGGACGCCCGCATCGGGATTTGCTTCCTGAGCATTCGGAGGCCGGGGCGGAGCACCATGGCGACCGCCCGCATCCCCGGATCACCAGGATACGGACGGCCGGCCGGTTTGTACCACGGCGGCTCGAAACCTCGCGACGGGAGCCCCGTGCCTCGCCGCAATTCGCGGTACGCATCCAATCAATTCGCTGGCGCCGCTCCGACAATCTGCTAGAATGTCGATGAATGACCCGGTCCCCCGGCGGAGCCGACGCCGGGTACGACGATGTTCCCTTCGAGTCCCGCCGCGGCGTCCGGCACGGGACGAGCTCCCCTCGAGGCCCTGCGCATGGCTCCGAACGCAGCCCAACCTCCCCGGGCGCCGGTCCCGGTGCCTGATGCCAATGGAGCCCTGCGCGACGACCATAACGGGACGCCCCCGCCGGGCACGCACGCGGATGGCGATTTCCTCGCCGACGCCCATCCGATCGAGCCTTCGTTCCGCCACTTCGCCGAATCGCTGTCGGACCTGGTCTGGTCGGCGCGGCCGGACGGGGCCACCGACTTCTACAACCGCCGCTTCCTCGAATTTGTGGGCCGCGGGCAGGAAGAGATGAGCGGTTGGGCCTGGACCGGGATCGTCCATCCCGAGGACGTCGAGACGGCCGTCCGCACATGGCAGCACGCCGCCGCGACCGGAGGCGAGTACGAGCTGGAGTTCCGCCTCCGGAGATACGACGGCGAGTATCGCTGGCACCGCAGCCGAGGCTCGGCCTCGCGCGACGAGGCGGGCCGGATCACCCGGTGGTTCGGCACCTGCACCGACATCGACGACCGCCGACGCGCCGAGGCGGCCCTGCGCGAGAGCGAGGGGCGGTTCCGCGCCCTGATGGAGCAGGCGCCGTTCGCCGTACAGGTCTTCTCGCCGGACGGTCGGACCCTGAGGGTCAACCGGGCGTGGGAGGAGCTGTGGGGCGTCACCCTGGAGGCGGTCGCCGATTACAACGTCCTGGCCGACCCGCAGCTCGAGGCGCGGGGGATCCTGCCCCTGCTCCGCCGGGTCTTCGCCGGCGAGACCCTGCGATTGCCGATCCATCGCTATGACCCCGAGGAGACCGTGCCGGGGCGCACCCGACATTCCGATCCGACGCGATGGATCGAGACGATCGCCTACCCGGTGAAGGATGCGGATGGCCGGGTGCTCGAGGTGGTCGTCATCCACCGGGACGTCACCGCCCGCCGACGCGCCGAGGACGCGCTGCACCAGGAGGAGCAACGGCTGCGGCTGGCCCTCGAGGCCGGCCGGATGGGCCACTGGGACTGGGACATCCCCACCGGCCGACTCGCCTGGTCGGACAATCTCGAGGAGGTCCACGGCCTGCCGCCCGGCACGTTCGACGGCACGATGGAGGGCTTCCGCCGGCTGATCCATCCCGAGGACGTCGAGCGGCTGGAGACGGCGATCGGCCGGTCGATCGAGGAAGGCTCCGGCTACGACACCGAGTTCCGCATCGTGCGGCCGGATGGCTCGATCGCCTGGATGATGGGGAAGGGCCGGGCGTTCCTCGACGAATCCGGCCGCGCGGTCCGCATGGCCGGCTTCGGCATGGACATCACCGAGCGGAAGCGCGCCGAGGAGGCCCGACGCCAGATCGAGCGCCGGTTCGCCCGCTTCATGCAGCACCTGCCCGGCCTCGCGTGGATCAAGGATTCGCGCGGACGCTACGTCTACGCGAATGACGATGCCATGCGGGCCTTCGGCGCAGCGCGCGACACGCTCTACGGCCGGACCGACGACGAGGTCTTCCCGCCCGAGACCGCGGCCTTGTTCCGCGAGAACGACCGCCGGGCGCTCGAGTCCGGCGCGGGCATCCGGACGATCGAGAGCCTGGAGCACGCCGACGGGACCGTGCGCCATTCGCTGGTCAGCAAGTTCCCGATCCCCATCCCCGGAACGGACCCCGGGGAGAATGATGGCCAGGGTGAGGTTCTTGTCGGCGGCATGGCCATCGACATCACCGACCGGCTGGAGATGGAGTCGGCGCTGAAGGAGGCCGACCGCCGCAAGGACGAGTTCCTCGCCACGCTGGCACACGAGCTGCGCAATCCCCTGGCACCGATCCGCAACGGCCTTCAGATCCTGCAAATGGCCGGCGGCGACCCGAGTATCCTCGACGAGGCGCGCACGCTGATGGAGCGACAGGTCGCGCACATGGTCCGCCTGATCGACGACCTGCTGGACGTCTCGCGGATCACCCGCGACCGGCTGGAGCTGAGGCGCGAGCGGGTCGACCTGGCGAATGTGATCGGTGCCGCCGTCGAGACCAGCCGGCCGCTGATCGAGGCTTCGCGGCACAGGCTGGCGGTGGCCCTGCCGCCCGGGCCGATCCCGGTGGACGCCGACCCGACGCGGCTCGCGCAGGTCTTCGCCAACCTTTTGAACAACGCCGCCAAGTACACCGAGCCCGGCGGCCAGATTGTCCTCGAGGCCGAGCTCCGCGGCGACGAGGTGATCGCCACCGTGCGAGACGACGGCGTGGGCATCCCGCCCGAGCTGCTGCCGCGGGTGTTCGACCTGTTCATGCAGGTCGATCGCTCGCTCGAGCGCTCGCAGGGCGGCCTGGGGATCGGGCTGACGCTGGTCCGCCGGCTGGTCGAGATGCACGGCGGCTCGATCGAGGCCCGGAGCGACGGCCGCGGGCGCGGCAGCGCGTTCGTGGTCCGGTTGCCGCTCGCCGGCCCGCCGGAGGGAACGGTCCCCGCCGGCGGCGAACCGGGCGCGGGCCTCCGCTCCGGTGGCGGCTCCGACTCCGCCTCACGGCGCAGGATCCTGGTCGTGGACGACAACCGGGATTCGGCCGACACGCTCGCCCGGCTGCTCGGGCTGACCGGCCACGAGGCGCGCACGGCGAACGACGGCGGCGAGGCCGTGGCCATCGCCGAGGAGTACCGGCCCGAGGTAATCCTGCTCGACATCGGCCTGCCGGTGATGAACGGCTACGAGGTCGCCCGGACGATCCGGAGCCGCCCCTGGGGCCGGAATGTCGTGATCGTCGCTCTCACCGGCTGGGGCCAGGACGGCGACCGCCGCCAGTCGCAGGAAGCCGGGATCGACCACCACCTGGTCAAGCCAGTGGATCCGCGAGTCCTCCGCGAGCTGCTCGCCCGGCCGGACCGGATCAGGCCGGGCTGAGCGTCTGTCTCGGGAGCCCACGAAGTGGGCGTCAGGACGTAGCCGGGGGGCGTCAGCCCCCCGGGCCGCAAGGCCACCCCTCATCTCCCCGACATCTGTGGCACCCTCCCCCTCCCGGCCGCGACCCCGCGTGGCGGGGTCGCGGCCGGGAGGATCCGTCGCGAGGAGTTGGTGTGTGACGCGGCGGTCCGAATCCGGGGGGCTGACGCCCCCCGGCTACGTCCGATCGCCCCCTGACGGGGGCTCAGAGCCCTTCCGGGACAGACCAAGGGCGGCGCGACGCAGGCGGCTCGTAGCGGCGAGTGCCGTCAAGGGGCTTTCGGGGCCAGCAGCTTGCCCTCGTCGCGCCACTGTTCCACGACCCACTGCGCGATCCGGTGGAGCTCCTTCTCGCCGTCCGACTTCGGGTTCCGATGGCGGGCCTCGATCTGCCGGATTCGCTCCAGGCCCGCGCGGTACTCGGCCCGCTTCTCGGGCGTCAGCTTGCCCTGGGACGCCATCGCGCGGACCCGGTCGGGGCACACCAGCGGCGACGGCTGGCACCACGTTCGCCCGTCGGCAAATGTCGCCTGGACTTCCAGCAGGTCGTCGACGGCCTGCTTCGTGGCCGTTGTCCCGAAGACCTCGTTTCCCAGGATTGATCGATAGCGCTCGAACGCCAGGTCGGGGTCGCGGCTGAACTCGCGGTAGGCGATGCGATTCACCCGCATCGGCAGCTCGAAGTATGGCGGCTCGCCCGCCTTCAGCCAGCCGAAGCCGAGGGGAACCTGGCGCCGGCCCTTGAGCCACTCCTGCCCTTCCTCGGCGACGGTGGCTACGAATGAGAACGCCTCCAGCGACGGGACATAGCCGGTGACGCCGGCACTCCTCGCCCGCAGCGCGCCCGCCTTGATGTCCTGGGGCCGCCGCAGCGCGGGCGAGTCGTCCCACCACAGGCTGCTCCTCGCCCGCTTGATGAGCGCAGGGTCGAGGTGGGCGCTGTGCGGGGTGAAGAACAATGTCCAGCGCGGGTCGAACGGCTGCCGCGCCGCCCGGACGCCGAGGCCCGGCACCTCGGCTCCGGAGAAGTAATGCGGATAGACCACGATCGTGGCGTCCGGCTTCTTCGCCCAGACCTCGTCCGAGATCCGCTTCACGAACGCGAATTCCTTCTCGAAGAAGTGCGGGCCGCAGTCGGGGCAGTGGCAGATGGCATAGTCGGACGACTCGATCAAAAGCCCGTCGGCATTGGGGTAGAAGTCGAAGGCCATCTCGCGGATGTATTCGAGCAGGAATCGCTGCGACTCGGGCCGCGATGGGCAGAGGTTATAGCCCCAGCAGCCGATGCCGCCCTTGCCGACCGGCCGGCCATCCTTGCCGACGGCCCGGGTCTCGGGGTGCTCGAGCGGGTACTGATTCACGCCGTCGTAGCCGAACGGGGTGAAGCCCAGCAGGACCCTGATGCCCCGGGTATGGGCACGGTCGACCAGGTCGCGGACGAAGTCGTTGCGGACGTTCTCGTGCTCCTCGTTATACGCCCAGGTGATCGGGAACTTCCGCGATCGGAACGCCCCGGCGACCCAGAGAACCAGCGTGTTGCCGCCGTCGTTGGCGATCGCGTCGACGATCCGACGCCAGTCGGCCAGGTCGTAGGTCGGCATCCGCATGAACGTGATGTAATAGCCCCGCTGGGCGAACGGGCCATCCCCGCGCCGGGCGTCGTCCGCTGGCGGCGCGAGCATCAGGATCGTGGCAGCGGTCAGCGCGGAGAGCATCGGGCTTCAACTCCGGGGGCCCTGGCCGTTATCGTGGTGGGAGCTTTCCAGGACCATCAGGATAGGGGCGCTCGACATGGATCTGCAACTGCGGGGCAAGAAGGCACTGGTGACGGGTTCGACCGCCGGGATCGGACTGGCCGCGGCGATCGGGCTCTACCAGGAAGGGGCCTCGGTCGTCGTCAACGGACGGACGAGGGATCGAGTTGACCAGGCCGTCGGACGGATTCGCGGCACGGGCGGCGACCTCGGCG
Source organism: Planctomycetales bacterium (assembly GCA_027452145.1). GTDB lineage: Bacteria > Planctomycetota > Planctomycetia > Isosphaerales > Isosphaeraceae > JAKAUH01. The sequence goes on from DAIDHB010000271.1 coordinate 9,737, forward strand.
GCCAGGTCTCGGGCATCGCCGCCGATCTGTCCACCGCCGAGGGCGTCGCCCAGCTCGTTCAGCAATTGCCCGAGGTCGACATCCTGGTGAATAACCTCGGCATCTTCGAGCCGAAGCCGTTCGAGGAGATCCCCGACGAGGACTGGCTGCGGTTCTTCGAGACAAACGTGCTGAGCGGCGTGCGGCTGACCCGCCAGTACCTGCCGGCCATGCGCCGGAAGGACTGGGGCCGCGTCGTGTTCATCTCGAGCGAGTCGGGACTCCAGATCCCGGCCGAGATGATCCACTACGGCATGACCAAGACCGCGCAGATCGCCGTCGCGCGGGGGATCGCCGAGACGGTGGCCGGCACGGGGATCACGGTGAACGCGGTGCTGCCCGGCCCGACCGAATCCGAGGGCGTGGATCAGTTCGTCGCCGACCTGGCGCGGCAGCAGGGCGTCGAGCGCTCGGTGGTCGAGGCCGAGTTCTTCCGGACCGCGCGGCCCAGCTCGCTGTTGAAGCGGTTCGCCACGGTCGAGGAGGTCGCGAACATGATCGTCTATATTTGCAGCCCGCGGGCCTCGGCCACCAACGGCGCTGCGCTGCGGGTCGACGGCGGCGTGGTGCGTGCGATCGGGTGAGCGGAACTCCTGCGTGGGGCTGACCGTCACTCACCGGGCAACCGGGGAGGAGATCATGTGCATTTTCTCGCAGCGGATCGATCATGTGGGCTCGACTCGCATCTTCGTCGCCGACCTGGGAAACGGCGTCCATGCCACGGCCTACCAGATGGCCTTCCGGGCTCCCGAGCCGGTCGCCATGATCCTCCCAGTCCCGGTCCTCAAGGGCTCCGGCGACGAGGCTCTCGCCTTCGTCGATCTTGGCGGTTACGACGGCTTCTTCAAGGACCTGGCCCGCTGCTTCCCCAGGCCACGGGGCAAACGCTTCGGCTGCGGCTATGGCGTGGCCCAGGCGTCCCCTGCAAAGCGGCTGAGGGTCCATAAGGTCGGCGACTACGAGGCATCCTACGTCCCCTCGCTCGCCGATTTCCACCGGCTCGATCCCCGCTTCCGACTCCCCGAGGCGGCCTGGGAAACGCTGCCCGACTATCACGACTACGGCTCTGCCGTCTTCCAACTCCTGCCCGGTCGGGGTCTACAGCAGGTCCACCCGATCGCCTACCGATATCCCGCCGAGTGCCCGGAGGAGTTGTTCTTCCCCACTGTCCACGTCCACGACGGGAGCCACGCCGAGCGCCGGGCCGCCTTCGACCACGAGCTATACACCCAGGCGAGCCGGATAACCCCTGAACGAGGTTGGGCCTGGGAGGTCGGAAGGCGGCTGCCCTGCCGGGTGATGGATGTCGGGCGGTCGCAAGGGCTCATCACCCCGGATGTCCCACTCCGACGGTTGAAGCTCCAGGGCGAGTATCCCAATGCGGACGTCGTTGCCCTGGCGGGCGAAGATGGGATGCAGGCCGAGGCCCGGCCGGTCCGAAACGCCACTGGGCTGGGTGAATCGATGAGGTGGGAGGTTTTCCTGGGCCAACGCAAGGTCCGTTACGACGGTTCCTACTGATACTTGCCGCCGATCGTCGGGCGACACCTTGCTTCGACCGAGAAGACTCCGATGAAGACCAACGCCGTCCGACTCCTCGACCGCCTGGGCATTCGTTATGAGCTGCGCGAGTACGAGGTCGACCCCGAGGATCTGTCGGCCGAGTCGGTCGCGCGGAAGGTCGGCCTGCCGCCCGAACAGGTCTTCAAGACGCTGGTGGCCCGCGGCGACAGGCACGGCGTCTGCCTGGCCGTCGTGCCGGGCGACGCCGAGCTCGACCCGAAGGCCCTGGCCCGCGCGACGGGCGACAGGAAGGTCGACACGGTGCCGCTCAAGGAGGTCGAGCCGCTGACCGGATACATCCGGGGCGGCGTGACGGCCCTGGCGTGCAGGAAGCCGTACCCGGTGCTCCTCGACGAGACGGCCCAGCTCTTCGATATCATCTCGATCTCGGCCGGCGTGCGCGGGTTGCAGGTCTTCATCGCCCCTGATGACTACATCCGCGCCGTGAACGCCCGGCTCGTCCCGATCGCCCGGGACAAGGAGTCTTCCGCATGACCGAGGTTTTGCACATCACGCCCCGCGCCCGATGGGAGCAGTCCATCGCATCAGGCGAGTACCGCAGCGACGACCTCGAGGCCGAGGGCTTCATCCATTGCCTGGCCCTCGAGCAACTGGGCTACGTCGTCGGCAAGTTCTACCAGGGCTGCACGGACCTCGTCGTCCTGCGGATCGATCCCGACAAGCTGAAATCGCCGGTGAAATGGGAGAACCCGCACCCGACCTGGAAGCTGTTCCCGCATATTTACGGGCCGATCAACGTCGAGGCGGTCGTCGACGTGGTGCCGCTGGAGAATCTGCTGGCCCAGGCAGAGGACGATCGAGGCTGATCCATCCGGTCCCCGGATTCGATCCCAACACGGACAGGCCATGACCATTCACATCCCCCTGATCGTCCGCGCCGTGCTCGAGGAGTACGAGCTTCCCTGGGACGGCGATCATGGCGTCGCCCACTGGGCGCGGGTCTACGAGAACGGCCTTCGCCTGGCCGCGGAGACGGGTGCGATCGTCGATGTCGTGCGGCTGTTCGCCGTGCTGCATGACTGCCGGCGGATCAACGAGGGCACCGATCCCGACCACGGGCCGCGCGCGGCCGAGATTGCGCGAACTCTCCGCGGCCGGCTGTTCGAGTTGCCCGACCACGAGTTTGAGCTGCTCCACCGCGCCTGCGCGGGGCACACCCACGAGCGGACCCATCCCGACGTCACGATCCGGACCTGCTGGGACGCCGACCGCCTGGACCTCGGCCGGGTCGGGCTCATCCCTCATCCGAAGTACCTCGGCACCGAGGCCGCCAGAAGGCCGGAGACGATCAAGTGGGCCGACGGCCGGGCGAGCTTCCGCGTGGTCCCGAAGCTCGTGTCGGAGGAGTGGGGGATCGAGCTGCGCGACGGCCGCGAGTGATCGGGCGGGCCTTGCCGATGGCAGCCGGTTGGCGGCCGCGAGGGGTCCCGCCCATAATCACCGCCAGTTGTGGAACCAGTACGAGTAGTCCTCGAGCAACCGGCGGTTCGGATCCTTCTTCCCGACCTCGATCTCATCGAGCGGGAGCTCGGCGGGAAAGCCGTCGGGACCACGGCCCCGGCCGGTCAGGCCGAGCTCCTCATCGATCCCGTCGCTCTCGGGATCGCTCAGCCTGGTCAGCTTGACGGTGACCCTCCTCTGGGAGTGCCGTCCGTTATCCTCCCAGAACTTCGCCTCGATCGGCATTTTCAGGTTGGTCACCAGGTAATTCCGGTAAGCCAAAAGAGTCTCCTCGGTCACGTCGGGCAGCGGGTCGTCGTGGGTCAGTCCGAGCGCCATGCGGACCCGGTCGTCCTGGTCCTTCTCCGACAGCGGCTTCGTGACAATGGCCGTCGGCTGGTCGATGGCGACGGGGGTTCCGTCGTCGGGCTCCAGGTCATCCTCCTCGAGCCACATGTTCTCCAGCTCCAACCCGTCCCGTTCGCACCGTTTCCGGAAGATCGGGTGCATCGCCTCCAGGGTCGTCCCATTCCAGATGACGCAGTACGTCGCCCTGCCGTCTCCCCAAAGGATTTCCTCGACCGTCCCCGCCCAGCCGGCCAGCGGGATGTCGGGATAATCGTAGTCGCGAACGCCCTGCTTCACCCGCACGTTGTCCCCCAGCTTGAAGCGACGAGGGACGAATCCGCTCTTCTTACGGGCCATGGCGGAGTCCTCATCAGGTTCATTTACGTCATGAGGCGAGACGAATCACCGTTCATACAGTTCCAGCGGCAGCCCGTCAGGATCGGCGAAGAACGTGAACCTCTTGCCCGTGTGCTCGTCGATCCGCACCGGCTCCACGACGACGCCCTTGCCCTCGAGGTCCCGCACGGCGTCGTCCAGGCTAGCGACCTCAAACGCCAGGTGCCGCAGGCCGCACGCCTCGGGGTAGCTCGGCCGCCTCGGCGGATCTGGGAACGAGAACAGCTCGATCTGCGTGCCGTCCGGCAGTTGCAGGTCCAGCTTGTACGAGTCACGCTCCCTGCGATGGACCTCGCGGACGACCTCCAGGCCCAGGATCTCGACGTAGAACCGCCGGGACCGTTCGTAGTTTGAACAGATCACGGCAACGTGGTGTGTCCGAAGCAGTTTCAAGCCGAAGCCTCCCAGGAAAACGCCGGCGAACCGGCGACGTCAGTCGCCGGGTCATGCCTGAGAAAAGCGCCCGGCGACTCCCGGATTCTGCCGGTCCCTGTCCCGCCTGTCAAAGGCCGGGTATCCTCGCGGAAGGACGAGACCCGACCGCGGCGCGCCGTGGATCGGCCGGGTTTCCTCGGGCGTACCTGCCAGCGTACGCCCTCCCGGCGGCCGGAGGAGGAGGGACTGCCATGCTCGGTGCCATCGCCGGAGATATCATCGGGTCCCGGTTCGAGCACGCCGCCTTCAAGTCGACCCAGTTCTCGCTGTTCCACCCGCGCTGCCGGTTCACCGACGATACGGTGCTCACCGTCGCCCTGGCCGACAGCCTGCTCCACGGCATCCCTTACGTGGAGCTACTCAAGAGCTACTACCGGACCTATCCCCACGCCGGCTACGGCGGCAATTTCCACCAGTGGGCCAGGTCCGACCGGTCCGAGCCGTACAACAGTTGGGGGAACGGCTCGGCGATGCGGGTCAGCCCCGTCGGGTTCGCCTTCGATAACCTGGAAGAGGTCCTCGATCAGGCCAGGCGCAGCGCCGAGGTCACGCACGACCACCCCGAGGGGATCAAGGGCGCCCAGGCGATCGCCGCATCGGTGTTTCTCGCGCGGACCGGCCAGACGAAGGAGCAGATCAAGGATTACGTGGAGACCGCCTTCGGCTACGACCTGAGCACGCCGCTGGACGAGATCCGCCCCCGGTACTGCTTTGAGGTCTCGTGCCGGGCGAGCGTGCCGCAGGCGATCCGGTCGTTCCTGGAGTCGAGGGATTTCGAGGACGCCGTCCGGCTGGCGATCTCACTGGGGGGTGACAGCGATACGCTGGCCTGCATGGCCGGCGGGATCGCCCAGGCGTTCTACGGCGGCGTCCCGGAACGGATCCGCCAGAGCGTCTACGAGCGTCTCGACGATCGGCTCGGGGGCTTGACCCGCAAGTTCACCGAGGCGTTCGGATGCGCGTGAGGATGACGATCCGGAAAGATCATCAGCTCATCCCCGTTCACCCTAGCACGCCATCCGGCACCCGCTCCAGCCAGCCGGCCTCGAGGACGCCCCAGAGCCCGATCAGAATCGCCTCGGCGGCGTCGTGCCGTAGCGACGTGGGCCTCGGGGCACCGGACCACTCGATGACGCGACGGGCCAGGATGTCGGCGGTGAGCTTGGACCGGTCCCGGCCCTGTTGATCCCTCGGGTCGAGGAACCGACCGCGCCAGTCCTCGGCGGCGATCTGCCAAAGCGAGAGACCCCGACGCCCGGCCTCGCGCGCCCAGATCTCGGCGATCGGCCCGCCGCCCTCCAGCACGAGGTGGCTCACGCCCGGGTTGTTGTCGAGCAGGCCATGAGCCCCCCGCCGCAGCGCGGCCCGGGTGCCGAAATGCTGCGACCGATACCAGACCAGGCGGCCATCCGCCCCATAGAAGGCCAGCCCCGTCCGGAGCCCGAGATCGACGGCGAGCAGGGAGGCCATAGGAACATCCTCGCCGCGATCGGGCTCAGTTCGCCACGGCGACGCTGCCGTGGAGCACCGAGCCGCCGCAGACCAGCGCCGAGGCATGGGTCTCGGCGTCGGCGTCATAGCGGTATTCCTGGCCCTCGCCGACGGCCGGGGCCGGCTCCCAGGCGCCGGCTTTCAGGCGGGCGAGCAAGCCCTCCACGTCGGACGGCTGGGCGACCTGGTCCGCCGGGCCGGCTTCCAGGGCGTCCATCACCGCGCCGCTGAGCAGGCGGTCCCAGACCTTCGCACACGTCGAGGGCCTGTCGAACAGGTCCATCGCCACGACCCGGGTCCCCACGGCGACGGCCACACCGGTCGCACCCTCCACGTACCTGAGACTCTGCCGGAACTCGTCCAGCCGTCCCCGGTGGCTCTCGAAGGTGTCGGCCATCGCCACCGTCTCGGAGGACGAGCCCAGCGAGGACATCTGGCGCGTCACCTCGCCCCAGACCTGCCTCTGGTCGGAGGTGTAGCCCTGGCCGGCCTTCATCGAGAGATAGGCCGACTTCTTGAGGATGTGCCGCAGCTTCGAGGACGAGTGCGAGCCGCCCGATTCGAAGTGGCGGGTCCGATACCGCCAGCGGCCCTGCTCGACGCAACTGACCGGGATCGGCGTCTTGCTGTGGGCGGCGACCAGGACGGAGGTGTTCAGGACGCGGTTCTGCTTGGCCCCCCGCAATTCCTCGCCCTCCAGGAAAAGGACGGGGGAATCCCCCTCGTTGGTCACGAGGAGGTTCGGCACCGAGCCGCCCTCGCTGACCTCCTCGACCGTGACCGAGCCGGCCCCGATCGCCTCGTCGGACAGGAGGTAATCGACGGCCCCATCGGCGGCTGAGAACAGGGGGAAAACGGCGAGCGACTCGTGGCGGATCGGATCGCCGACGCGGACGTCGGGCAGCGTGGACATGGGACGCTCCTGGATCGGAAATGGACCCTCTCTCCATCCTGGACGCACCGGGTTCGTCGAGGGTTCGGCATCCGGGACGTGAGGACAACGGACGCTTCCACCATTATCGCACCGCAGCCCGGCCCGATCCATGGTGGTCATTTCTGTTTGTTCCTTGAATCCGGCTCCGCGATCGGCGATATCGGCCCACCCGCCCGCAACTCCTCCCGCACCCGCATGAGGATCTGGCCGAGCCTGTTCTTGCCGCTGCCATCCCCGCCGTCGCCCCAGTAGGCATCGTTCTCAGTATGCTCGACGATCTTTGCATCGCCCGTGCCCAGCAGGATCTCCCGCAGGTCGCCGTGCTGGGTGAATTTGGCGAGGACCGCCTCGTGCATGATCTGGTCCTTGACCGACTCCCAGTCCTTGCGGAGCGGCCTTTTGCGGCTGCGGCCCATCCGGGCGGCGATCATCGGCGACTTCGCCTGCCGGACCTCATCTTCATCGGACATGCCGGCGAACTTCTGCGCCTGGAAGTAATGCTCGCTTGTCGGCCAGGTCTTGCCCTTCAGCGTGATCGAGTGCGGCGAGAAGTTCGAGAAGCCACCGTACTCGCCGCTCGCGCTGTAGAAGCGGATGACGCTCATGTCGCCCTCCTTCGCCTCCTCGGTCGCTCCGCCCGGAGACCGCTTCCCTGGTCGCCGGCCCCCGAGAGATTCCGAGCCATCGCCGCCGGAAGTAGTTCGTGCCTGGTTGTCGGAGGACGGGGAGACGTCGGCCGACTCCTTCGGCACGTATTCCTCGTAGACGACCAGCATGCCCGGCCAGTCGCCGAACACCGCCTCGACGATTGCCCGGACCTTCTTCCACGACAGCCCGCCATAACCGACGCCGATCCGGGGCATGGCAATGCTCGCGATCCCCTCGGCGTCGGCCTGCCTTCTCATCTCGTTCAACGCCGCCTCGATCGCCTCGTAGCTGGCCCGGGACCGCCAGTAGCCCTCCTGCGTGCCCAGGTTGAACACCCAGGGCTGATCGTCGGCCTTCCAGAGCCAGCAGTCGCCCAGGTTGAACCGCCGGGGCTCGGCCTTGCACCGGACACGGTACTCCTCGTACATCGCCGGATAGCGGGCCCGAATCGTTTTGGCGACCCCGGCCCCCATCGAACCCTGGCAGTTGCAACCGTGGGCGATGGCCCGAGCGCCGTGAATGTTGTCGAAGAGATCGCCCGAGACGAATCGGATGGGCATGACAGGGCTCCGCTCGAATTCGCGCCCAGGATTCCGGGGGCGTGGGCAGCCGTCTGACTGCTGTCGCCAGTGTACATCCGAACCAATCCAGGTCAAGCAGGAAGCCCCAGAAGCACCGGTGTGCCCGACAGGACCAAAAATGCCGCCGAGGTCGAATTGGAGAGATTCTCTCGACGGTTGGAACGGCCCCTGATCAATCTCGGGTCCAGGGACCGGTCCGGGAGACTTGCCCGCCGCCTGGCGGCCCTGAGAGACTGATGCAAGGGGATCACCTTCGAGAGTTAGTAGTGCGGAGCGCAGCATTCCATGAACCCCCAGCCCACAGCCCGCCTGTCCTACGAGGATTCGTGCCGGGTGCTCCAGCAGCTCGGGGCCCTTGACGACGGACCCATCCCTCCCATGCCCGCCCATCGCCCTCGACCTGACGACGAGGAACCTCTCGGCGTGTGCTTCTTCCGCACGGTTGTCCGCGAGGATGATCTGGAGAACCTGACCCTGCCCCGCACGTTCTTCGGGAGATCCGAGATCGGGCCGATGTCGTTCCGCAACACGGACCTGTCCGAGTCCACGCTTTGCTGGAACGACTTCATCGAGGTCGATTTCACCGACTGCGACCTCTCGGGGAGTGACCTGCGGGCGTCCCGTTTCGTCGGGATCAAACTCGTCCGGGCAGTCCTCCGTAACGTGGACCTGCGCGGGTCTCATTTCGAGGGCTGCGACTTCACGGACGCCGATCTGCACGGGGCCAGGCTCACTTACGACCAGGGGGCCAGTCTCTCCCTGTCCGACGAGCAGAGGCGGGTGATCGATTGGCGGTTCGAGGCCGGAGAGGAGCCCGAGGGCGGCTAGGGTCTTCGGAGGATCGAGCCTCGGCGATGAAGCTCCTGAACGATGGCGTGACCGAGCGGTCGGCGATCGCCGCCGACTGCCTCATGCGGTCCAATCGGTCCCGGGGCCTCGGTTGCGGCATGGGCGGCTCCCCGGCGGGCGCCCGGGGCGGTGACCGAAGGATGGTCGAGCCTTGATGCCCGAGGCAAGGGCCGGGACAATCGAAACGTCGCCCGGCCGGATCGGCTCCGGGGCGAGCCATCCCCAACCCACCCGGAGGTCCCACCCGTGATAGGACGATTGCCCGCGATCGCTCTCATGGCCGTTGCCCTTGCCATCGCCGTCGGCCCGGGACAGTCGAGCCCCGCCGCCGACGAGGGCTGGACGCCGCTCTTCGACGGCAAGACGCTCGACGGCTGGAAGGTCAACGGTGGGCACGCCCGGTACGCCGTCGAGGACGGGATGATCGTGGGTACGACGGTGGACGGCAGCCCGAACACCTTCCTCTGCCGGGGGGACTACAGCGACTTCGTGCTCGAGCTGGAGGTCAAATGCGACCCCCGGCTCAACTCGGGCGTTCAGGTCCGCAGCCACGTCTACGGGATGGACGACCCGGACGAGAAGAACCGCAAGAGAGCCGGGGTCGTCTACGGCCCGCAGTGCGAGATCGCCCGCCAGGAGATCGGGACGGCGGGGCGGTTCTACGACGAGGGACGCCGGGGTAAGTGGCTCGCCGAGATCAGGCCCGAGGCGAAGGGGGCCTTCAAGGATGACGGCTGGAACCGCTATCGGATCGTGGTCCAGGGCCATCGCTATCGGTCGTGGATCAACGGCGTGGCCGCCTCCGACTTCACCGACGACGTGGATCAACGGGGCCTCATCGGCCTTCAGGTGCACGGCATCCCTCGGGGCGAGGGGCCGTATCAGGTCCGCTGGCGGAACATCCGCATCCGGGAGTTGAAGCCGGGCGATTCCGTTCCCGAGGGCTGAGGCGATCGGCGGACGTCATGAAGCTCTACTCCCGTATCATCTTCCCGCGCCTCTGCGACTGGGTGATGAGTGACCCCGAGATGGGGAAGCTCCGCGGCGAGGTGCTGGCCGGCGTGGAAGGCGAGATCCTGGAGATCGGCTTCGGCACCGGCCTGAACCTGGCCCACTACCCCTCGGGGGTGCGCCGGATCGCGACGGCCGATCCGAACCCCGGGATGAGCAAGATAGCCCGCAAGCGGATCGCCGACAGCGGCATCGCCGTGGACCAGCGGGCCTCGGGCGGCGAGGAGCTGCCGTTCGAGGGCGGGACCTTCGATTGCGTGGTGAGCACCTGGACCCTGTGCAGCATCCCGGAGGTGGGTCGGGCGATCGGCGAGATCTACCGGGTGCTGCGGCCCGGCGGCCGGTTCGTCTTCCTCGAGCACGGACTGGGCCTCGACCCGAAGACCCAGAAATGGCAGCGGCGGCTCAACCCGATCCAGCGGCTCCTGGGTGACGGCTGCCGCCTCGACCTGGATGTGCCGACAGTGGTCGGCAGCCAGCCCTTCGCCGACGTGCGGTTCGATTGGTTCGAGATGGAGCGGGTGCCCCGGACGCACGGGACCATGTATCGTGGCGTCGCGGTGAAGTAACAGGGAGTCGAAGGACGATGGCGACCAGGCCGACTCGATTGCAACAGCAGGCATGCGACAAGCGGGCCCAGGCGCTCCTCCTGATCGCGGAGGCCGCCCGACTCGACGGTGGAACGCTGGAGAAGGAGGACCTCGGGGCAATCGTCAACCGACTGGCGGGCATGTCCCCGGCATTCTCGCCGGAGGATCTCGTTTTCAGGGCGATCGAACAGCGGGTACGAGTCCTGGGACTGCCAGGACATACCGCCGAGCTATTCGCGCTGCTGGATGGGGAGATGACGTTGCTGGATGCGCTCCTGATGACCGACGACGAGTTCAAGAGTCTGGCTGAGAGGATGGAACAGGAGCTGGGCGACGTTTGATCCCGTCTCTCGACCTCGAGGACCCGCCCTTCCTATCGGCAGGCCGGAAATGAAAAGAGAGGCGGGCCTCGGATGAACGAGACCCGCCCCTCGTCTTTTCGTCATCGCCCTTGCCGAGGCCGACCCATCTCGCCAGGATCGGCGCAAGCCTCACTGATCAAAGGCTTTAGGAGTACACCCGATAGGATTCGAACCTATAACCTTCGGTTCCGTAGACCGAGACTCAAACGACGTAACTTCCTGACCCGTAACAGGGTTACGTCCACCAGTCAACACTGTGGTAGCATATTCGGTAGCAGTCCCGTCCAAGACATCCGTCCGCTCGGGCTTCAGACTCGGAAGTAACGCTGCCGCACGCTCAATCTCCTCTGTACGAGGCTTCGTGTAGCGACCAGTCAATTCCAAGGATGAATGCCTCATGATGCGTTGGACTATGCGAGGGCTGACTCCAGCCTGATCGGCCAAGGTCGCCATCTGGCACCGCAACGCGTGGAAGTCGAAGAACAGGCCAGATGCATCCTGATAGGGGATGCCGGTGGCTTCCAGGTCGGCCCGAAGCATATCGGCTCCCTTGGCGGGCAACGGGAAGACGGGCAAGTCGGTCGCCAGGGTCGCCACGAAGGGCTCCAGATCGCTCGCCAGGTCGTCCGGCAGGGGCAGGGTCACCGGGTCGCCGTTCTTCGTGTAGGCGGCCTGAATCGTGACGCTGGGGGCCTTCCAGTCGAACGACGCGGGCCGGATGCTTCCGATCTCGGAATAGCGGAGTCCGGTCGATGCGGCCAGCCGGTAGCAAAGCGCCCGGGCCGGGCCGGTCATCGCCTGGAAGTCCGGGCTTCGCTCGGCAACCGCGATGAGGCGGGTCAGTTCATCGAGGGAGAGCGTCCGGCGATCGTGCCGGCGGTCTTCCTTCGCGTTGAAGCTGGCCAGCCCTTCCAAGGGATACTCGCGGATGCGCCCCGTCCGCTTGGCCCATCGGGCAAAGGCTCGAATGCCCGCGCGGTAGTGGTTGCAGGTCTGGGCTGATCGGCCGGAGGCGCGGAACGTTGCTAAGACAGCTTGGACTCGCTCGGTAGAGATATCCGACAATCTAGCCTTGGTGATCAGCCGATCGATCGAGCACCTTGCCTGTTGCTGCTGCGACCGGCTCATCCTCTTCCCATCAATTTCATCCGGCTTCGCTCCGAACATCACAGCGATCAGCCGTCGCACGCGGTCGGCACTTTGATTCGCATGTTTCTCCGTGTGCCCCTGCTTCAGCATTCCGTCACGCCATGCCGTTATATGGTCGGCCAGCGGCCTCATCATCTGGACGCGATGCGCTTCGTCCTTCGGATCGATCAACCCCTCCTTGCGAAGTGCTACTTTGTTCTCGATGTCGCGGGCGATCCGATTAGTCACACTCTTATCGGTCGAGCCGGTCTTCTTGCGTCGTTTACCGTTCTCGTCAAAATACAAAATCACATATTTCTTTGAACCTTCCGGCTTGAACACGCTGGCCATGAGGCTTCTCCTTCGTAAGAATTGAACCAAGGACGCTATCAAGTATTATAGGCTTATTACGTAGAACTTTCAATGAGACTCCGTCGGCCGGTTGTCGATTATTGTCAACGTCTTTCACCATTCAGCCAAGAGTCCAGGGTGCTCTTGCGCCAGAGAGGCATTTTTCCGATCGTCTGATCTGGTCGAGGGAATCTGCCCGCCGCTCGCTCACGCTCAATTGTTCTTCGACTGACACCGAGGGCAGTTGCCAGCTCATCGAGCCGATAGGCCAATCGTTCAACTTCTTTTTGTTCTTTCATTTCATTAGTATCCATTTTAATTACTTAATCTGATTTTGCATTCTATTATTTTGTTATGCATGTACATACACTCGAATCAACCAATTAACTGGTGAAGGGTTTATATAATTTTTTCATGCTTCGTCTCTGTATTGCCCATTCGCCCAGGGGCGCTTTACGCAATAACCTGGGCCGGGCGAAATCCAGAGTGCCCTCTAGGCGTTAGAAAGGGAGTTATAAACTTCCATAATGCTTGTCCTCTCTAATACTTCGGTCCTATGGCGGCAGAACTAACCGCAGTTTTTCTTGGTTACTCATGTTGAATATGCTCTCCACTCTGCCTAACGCACCTTTTTGAAGGGAAAGTTAAGTGTAAGCTGTCGGTCCGAAAAAAGGGGGTGCCCGGCAGCATCACCCCAACCCATTGCAAAAATTAGACTTATGGACTTTTCCGCCTCGGCAACCCTCTCAGGGAACCTCCATTAACCTACTGGGGACGCAATTATCGATCGGTAGGGACCGACTCGTTACGTCTTGGACTCCGAGACGTCCGTATGGCCGATCGTGCGCGACTGACTATTCTGTGAATTATGTGAATGCCCATTGACGACGTACCAGTCCGTCTTCGCTCGCCCCCGGCCTGTCTTGCTCGGCGGCTCAACGCGACGGAGCAAACCCGTCTTCTCGCAGTATGCGAACGCAGCTCGGCGTCGTTCGCGTCGTCCCGCGTCTCTCCGACCGCCGCGAAACCGCAGCGAGTCACGGGTATAGTCACCCGACGAGAATTCGGTCCGCCCACTACGCCGGGCCCAAGCCATGATTTCCGCAGCGTCGTCTAGCAAGCAAGGGTCAGGCGCCGTGGTCTCGATGAGACGCTCGCGTGCCTTCGCCCGCCAATCCCAGCCCATGCCAGAGGCGACGCGCTTGTCGTCCACGATATCCTCGATGGCTCTGAAGTCGAGTTGGGTGATGAGACCGGCGCCGATGCATCCGCAAAGGAACTCGTAGACCTCAGCATCCCAACGAGAGCCCTCAGAGAGCCGATAGGCATCGAGGACGTCGCGGCAAGCCGGGTTATAGCAAACGCGTCGGCAACGCGATGCCAACGCTCTCAGAAACCGTGTGAGAAGCCTCGGAGTTGGCCCCGGTCGTGCAGTCTCGTAGGCCATGAGAACCAACAAATACCCCACCGACGTGACTGACGAACAGTGGGCTCTCATCGCCCCGCTGTTGCCCAAGGCCAGGCCG
>DAIDHB010000272.1 GCA_027452145.1 Planctomycetales bacterium
GATGTCAAACGTGCTGCCGACGGCCGTCAGGCGCCCGCCGTTGAGGACGTGGATCAGCGTGTCCTCGATGGCCGTCCCGTTATTGGCGATGGTCGAGTCGGTGACCGCCATCACCCCGCCGCCGTTGACCAGGATGCCGTAAGTCGAGCCGCGATTGTATTGCTTGGTAACGTAGAGCGTGGCGCCGGTGATCTTGAGCTGGCCGCTAACCGAGAGCGTCTGCTGCTCGGCGATGTAGAGGGTGGCGCCGGTGCCGATCGTCAGCGAGGCGCCGCCGGCCACAGAAAGGCCGCCGGCGATCGTGTAGGTCTGGCCGGCCGTCGTTCGCGTCCCGAGCGGATCCAGTTCCACCGTCTGGCCGCTCGAAAGCCCGCCGGTGATGTCCACCCCGGCGAAACTCTGGTTGTTCGTCAGGAGCGGCACATCCGCGACGGGTGCCGTCACCGTGCCGTTGAACACGTTGGTGGTGATGTCGCCGCTGCCCAGGATGCTGCCGGGATCGAGCGTGACGTTGTCGATCGAGAAGGTGTTCCCGCCTGCCGTCAGATGACCGCCGTTGGCCACCTCGATGAGCGTGTCCTCGATGGCCGTGCCGTAGTTGGCGATGGTGGAGTTGGTGACCGCCATCGTCCCGCCGTTGCCCACGGTGATCCCGTAGGTCGAGCCGCGGTTGTACTGCTTGGTGATGTAGAGGGTGGCGCCGGTCACCGTCATCTGGCCGTCGACGGTGATATTCTGCTGTTCGGCGATGTACAGCGTGGCGCTGGGATTGACGTTCAGGGCGGCTCCATTCTCCACGGTGGCCGGCCCGCCGATGGTTGAGGGCGAGCCAACCCCCAGCGAGAGAGAGCCGCTGACGACCTCGAGGTTCACCGAGGAGTCCGTCGTCAGGCTGACAACGGAGTCGGCCGCGCCGGTGAGGGTCACGACGCTCGTTCCGGTTAGCCCCTTGATGACCGCATTATCCTTGTTGGTCGGGACCACCCCGCCCACCCAGTTATTGGCGACGTTCCACTCGCCTCCGCCGGGTGCCACGGTCGTGTTCCAGGTGATCGTCGCCAGCAACTTCCGGTCTTCGAGGCCTTCGGCCCAGGGGACCAGGACCCGCGACCGTCGGCCGTTCGTCGCACATCGTTTCGTCGCGGACGTCGCCGGATCCACCAGCCGGCGCCGTCCTCGCGCCCCCGACGCGCCGCGTTGCCCGGCCTTGTCGCTCGTCATGGTCGCCTCTCGATTCGCTCAAGGGGTCGTTATGCTGCCTATCGCGCGGCGCGCCCGGGCCCGCTTCTACGTGGGCCCGGCCCTGCCGTCGCGGGGAATTCGCGAGGTCCCTACTCAGGATGTGAACAGAAAGAGCGGATTTCTCAGGAATTCCGACGCACGACCGGAACATACCTGGACAAAAATGGATGCACTCAGCCGCGCGGCGCAGTGGGGCATGGTGCGGCACGCCCGGTCCTCGGCGTCGTTGCCGCTCGGCAGATCTCCCGCCGAACTCGCGGTCCGCTCAATAGCAATACGAGGAGGTTTAACACCGGGTCCCCGAGCCCGCGGCGACGTCGCCCGCCAATGCCCTGATCACGGGGCCGAATCGCGGAATCGGCGGCGAAGATGATCGACCACCTTCTGACAGATCCGGCCGACGCTCGCGGTCGATTTCCCGACCTTCCGGCCGATCTGCTCGTAGGTCATCTCCTCGAACAGCCGCAGAAACACGACCTCCGGCTCGCCCGGGCGGAGGTCCTTGCTCATCAGGTGGATCTCCTCGACCAGCTTCGCATAGAAATCCTCCACAATCGGCCGGTGGTCGGGGCCCGGCCGAGGATCTGCCGCCCGGGACAGCCACGTGGTCGCCAGATCCTCGTCGCCCGACGATCCGACCACCGACTGCACGCACGCCTGCGTGTCGCGATAATGCCGCCGCTGCCAGCGGTTGTAGGTCAAGGTGATCAGCGCCGTGACGTAGTCGCGGTCATCGCGGATCTCCTCCGCCTGGACCAGGCCCAGCAGGTGTCGGCGGAACGAAGTCTGGGCCGAGAGCAGTGCGGCCTGGATCTGGAGGGGATCGCGGCGATAGGCGCGAATCAGGCGCTCCAGGGCGGGCGACCGCCGATCCGGCGGCCCTCGGAGGGCGTCCAGCACCATCCGCCAGGCCCGGTCCTGGACGGCCGCCAGGAATGCGGCCGAGGCCCCGTCGTCCCCTTCGCAGACCCGCCGTAGCAGCTCGGTGTCGATCCCGGGTCCTGACCCGCCCGCGCGCGCCGCCTCGCCCTCGCGACCGTCTTCGGTCTGCTCATTCATGATCTTCCTCCGCATGGCGGCCCGAGGAATCCGGATCATTCCGCGAGAGGAAACCGTACGGTCCGGCTCACCCAGTGACGCGAATTCGGAGATGCTCGATGTGGTTGCGGGAGGGCCCGGGGTCTACTTGAGAAACGGCCCGACTCGGGTCGTCCAAGGTCTTTCGTGGTGGAACGGAATACTCCTGGAGAATGCAACGCCTGTTTTCTTTGACTCAGGTGCGAGTCTGACCAGGGTCTAACTTTGATGCGATCTCGATCGAATTGCAATGGTCCTGTTCTGGAGATCGCGCGACGATGGGCTTCCTGTTGCGTGAGAAACACACGCAACGAGTTGGCGGTGGGGTCCGCGCGGCCGGCGGGCCGGGGCCGACCGGCGCGGCGACCCGATCAGGCCGGCCTTCGAGCCGTGATCAGGCCCCCCTGGGTGAAGGGCGAGGTGAAATAGCCCGTCCAGCCGTGGAATGTCGGCTCGGCGAACCCGGCCTCGGCGAGCATTTGAAGGAGCGACCGCTCCCAGATGGCGCCGGCGATTCAGTCGGACCACTCGCCCTTCTGCGCCACCTGCTCCGGCGTCACGTCCTCCCGGAGCAGGATGTCGGCCATCTGGAGCCGGCCGCCCGGACGGAGCACCCGGACGATTTCGGCCAGGACCCTCGTCTTGTCCCGGCACAGGTTGAACACGCCATTGGAGATGACGAGATCGACGGTCGCATCGCCGACCGGAAGCTCGCGGGCGTCGGCCAGGTGGAACTCGGCATTGCCGATCCCGGCCGCCTGGGCGTTCGCCCGGGCCTTATCGACCATCACACCGGTCATGTCGGCGCCGATGACTCGTCCCGACGGACCGACCCGGCGGGCGGCGAGGAGGCAGTCCAGCCCGGCCCCGCAGCCGATGTCCAGAACGACCTGGCCCGGCCGCAGCTCGCCCAGGGCCAGCGGGTTGCCTACTCCGGCGAACGACTCCGTGGCCGGGGGCGGCAGGGCATCGAGCTCATCGGGATCGTAGCCGAGCCGCCTGGCACTCTCCGGGCCGATGGGGAACTTCCGCTCGGAGGCCGGATCGAGGGCGACCTTTTCGAACCGCTCCTCGATCATCTGTCGGATTCGATCCGATGACTCGCCCAGGCTCATTGATGACGCTCCCCTCGCCCACGGCCCCGATCCTCGAGCTCCCTCGGCCGGCGCGGCGCTTCGACCGTACCCTCCAGGGTAGCCGGATCGGTGCGGAGAGCACGACGGAGGCCGGCTGATACCCCGGCAACCGGTCATAAGCCGGGCTTATGGCGTGTGAGAAAGGATGGGATGTGTCTCGAGGAACGCGAGGAACAGGCTGGCCGGCGCCGGCAGCACACGCCGGAGATCGCGCACGATGTACAGGTCCCGGTCGCAGCGGATGCCCCGGACTTCCAGGGCGTAAAGCTGGCCGGTATGGATCTCCTTCCGCACAGCGAAGGACGAAAGGATGGCCACGCCCACGCCCTGAAGGACGGCCTCCTTGATGGCCTCGTTGCTCCCGAGCTCCAGGACCACCCGGAGGCCGGCCGACGAGAGCCCCGCCTGCTCCAGCGACTTCTCGAGACAGTGCCGTAGCCCTGAGCCGGCCTCCCGCAGGATCAGCGGTTGGTCGCGGAGCTGCTCGACGGCCACCCGCTTCCTCTTCGTCCGTCCCCAGGCGTGGCCCGGCGGCACGACGAGCATCATGCGATCGGCCGCTAGACGGCGGAACTCCAGGTGCGGGCTCTCGGTCCGGCGGCCCACCATTCCGAGGCTGACCTCGCCCCGCTCCACCTGGCGAATCACCGCCAGGCTGTCGCCGACGGACGCACAGACCCGAACGTCCGGGTACTTCCGGCCGAACCTGGAGACCATTGCCGGCAGGAGATGCTCGCCGGGGATCGAGCTGGCGGCCAGGAGCAGCTCCCCGCCGACCGGAGTCTCGCGTCCGGCCATCCTGTCTCGAGCCTCCTGGTGAAGGTCGAGAATCCTCCGGGCATAGTCGTGGAGCGTCCGGCCCGCATCGGTCGGCAGGACCCGGCCGCCCAGCCGATGGAACAGGGGCACGCCGAGCGCCCGTTCGAGAGCCTGAATCCGCTGGCTGACGGCGGGCTGGGTCAGGCCCAGTAGCCTCGCCGCGCCGGTGAAGCTCCCCAGCTCGGCGACCTTCGAGAAGGTCTCCAGATGCGGGAGCTGGGCGTCGGGACGATCGTCGCGGTCGCTCATCGCCGGGTGCCCCATCAGACGTCCTGAGTCGAGGTCGGCGAGCTGCCCGCTACCCGCCACGCCCCTCTCGACATGCGCCAGCTTAACATTCTTCGCCCGAGAGACATGGTGCCAGGCCCGTCCAGCATCGCATCGGTTGGATACGGCCATCGGCCAGCGCCGGCGATCGTTCAAGGCCACCGCGTCGCTCCAATCCTTTGCCTACCCCTCTCAGATCTTTTCCACCTCTCAGATTCGCCAATCCATTTGCATTGCCCAGATTATCCAGTATCATTTAACCGGCTACCCTCCCAGGACACGGAGAACCTCGAGACGAGCAGCCTGACGTGACCGGAGACAGCCCTGGCCGAGACTGATGATGACCCGTTCGGGGCGTCGTGGTACGGCGGGCGGCGGATTCTGGGGGTTTGAGAGGCAACTCGCGGGCGGCGGAGCTTGATGCTGAGCCGGATGGGCCAGGGGACCTTCACGGTCCGGCGCGCGTCCCTGGGGCGGGCGGCGGGCGGGAAGGTTCGCAGCGGGTCTGTCCTGCGGGCGGGTGGACGTACCAACCAGAGCGATTTGCAACACACGAGGGATTCCCATGACGAAGATTCGACGCTCTCTCATCAAGGGTGCCACCGCGGGTGCGCTGAGTTTCGTGCTGGCGGCGGCTCCGGCCTTCGCCGGCCACGGGTCGAGCGGCGGCGGGCACAAGAAGCACGGCTCCAGCGGCGGCTCGAGCGGCGGCTACGTCGGCGGCTCGAGCGGCGGTTCGAGCGGCGGCGGCCACAAGAGCAAGCACGGGTCGAGCGGTGGCGGGCACAAGAAGCACGGCTCCAGCGGCGGCTCGAGCGGCGGCGGCTTCCTGAGCAAGCACCACGGCTCCAGCGGCGGCGGCGGGCACAAGAAGCACGGCTCAAGCGGCGGCTCGAGCGGCGGCTACGTCGGCGGCTCGAGCGGCGGCTACGTCGGCGGCTCGAGCGGTGGGTCGTACTGAGCCGAGCCCGGCGCGTCCGGCCGTCCGCTCTCGCCGGCCCAGACAGGATGGGGACGGGCACCTCCCCGATCTGGTGCCCGTTCTCATCCTGTCGGGGCTTCGCGATGCGGTCCGGCCACCCGGTCACCATCGATGGAACTCGCGCGGGGAGGACGGCCTCATCCGTCTCCCCGGGCCTCCGAATCGTCACTTCCCGATCCAGTGGAACAGATTTCAGGCTCTGACAGAACCGGGACTGGTCCCTCCACGACCCGGAGGCAGTCCCCGTCTTGACGGAGCCTGCTGGGGAGATCCTGTCGTGAGCGTCGACGACGCCTGCGCCACCGATGCGCGCCCCGCGGCCGAAGGGGCATCCGGCCCCGGACCGCGTTGGGTCCGCCGGGCGGTGAGCCTATGGTTACTACTGCACCTGTTTGCCATCGTGATCGCACCGGCCTCGGTGGCCCCGGCCTCCGACGTGGTCCTGGGGGCCTGCCGGCTGATGCAGCCCTACCTGGGAGCGCTGTACCTCGATCACGGCTATCACTTCTTCGCCCCCGAGCCGGCCGAGAGCACCCTGCTCGCCTACGAGGCCCAGCGCGCTGACGGGACCGTTGTCCGCGGCCGGATTCCCGACCACTCGACGCATCCCCGGCTGCTCTACCACCGGTATTTCATGCTCACCGAGCACATGAGCGAGGCCCCCGAGGAGGTCGCGGATCTGTGGTACGCCTCGTACGCCGAGCACATCGCCCGCGACCAGGGCGCGACCCGCGTCCGGCTGATCCAGCAGACGCACAACCTCTCGACCATGGAGCGAGTGCGCGAGGGTGGCCGCCTGGACGATCCCGAGGGCTATGAAGACGAAGATCTGGGGGTGTTCCCATGAGGCGAGTCGTCGATAACCTGGTCGCCTACGCCAAGGACTCGGCGCGGGCTGTCAGCTCGTCGTGGGAGGCCTTCTGGTTCACGCCCGCGGACCCCAGCCTTCTGGGCGTGCTGCGGGTATTGACGGGGCTGATGCTCCTCTACACGCACGCGGTCTGGGGGCTCGTGCTGCCCGATTTCTTCGGCGAGGCGGGGTGGCTGAGCGAGCCCCTGGTTCGGACCCTCGCCGACGGGCAATACAACTACTCGTTCTGGTGGCTCGTGCCGACGGGCGGGATGTGGCCGGCGTACTGGGCCTCGATGGCGATCCTGGCCCTGTTCACCCTGGGGCTCTGGACGCGGGCCACGTCGGTCCTCGCCTTCCTGGTGACGGTCTCGTACATCTACCGTGTGCCGCAGGCGACCTTCGGCCTCGACCAGATCAACGCGATGCTGACGCTCTACCTCGCGATCGGGCCCAGCGGCAAGGCGCTCTCGCTCGACCGGTGGCTGGCGGTCCGAGGCGGCCGGATCCCGGCGGGCCGGCCCCGACCGATCGCCTCGGCCAACCTGGCGCTCCGGCTGATCAACGTGCACATGTGCGTCATCTATTTCTTCGCCGGGATCTCGAAGCTCCAGGGCGAGGCCTGGTGGAACGGCGAGGCGATGTGGCGGGCGTTCGCCAACTACGAGTACCAGTCGGCCGACATGACCTGGCTGGCATGGCACCCGTGGATCCTCGAGTTGATGACCCACACGTCGGTGCTGTGGGAGATCTCGTTCGCGGCGCTGATCTGGCAGCCCCGGCTGCGGCCGATCGTGCTGGCCTTTGCCGTGGCCCTGCACGTGGGCATCGGGGCCTGCCTGGGCATGTGGACCTTCGGCCTCATCATGCTCGTCGGCTGTGCCTCGTTCCTGCCGACCGAGGCCATCGGCCGGCTGGTCGAGGCCCTCGCGCCGGCCCGGCAGCGCGCCCGGACGGCAGGCGAGGCCGTGCAGGCGATCGCCTCGCCCGTCGCCTGAATCGATATGCAAAGCCTCAACACCCGCGGGCGTCTCGCGTCCCTCTCCCGAGGGAATCGCGGACGCCCGCGGACGTTTTCTCCCGCCCGCACGGCGATCCCGATTGCCGGTTGTGACGATGTTACCGGGCATGACCCGGATGGTCCTGACCATCTGGGGTGTCTTCTGGGCGTGTACGATTGACAATACTGTACGGGCAGGTAGTATGTCCTTGCGTGGTGTTCAGTCGTACCGTGGAGCGCCCCATGCCGGCATCGCCTGGGCCATCGGGCCGCGAGATCTCCGAGACGGTTGATGAGCTGCGCGAGCGTCTCGGGCTCTTCTCGTTCAGGCATGAGGAGGCCCCGCGGGAGCGGCCTGCATCCCGGGGACCGCAGCCGTTGCCGGAACTCGATCTGCGGCCCGGCGTGATCGTTGAATGGCTTGTGGCGCAACCCGGCACTGGAGCGATGACGGCGACGCTGACGCTCCTCTCGCGATGCCTGGAGGGGCGCGGAGCCTGGGCGATCATCGATCCGTTGCGAGAGATGCATGTCCCGGCGCTTTCCGGCTGGGGAATTGATCCGGGCCGGACGTTGCTGCTGCGTCCCTCGACGTTGCAGGAGACGTGCTGGGCGATCGAGCAGTGCCTGCGGTGCCCGGGAGTCTCGGTCACGTGGGCTTACGTCGAACAGCGACTGGCCGCGACCGTTCTGAGGCGCTGGAAGATGGCGGCGGAAGCCGGCGGCGGCGTCGGGTTGCTGTTCCGTCCGGACCTGGCCCGTCGGGAACCGACCTGGGCCGACCTTCGCCTGCGGGTCACACCTTTATCGGGAGGCGAGGGTGACGGCAGGCGAATCCGAGTCGAAGTGCTCTATCGCCGGGGCGGCCTGGGAGGCATTGCCCAGGTATGGGAGATCGACCATGCCGCGGGTGACCTGCGCCTGGTTCCCGAACTGGCCCATCCAGCGGCTGCGGAGCGAGCGGCCCGAGCTTAGAGGAGCGACGAGGTCGACTCGGAGGCAGCTCGCGGAGAAACGTGCCCCCTCGAGGTCCGCAGGACCGCCGGAGCTGGTCCTCCACGGCATCGAGTCGCAGCGACCGGTCGTGACCCACTGTACCCCCGGCGCCGGGCGGCGAGGCGTACGCGCCGGGCTTCCGCTCTCCGAGGCGAAGGCGCTCGTGCCCCGGGCCGTCTTCCTGCCCTTCGACGGGGCCGCCGACCTCGCCGCCCTGCGAAACCTGGCCCTGGAGTGTCAGCGCTTCTCGCCGCTGGTCGGACTGGAGGAAGGATCGCGGCCCGAGTCGCTCCTGGCGCACGTCGAGGGCTGCACGCATCTCTGGGGCGGCGAGCTGTCATTCCTCGAGCATGTCCGGGCCTACTGGGAAGGCCTCGGATACGAGGTCCGCCTGGCGCTCGCGGACTCGGTCGGGGCGGCATGGGCGATGGCTCGCTCATCGAGGTTCTCGGTGGTGCCGGCCGGAGAGGCGGCCTCGGCGCTGGCCGATCTGCCGGTTGAAGCGTTGCGTCTGCCGCCAGCGATCGCCGAACGCCTGAGGACACTCGGCCTGGATACGATCGGCGAGGTCCTGCGCCTCCCGCGCGAGTCGCTGGCCGCGCGGTTCGGGACCCTCCTGCCCCGACGGCTCGACCAGGCACTCGGCCTGTCGTCCGAGCCGTTCGTCTCCGAGCGGATGGTCGAACCGCTCTGCTCTTTCCGCGAGTGGGAGACGCCCATCGACGACCGCCTGGCACTCGTCGAGCTCTGCCACCAGATGCTCCGAGAGCTGCTCGCGATGGCCGATCGGCACGGCATGGGACTGCACGAGCTGGAGGGCGAGATCCGGACCGAGGGCGGTCCGGTCACACTGGCGATCCGGCTGACCGAGCCGACGCGCGAGCCGACACACCTGGAGAAGCTGCTGGAATTGCAGCTCGAGCGGCAGCGATGGTCGGGCGGTGTCACGTCGGTGCGCTGGACGGCCCTGCGCCTGGGGCGGGTCGAGGAAATCCAGGGCCTCTGGTTCGACGACGATCCCGAGCCGGGGCGCTCGCGCACGCTGGGCGCCCTGGTGGATCGGCTCAGCAGCCGGCTGGACACAGGCGCCGTCCTGCGCGTCGAGGTCCTGCCGGACGCCCAGCCCGAGTGCCTCACGCGGCTCGTCCCGTGGATGAACGCGGGGGCGAACGGGACGGATTCCTGGATCCTGCCGGCGGAGGTCTCGCGCGGCCGGCCGCTGCGCCTCCTCGCCACCCCCCTGCCCGTCGATGTCTCCTCGATCGTCCCCGACGGCCCGCCGATCCGTGTCGCGTGGGGGGGACGGGATCGTCCGGTGATCCGAGCCTGGGGACCCGAGCGGATCGCGACGGGCTGGTGGCGAGGCCCGGACATCGAGCGCGACTACTACCGCGCCGAGTGGGACGACGGGACCCATGCGTGGCTCTACTGCGATCGTCGCACGGATCGCTGGTTCCTCCACGGGTTCTTCGATTGAAAGCCCATGCCCGACCAACCGCCCCGGAAACTCCATCGGCCCGAGCGGCCGCCGCCGATCGCCTCCGCCGTCTCGCCGCCGGTTCGTTACGTCGAGCTGCACTGCAAGACGAACTTCTCGTTCCTGGAAGGCGCCTCGCACCCCGACGAGCTGGTGGCCGAGGCCGCGCGGCTCGGCCATGCCGGGTTGGCCGTGACCGATCGGAACTCGGTGGCGGGCGTCGTCCGCGCCCACGTGGCGGCGAAGGAGGCCGGGCTGAAGTTGATCGTCGGGGCCGACATCACGCTCGATGACGCGGGTCCGATCCTGCTCTGGGCCATGGATCGCGGCGGTTACGGACGGCTCTGCCGCCTCATCACCCGCGGCCGGCGGCAGGCGCCGAAGGGCCAATGCCGGCTGTCGTTCGCGGACGTCGCCGAGCACGCCGCGGGACTGCTGGCCGGCGTCCTGCTGTCGGCCGAGGAGGAACCTGCTAGCGGGCTCGCGCGATGGCGAGAGGTGTTCGTCGACCGGACCTACGCCGTGGCCGAGCTACATCGCGGTGTCGGCGATGGCCTGAGATTCCTGCGCTGGCAACAGGCCGCCAGGGCGGCGAATGTCCCGCTGGTCGTCGCGGGCGATGTGCATTATCACCATCCGCGTCGCCGCTATCTCCAGGACGTCCTCGCGGCGATCCGGCTGAAGACAACGGTCGCCGGGCTCGGTGCCGCCCGATTCCCCAACAGCGAACGCTGCCTGCGCCCGATCGACGACATTCTGCGCGTCTTCTCGCAGTGCCCGGCCGCGGTCGAGCGCACGGGCGAGGTCGCCGACCGCTGCGGGTTCTCGCTCGACGAGCTGCGGTACAGCTATCCCGAGGAGCTCTGCCCCGCGGGCGAGACGCCCTTCTCGTACCTCACCCGGCTGACGTGGGTCGGCGCACAGGACCGTTATCCGGCGGGGATTCCGGCCAGGGTCCGGGACCTCGTCGAACGGGAACTGACGATCATCGACGAATTGAACTATGCGGCGTACTTCCTCACGGTCTGGGATCTCGTCCGCTTCGCGCGCGAGCGAGCCATCCTGTGCCAGGGACGGGGCTCGGCGGCGAACTCGGCGGTGTGCTACTGCCTCGGGGTGACAGCCGTCGACCCGGACCGCATCGACCTGTTGTTCGAGCGGTTCATCTCGAAGGACCGCGACGAGCCGCCCGACATCGACGTGGATTTCGAACATCAGCGCCGCGAGGAGGTGATCCAGTACATCTACGACAAGTACGGCCGCGAGCGGTCGGGGATGACGGCCGAGCTGATTACCTATCGGCCCCGGTCGGCGATGCGCGACGTCGGCAAGGCGCTGGGATTGTCGCTCGACCGGGTCGATCACCTGAGCAAGGTCCTCGGCCATCACGACGCCGGCGATCGGCTGCCGGACCGCCTGCGCGAGGCCGGGCTCGACCCGTCCGGCCGGCTCGCCCGGCAGTTGATCCACCTGGTGCGCGAGCTGCTGGGTTTTCCCAGGCACCTGTCGCAGCACGTTGGCGGCATGGTGCTGACCCACGGCCCGCTCTGCGAGATGGTGCCCATCGAGAACGCCAGCATGCCGGGACGCACCGTGGTCCAGTGGGACAAGGACGACCTCGACGCCCTCGGCATCCTCAAGGTCGATTGCCTGGCGCTCGGGATGCTCTCGGCCATCCGCCGCGCCCTCGACCTGATGGCACGGCACTCGGGCCAAAGTCTCACCCTGGCCACGATCCCGGCCGAGGACCCGGCGGTTTACGAGATGATCCAGCGGGCCGACACGGTCGGCGTGTTCCAGATCGAGTCCCGCGCCCAGGCGAGCATGCTGCCGCGTTTGAAGCCGCGGTGCTTCTACGACCTGGTCATCGAGGTGGCGATCGTCCGCCCCGGGCCGATCCAGGGAGACATGGTCCATCCCTACCTGCGGCGGCGGAGCGGCCGGGAGGCGGTCGAGTATCCCAACGAGGAGGTGCGCGCGGTGCTGGAGAAGACCCTGGGCGTGCCGCTGTTCCAGGAGCAGGCGATGAAGCTGGTCGTCGTCGCGGCCGGGTTCACGCCCGGCGAGGCCGACCAGCTCCGCCGGGCGATGGGCGCCTGGCGGCGGACCGGCGTCATCGAGCAGTTCGAGCAGAAGCTCATCCAGGGCATGTTGGCCCGGGGCTACAGCGAGGAATTCAGCCGGAACCTCTTCCGCCAGATCGAGGGATTCGGCTCGTACGGGTTCCCCGAGTCTCACGCGGCATCGTTCGCCCTGCTGGTCTACGTCTCGGCCTGGATCAAGTGCCACCATCCGGCGATCTTCCTGGCCGCGATTCTGAACAGTCAGCCGATGGGTTTCTATGCGCCCGCGCAGCTCGTGGCCGACGCGAGGGCGCACGATGTCGAGGTCCGACCGGTCGACGTTAATCAGAGCGAGTGGGAGACGACAATCGAAAGACGTGATGGGGACGGAGGCCTCGCGGTACGACTTGGCTTCTCGATGATCAAGGGGCTGCCCGAGCTGGTGGCCGGGACGATCGTCGCTGCCCGCGAGTCCGGACCGTTCCGCTCGCATGCCGAGTTCGTCGCGCGGACGCGGCTGACGAACGCGGTCCTGGCACGCCTGGCGGCGGCCGATGCGTTCGGCTCGCTGGGACTGCCGCGCCGCGCTGCGCTCTGGAACTCGCTGTCCGTGGCCCCTCCCCTGCCCCTGTTCGCCGGGCTCGTCGACGAGGATCCGCCGCCAACCTTGCCCCGGCTCTCGCCTCCCGAGGAGGTCGTGCTGGACTACCACGCGCAGGGTCTTTCCTTGCGCGGCCACCCCGTGGGTGAGCTGCGAGAGATCCTGAATGGCCTGAACGTCGTCCCTGCGGGAAGGCTGAAGGAGCTACCGCCCGATCGCCGCTACCGGGTCGCGGGCCTGGTCCTGTCGCGCCAGAGGCCGGGTACGGCCAAGGGGATCACGTTCATGACGCTGGAGGACGAGACGGGCACGGCCAACCTGATCGTCCGGCCGCAGGTGTGGGAACGCTTTCGCCGCGTGGCCAATCGAGGCGCGGCACTGATCGCGTCGGGAAAGCTGCAAAGCCAGGAGGGCGTGATCAACCTGATCGTCGATCGCCTCGAGGATCTGACGGGCCGGCTGCCCGAACTCGGCCAACGGTCGAGGGATTTTCGATGAGTTTGGCCTCGATGGAAGTCGAAAGGCCGGGGCGCAAGGATAATGGGCGGCGCTGGATTCGAACCAGCGACTTCCACCGTGTGAGGATGGCACTCTAACCGCTGAGTTAGCCGCCCGGGAGACCGACCCCTCAGGGCCGGTCGACCTCGTATTCTCCGAGGATAACGACCCGGCCGGCCGGCGGCAAGAGGGCCTTCGTCGGCGCGGACCTGCCCCGACCCATGCCCCTCGAAAGGCGGGCAAGGGGGTTGCCCGGATCGCGGCGCCTCCTTACATTAACGGCTTGGCGGTCGTCCCGAGCGTCGGCCAGAAACAGAGGAAACAGAGAGGTCAGGTTGCGCCGATGTCCGAGTTCTTTCCCGAGGTGTCCAGGATCTCGTATGGCGGTCCCAGGTCGCGGAACCCGCTGGAGTTCAAGCACTACAACCCCGACGAGCTGGTCGACGGCAAGCCGATGAAGGAGCACCTCCGCTTCTCCGTCGCCTACTGGCACACATTCTGTAATACGCTGTCGGACCCCTTCGGCGTTGGCACGGCGGTCCGGCCCTGGGACGACGGCAGCAACACGGTTGCCAACGCCCAGCGCCGCGCCCAGGCCGCCTTCGAGTTCTTCCACAAGCTCGGCGTTCCCTTCTACGCCTTCCACGACCGCGACGTGGCGCCTGAGGGCCGTACCCTCAAAGAAAGCCACGCGAATCTCGACGAGGTCGTCAAGGTCCTCAAGGACGAGCAGGCGCGCACCGGGGTCAAGCTGCTCTGGGGCACCGCCAACCTGTTCACCAACCCGCGGTACATGAGCGGCGCGGCGACCAGCCCCAATTTCGACGTTTTTGCCTTCGCCGCGGCCCAGGTCAAGAAGGCCATGGAGGTCACCCATGATCTCGGCGGCGCCGGGTACACGTTCTGGGGGGGACGCGAGGGATACTCGACGCTGCTCAACACCGACATGAAGCGCGAGCTCGACCACCTCGGCCGCTTCCTCCAGATGGCCGTCGATTACAAGAAGCAGATCGGCTTCACGGGGACGTTCTACATCGAGCCCAAGCCGAAGGAACCGACCAAGCACCAGTACGACTCGGACGCGGCGGCCTGCCTGAACTTCCTGCGCACGTACGACCTGCTGCCGCACTTCAAGCTCAACCTCGAGACCAACCACGCCACGCTCGCGGGTCACGAGATGATGCACGAGATGGAGGTCGCCATCGGCGCGGGGGCCCTGGGCTCGATCGACGCCAACACGGGCGACTACCTGCTCGGGTGGGACACCGACCAGTTCCCGACCAACATCTATCTGACGACGCAGTGCATGCTCTGCATCCTGAACATGGGCGGGTTCACCACCGGTGGCGTGAATTTCGACGCGAAGGTCCGGCGCGACAGCTTCGACCCGGTCGACCTGTTCCACGCCCACATCGGTGGGATGGACGCGTTCGCCCGCGGCCTCAAGATCGCCCGCGCGATCATCGCCGACGGCCGCCTCGCGGGGTTCGTCAAGGAACGCTACCGGAGCTGGGACTGCGAGCTGGGCCGCCGCGTCGAGGGGGGCCAGGCCAGCTTCAGCGACCTGGAAGCCTACGTCCTCCCCAAGGGCGACGCCGCCAGGAACGCGAGCGGACGCCAGGAGATGCTCGAGAACCTCATCAACGAGTTCATCTGAAGCCGTTGACCTGACAGAGGCGGGACACGGGGGCGGCGAGGGAGTGCATCACTCGCCGTTTTGCCCGGTGGCCGCCAGTTGGACCTTCTCGTACATGCGCCGCACCGACATGGAGCAGTCGATCGATTCCAGGACGATCGTCTGCTCCATGTCGCGGTATTCTGTGCGCACCCACTCGTCGCCGCGTCGGACGAAATGCTCGACGAGGACCCTGTCCTGCTCGGCGACCAGGTACTCCCGCAGCGAGTCGATCCACTTGTATCGGTTGAACTTTTCCCCTCGGTCGTAGTCGCTCGTCGAGGGGGAGAGCACCTCGAAGATCACGGTCGGATTCAGCAGCGTGTCGAGGGTATCGTCGAGGAAAACCGGCCCTCCGCAGCAGACGACGACGTCCGGATAGGTATAGAGCCCCGTGGGGCTCGTCCGGACTCTCATGTCGCCCATGTAGACCTCGCAGGGACGACCCTCGAGCTGTCCGTGAATCTGAGCGAAGATGTTGCCGGTGACCAGATTGTGTTTCCTGGTCGCGCCGGACATCGCCGTGATGTAGCCGTTGTAATACTCGCTCTTGAACGCGGCCTTGCGTTCGAGCTCGAGGTATTCCTCGGGCGTGTAGCGCTTCAGGATCGTCGCGGTGGCCATGGCTCGCGCTCCGGATGGACTCGCAATTACTCCGGTCCATTCTAACTCGAGCTCAGGCCCCGCGACGATCTCAGCCGCGCGCGGCCCCGTCGATCACGGAGTCTTCGGGGCCTGGAAGCCGGGAGGCAGCGGCACCTGCGCCGGGCTGGCGAGGTAGCGGACCAGCGAGCGGACCTCGTGCTCGGAGAGCGGCTTCCACAGGTCATCGGGCATCATGGACTGGTCGCTCTGCCGCCGCGCGTCGATCTCGGACCGGGGGATGACAACGGTCTCATTGGCCGTGGCCAGGGTGAGGGTGTCCCTGTCCTCGGCGCGGATGATTCCCGTGAGGACCCGTCCGTCCGCGGTCGCGATGGTGTGCGCCAGGTAGTCGCGGCCGATGAGGGCGCTGGGATCCAGGACGTTGGAGAGCACATAGTCGAGGTCGGCGCGGTTGGAGCCGGTGAGGTCGGGCCCGACCTTGCCGCCGGTGCCGAAGAGCGTGTGGCACTGCTGGCAGGTCTTCGCGAACATGGCACGGCCGAGCGAGGCATCCGGCGGCGTGGCGGGCCTTGCCTTGAGCATCGCCCGATAGCGGGCGATCGCGCGGGCGCGGTCGGCGGTCGTCTCGCGGACGGTACCCCAGACCTTCTGGATGCCCGAATCGACCTGCGGGTCGCGGAGGTTGCGAAGCTGCCGCACCAGGTCGGCGGTGAGGTCGCCGCGCGGCAGCCGGTTCGCCTCGACGGCCGAGAGCAACGCGCGGGCCCACTCGCGGCGCGAGGCCAGCGTGTTCAGGGCGTCGCGGCGCTCCGACCGGCCGAGCTTCTCGTACGAGGCGACCAGGGTGTGCGGCGTGGCCGGGTCGTCGTAGGCCGACAGGCCGCGCACCGCCTCGCCGCCGAGCGCCGGGTCGAGCACCAGGGCGCGGAGCTGCCCGGGCAACCCGGCGTCCCGGGCCTTCAAAAGCGCGGCCAGGGCTTCGCGGCGCGGCTCGACGCCGGCCCGCGGATCAGCGAGCACCGCGCGGAGAGCGGCCTTCGCCTGCGGGTCGCCGAAGAGCAGTCCTAGCCCGGTCGCCCGGCTGCGGACGGTCCGGTCCGGGTCGGCCGCCAGTCGGGCGAAGACCGACGGCCACTCGGCCGGCATGGCGACCTGGCGACGGCCGCGCAGGCCCTCCTCGATCCCGGCCAGGAACCTCGCGCGCGACTCGGAACCGTTGGAGCGACCCAGCTCGCGAACCAGGGCAGCGAGCGCCTCGGGCGTCCCGACCGAGCCCACGCGCCGGGCCAGGAACTGGGACACCAGCGGGATCGGAGTCGAGGCTGCCAGGCTCGCGGCGCGACCCGGGTCGACCTGGGCCAGCGGCTCGGCCGCATACCAGTCCATCAGCGGGAGGTTGTGATCGTCCCGATCCTCGCCGTGCGTCAACAGGCCGGCGACGATCTCCGCTCGCTTCTCCCACGGCATTCGCTGCGCCGCCGAGGCCAGGTAGAGCCGCACCACCGGCGAGGGATCCTTCCGCGCCATCACCTCGAGCCGGTCGAGGATCGACTGCGAAGGCGGGCCCTTCTCGACGGCGAGCTGGATCGTCCAGGCCCGCACGAACGCCTCGGGGTCGGAGAGCTTCTCGAGGACAGGTGCGGGGTCGTCGAGCCCGCCCACGGCATGCAACGTCCAGAGGATGCGGAGCTGGATGACCGCGTCCCGCGGATGCTCGCGGCCGAGCGATCGGAGCAGGCCGGCGACCTCGGCCGACTGCCCGCGCTCCTGGAGGATCCGCCGCGCGTGGCGGGCGTCCCACTCGCCCGTCCCCGCGAGCAGCCCGACGAGCTCGGCATTCGAGAGCCGGGCCAGGTCGCGCGGGGCCGTCCTCTCATTGCCGTAAGTGATCTTGAAGATCCGGCCGTTCGTGCGGTCGTGGCCGTTGACGTCGTTGTGATGGCACTGGTTCTTGTCGTACCAGTCGATCATGAAGACGCCGCCGTCCGGGCCATATTCGAGGTGGACGATCTGCGACCACGAGTCGTTGGCCATCAGGAAATCCGGAGCGTGCGAGCCAACGAACCCCGAGCCTCTGGGCCGCAGAACGTCGCGATTGAGCCGGGCGCCGTGGATGTTGTTCATGAACAGCGAGCCGCGGTAGTCCACGGGCCACGAGTCGCCCAGGTAGATCATCGCGCCGGCGTGCGCGTGACCGCCGCCGGCCGAGTCGGACCGGCCGTTGCCGCCGTGGGGGTTGGCGCCCAGGTAGTGGCGGTGGTCGGCGATTGTCTTGATGTCGTCATACGTGTACGGGTCGAAGTGCTGGCCGGCCTGGCGTTCGTACCGGCCGCCCTGGATCATGTGGTACAGGTGCGGGATGACGCACGCGGTGATGATCATCTGGCCGTTCGCGTCGAAGTCGATGCCCCAGGGGTTGCTGGTGCCGTGGGCGAAGACCTCGAACTCGTGCCGGGTCGGGTGGTAGCGCCAGATGCCGGCGTTGATCGGGACCCGGCGGTCGGGCGGGGTGCCCGGCTTGCCGACGGAGGAGTGAGTGAACACGCCGTGGCAGCCGTAAAGCCAGCCATCGGGCCCCCAGGTGAAGGTGTTGAGGGTCTCATGGGTGTCGTGCTGGCCCCAGCCGTCGAGCAGGACGCGCGGCGGCCCGTCGGGCCGGTCGTCGCCGTCGGCGTCGGGGATGAAGAGGAGCTCGGGAGCCGCGCCGACCCAGACGCCGCCGAAGCCGACAGCCAGGCCGCTGACGAGGTTCAGCCGCTCAGCGAAGACGGTGCGGCGGTCGAAGCGGCCGTCGCCGTCGGAGTCCTCGAAGATCAGGATGCGATCGCGTGCCTGGGCGGCAGGGACGCGCCGGGGGTACGAGTACGCCTCGGCGACCCAGATCCGCCCGCGGTCGTCGATCGCCATCGCGATCGGCTGGACCACGTCGGGCTCGCCGGCGAAGAGCGACGCGTGGAAACCCGGCGGTAAGGTCATCGCGCGGGCGGCTTCTTCGGGAGAAAGGCCGGCATGCTGGTAGACGTCGATCGTCGAGGGCCGGCGGCGGGGCGGGACATCG
This sequence comes from Planctomycetales bacterium, assembly GCA_027452145.1. Classification (GTDB taxonomy): domain Bacteria; phylum Planctomycetota; class Planctomycetia; order Isosphaerales; family Isosphaeraceae; genus JAKAUH01. Next base: position 18,348 of record DAIDHB010000272.1, read on the forward strand.
GGGCGGGTCGCATGGAGCCGGAAGTCGTCGAAGTTGATATGGCCCCAGCCGACGGTCTCGCGGTCGACCAGGCGGATGCGGATCTCCTTGCCGACATAAGGTGTCAGGTCGGCCGCGACGCGCTCCATGTCCTCGAGGTCGTCGCCGCTGGCGCGGAAGATGACGCGGCCCGAATCGTTCAGGATCAGCTCCACGGCCGTCCCGTTGTGTGAGCCCGCGCCGACGAGGAAACTGGCGAACGGCCGCGTCAGCCGGAAGGGCGCGGAGGTCAGTGTGCCGGTGGCCTGATCGCCGACACCTTCGAAGCTGCCGATCCAGTATCGGCCGGCGTGGCGGCTGTGCATGTCGCCGCGGCGTGCGTGGACCTTATCTCCGTCGACCGGCTGGCCGCGGAAGGCTTCGCCTTTGGGAGTCCAGTCCGCGAGCGTGCCCGTCTCGAAGTCGGTGTTGAGCGGCCTTCCGCTGGCGTCGGTCGGCAGGGTACCGGCCTCGACGGGCTCGCCGCGGGCCGGGGCGGTCTGCGCCCGCGTGTCGTCGAACGGGGTCAGGAGAAGAAACGAGGCAAGGAGAACCGGACGCATCATGGTGCGCTCCACCATTCTAGCGGCGATGATGTAGGCAAGCGGGCAACCCGGCGGGAGCTGGCGGTGCACGATGCCGCCGGCAGGCGGGGACTCGGCTCGGAGCCGGTTCCAGGATACGACGCGGGGCCTCGGATTTGCTAGGGTGGGACGCGCCCGGCCCGGAATCGGGGACATTGCCTTCAGGAGGATTGATGCAGACCCTCGACCTCATCGGAGTGCTGACCGTGATGACGGCGGCCTTCGGCTATGTGAATGTTCGCGTCCTGAAGCTGCCGCCGACGATCGGGCTGATGGGGCTGACACTGGGCTTCTCGCTGGCCCTTCTCGCCATCGGCCGTTTCGTCCCGGCCGTCGAGCGGGGGGCCCACCGGATCGTCGAGCAATTCGACTTCGACCGCGCCCTGCTTCACGGGATGCTCGGCTTCCTGCTGTTCGCCGGGGCGCTGCACGTCGACCTCGACGACCTGCGCACCCACCGGTGGCCGATCGCCGTCCTGGCCACGATCGGCGTGCTGATCTCGACGGCCGTGGTGGGGTGCCTGACCTGGCTGGCCGTGTGGGCGATGGGGATGCCGTTACGACTGATCGATTGCCTGCTGTTCGGCGCGTTGATCTCGCCGACGGACCCCATCGCCGTGCTGGCGTTGCTCAGGCGCCTCGGAATGCCGCGGATGCTCGAGACCCAGATCGCGGGCGAGTCGCTCTTCAACGATGGCATCGGCGTGGCGGTGTTTACCGGACTCCTCGAGGTGGCCACCGGCGATCGCGAGCTTGCGGCCGGCTCGTTCCTGGAGCTTTTCCTGCGCGAGGCGGTCGGCGGGGCCCTCTTCGGCCTAGCGGCGGGGATTCTGGTCTACTACCTGATCAAGTCGATCGACCATTACCGGCTCGAGATCCTGCTCTCGCTGGCGCTGGTGGCCGGCGGGTATGCGGCGGCCGACGCTCTGCACCTGTCCGGGCCGATCGCAATGGTCGTGGCGGGCCTGGTGATCGGCAATCCTGGCCGGAGCTTTGCGATGTCGCCCACGACCATCGAGCATCTCGATCGCTTCTGGGGCCTACTCGACGAGCTGCTCAACGCCGCGCTCTTCGTGCTGATCGGCATCGAGGTCCTGGTGGTCAGCTTTACCGGCCGATTCCTTGCCGCGGGAGCCATCGCGATCGCGATCGTCCTTGTCGCCCGGCTGGCCTCGGTCGGTCTCCCGATCTGGCTCCTCAGGCGCTGGAAGGTCTTCGAACCATCGTTGATCCCGATCCTGACATGGGGCGGCCTGCGGGGCGGGATCTCGGTCGCGCTGGCGCTGTCGCTCCGCGGGGCGGACGGCCTGAATGCCGCGGGGCGCGAGCTGATCGTCTGCATGACCTACGTCGTCGTGGTCTTCTCGATCCTGGTGCAGGGGCTGACCGTCGGCCGGTTGTCACGCGGACTGATGGAGCGCGAGATGATGGAGCGCCCGCCGGGATGAGCGACGAATCCGGCAGGCTGGCACGCCGCGCCGGATCGGATTAACCTTTGATGGGGACGTGCGGGCTCCGCGCGGCCCGTCCGCGCCACCGCGGTCGCGCGTCCGGCGGCTCCATCCCCGGCCCGGCGAGATCGCCCCCCCTGTCAACGAGTTGCCAACCCGCGTTTTTCGAGGCCATCTACATGATTGACCGCAAATTGATACGCGCATACATTGTCGCCTTCGCCGGCACGTCCGCGGCCGCGCTGGCGCAGGCCCCGGCGCCGGGCGACGGCGGTAAGGCCGCGGCCGACCGCGTCCTCGCCGGCAAGGAGGCGCTCGGCGACTTCAGCACCGACGCGCCGGGCGTCCGGCGCCGGATCACCACGGACGACCTGGCACCGCCCTATGAGACCCCCTCGGTCGACAACGGCCCGCGCCGGATGATCAAGCGCCCGGACGGCGCCTGGCCGCGCGCCCCGCACGGCTTCCAGGTCAGCGAGTTCGCCACCGGGCTGAACAACCCCCGCAAGATCGTTGTCGCGCCCAACGGCGACATCTTCGTGGCCGAGAGCATGCCCGGTCGGGTGCGCGTCCTCCGCGATGCCGACGGCGACGGCAAGCCCGAGATCAACGAGGTGTTCGCCAGCCGGCTCTCGCTCCCATTCGGCATCGCGTTCTATCCGCCGGGGCCCGAGCCGACGCACGTCTACGTCGCCAACACCGACTCGGTCGTCCGGTTCCCCTACAAGAAGGGCGACACCAAGGCATCGTCGGCGCCCGACACGATCGTCCCCAACCTGCCGGGTTTCGGCCGGCTGCGCGGCGGCGGCCACTGGACCCGCGACGTCGTGTTCTCGCCCGATGGCAAGCGGATGTTCGTCTCGGTCGGTTCGCTGTCCAACGTCGACGACAACGAGCGCGAGAAGCGCCGGGCCGATATCCTCGTCTTCACGCCCGAGGGGAAGGACGAGAAGGTCTTCGCCTCGGGCATCCGCAACCCCGTAGGGCTGGCGATCCATCCGGACACGGGCGAGCTCTGGGCTTCGGTCAACGAGCGGGATGCGCTGGGCGACCACCTGGTGCCCGACTACATCACCCACGTGCAGGAGGGCGGCTTCTACGGCTGGCCCTGGTACTACATCGGTGCCCACCAGGACCCCCGCCACGAGGGCAAGCATCCCGAACTGAAGCAGAAGGTGATCGTCCCCGACGTGCTGCTCCAGTCGCACTCGGCCTCGCTCTGCATGACATTCTACACCGGCGAGTCCTTCCCCAGGCCGTATCACAAGGACGCCTTCGCCGCGGAGCACGGCTCGTGGAACCGCGCGAGGCGTACTGGCTACAAGGTCATTCGGGTGCCGATGAAGGACGGCAAGGCGACCGGGGAATACGAGGACTTCCTCGTCGGCTTCATCACCAGGGATGGCCAGGTCTGGGGCCGGCCGGTGGGAGTGGCCGTCGCGAAGGATGGCGCCCTGCTCGTCACCGACGACGGCTCGGGCACCATCTGGCGGGTCAGCGGATCGCCGGACAAGTAAGAAGTCCCAGCGCGATGGGGACGGGCATCTCGATCACTCGGACCCGATCCCCATTTCGCCCGGAACAGTAAGCGTCGAGGGCATCAAGCCTGAGGGACGACCGCGAGCCGGCGAGCCCGGAAGCTCGCCGTGTCGTCCCTCGGTGATCCCCCGCCGACGTCCCGGCGGAGTTCGCGGTCATCTTTCGAGGGGACGCGTGCCCGCGAGACGGGAAACGCGAGCCCCTCGACCCAGTCTCGGATTCTTCGGATCACAGGCCACTGAGATCGATGGCCGTGATGCGGATGCCGTTGCGCAGCCCCAGGTCCCTGATCACCTGCTCGCTGGCCGGGACGGTCATGCTCCGCCGCGGCGGCACGCTGATCCCGACGAGCACCCGCGGCGAGACATCCGGCTTGCTGTCCTCGCCCACCGCCGCCACGCCGTTGAGCCGCAGCGGCGACGCGTTCTGGAACTTGAGCTTGTAGGTGAGCTTGCCCTTCTCGCGCGGCCCCTTGACGAGCTGCGCCCGCACCAGCCGGCTGATCAGACCCTCGGCGATCGAGTCGGCCAGCTTCGCACCGTCCGCCTTGCCGTCGGCGCCCGCCGCCGGCACCACGAACTTGCCGAAGGCCACCCACGACCGGACCCCGGCATCGCTGCTGGCGAGCTGCACCTGGGCCTGGTCGCCCTTGATCCGCACGCGGCAGGCCAGCGACGGGCCGGCCGGACGCGCGGGGACGGACATCTCGGCCTTCAGGCCGAGGACGACCTTCCCCTCGATGGCCTTCTTCAACTCGGCGGCGCGGGCCTGGCCGCCCTCTTCCCCCTGGATGTCGAAGCAGATCCGGCCGGATTCCTCGGGAAGTGCCCCCTCGGCATCGAGCCGCTCGACGAAGTCGCGCGCCATGGCCATTTCAAAGGGGTTGGCCCAGTTCTTCGACAGCTCGGCGATGGCCGCCCAGTCCTGCCCCGCCGCCACGTTCCACATCACGAGCTGCGAGACGGTGTTCGCCGCCTTCTCGGCCGCTAACCGTCGCATCGCCTTCTGCACTCGCGGATCCTGGTAAGCCTCGGCGATCTCTCCGACGCGGAAGGTCTGTCCTTCCTTCGGCCACTGGATGTCGCCGTTGACGTCGGGGGGGCTAAGGCTCACGACGCGAGTCGGCAGGGTGCGCGTCTGGCCGGCCTTGAGGTCAGCGAATGGCGCACCTGTCGGAGGCACGGAGCGCATCCCGCCGCCCATCATGCCGCCGCCCATGCCGCCCATGCCGCCCATGCCGCCCATGCCGCCGCCCATGCCGCCCATCCGCCCCATGCTGATGTACAGGCTGCGCATGTCCCAGCTATCGTAGTCGCCGCAGAAGTACATGATCATTCGGGCGAGCATCATCATGCCCATCATCGGGGGCATCGTCCGGCCGCCACCGCCCATGCGGCCGCCGCCCATCATGCCGCCGCCCATGCCGCCGCCCATACCGCCCATGCCGCCGCCCATACCGCCCATGCCGCCGCCCATACCCCCCATGCCTCCCATTCCACCACCCATACCGCCCATCATGCCGCCCATCTGGCCGGTGGCACTCTGGGCCACGACGCCTGGCGGCAGGATGACGCGCAGCGGCTTGTGGGTCCGGTTGGTCAGGGACACGTCGAGCCGGCCGTCGGAACGGCCGACGGCATGGACGCTGACCTTCCCGGCATTCATGGCGTCGAGCAGGCTGACCTCGGGCGGCTCCTCGGCCCTGGCGTCGGCCGCCGGCCTGGCGGGCTGGGCGTGGTGCGTGGTCGAATGGCCCTGATGCCGTGACGACTTTTCGTCGGCCCAGGCCCGAACGGCGACGACGGGCAGGACCGCCGCGACCGCAAAGACGACCGCAAAGTCACGCAACAAGCTTCTCATCGATCGAACTCCTGTTCCTGTGTAAATAAATGTGGACATAATGAGGCAGGGACGCAGCATCCACGTCCAGGCCCGTCGCGATGGCGCGAGCGGACGACGCAGGCTGAGGTTCGACCGCCCTCGACGAAGGGGAGCCGTGGGCCGACGCGCACGACGGCCCCTGCCCGGGGATCGGTCATTCGGAACGAGTTGAAGCCCGGCCTGGGCCCGTGGCGGGATCGGCGTGGAGGGACCGGAGAGCGCGCCTGGGATCGGCCGGCGGCGAGCCGGGAATGGGCGCGGACTCAGTTAGCCGACGGCAAGCCCGCTCATGGCACCGGATCGGAGATCGCGCGCACGCGCACCCGGCGGTCTAACAGCGAAGTGGGAGGGATGCGGAGGAGTGAGTTGCTCGTGGCAAGGCCGTGAGTACCGGCTGAAGGTCGTCGGACGGGCTCACGGGACCGAGGTCCACCTCGGTGATGGTGGGGACATGACCCTCGGTCCCCACGAACCGCCGGAATCGCCAGGGAGTGGGCGAGGCGAGCGACCCGCGGTTGTGAGGCATGCGTAAGGTCGGCACCGGGTGCTGGACCCCGTGGTTCAGCCGGATGGCCGTCGAAGGGTGCGCGGACTCCTTGCGCTGATGGCAGCCCGACCAGGGCGCCACGGCAATGAGCAGGCAGAGCAGAGGAATCCAGCGACGGACAGACATCAAGCCGACCTCGGTATGTGCGTCACGGTTCGAGTGCCCGCAGGGCCTCGACCTGGATTCGCACAGCAATGAATCTAGCTGTCGAAATATGGCAAGTCAAGTAGCCTCAGGTCGGTTCTATCGATTTATTCTGATGCCTCGCATCAAAGTGGAACTGCAAGACCTGTTCCAAACTTCTTGTAATCGCCACGACTGCCCCCCGGCAGACGGAAGCCGGGAAATCTCGGCGTCCGGCGGAGCCCGGCTTGAGGAGGGGGGGACGACCGGCCGCGACCATCGGGTCGCGACCGGCGTCTCCACCGTTCTGCAAACGAAGTCGATGGTTTTTCGGATCTCCCTCCGCGAGGGTTGGCCCGAGGGACCGGCCGCCGATCAGAGACCGCTCAGGTCCACGGCCGTGATGCGGATGCCCTTGCGCAGCCCCAGGTCCCTGATCACCTGCTCGCTGGCCGGGACGGTCATGCTCCGCCGCGGCGGCACGCTGATCCCCACCAGAATGCGGGCCGGCATGTCCGGCTTGCTGTCTTCGCCCACCGCCGCCACGCCGTTGAGCCGCAGCGGCGACGCGTTCTCGATCCGAAGCTTGTAGGTGAGCTTGCCCTTCTCGCGCGGCCCCTTGACGAGCTGCGCCCGCACCAGCCGGCTGATCAGACCCTCGGCGATCGAGTCGGCCAGCTTCGCCGCGTCCGCCTTGCCGTCGGCGCCCGCCGCCGGCACCGCAAACTTGCCGAAGGCCACCCACGACCGCGCCGTCGCGTCGCTGCTGACGAGCTGCACCTGCGCCTGGTCCCCCTTGATCCGCACATGGCAGGCCAGCGACGGGCCGGCCGGGCGCTCGGGGACCGTCATCTCGGCCTTCAGGCCCAGGACGACCTTCCCCTCGATCGCCTTCTTCAGCTCCGCCGCGCGGGCCTGGCCGCCCTCGTCTCCCTCGATGGCGAAGCAGATCCGGCCGGACTCATCAAGGAGATTTCCTTCGGCATCGAGGCGATCGACGAAATCGCGGGCCATGGCCATCTCGAACGGGTTGGCCCACTTCTTCGACAGCTCGGCGATCGTGTCCCAGTCGAGCCCGGCGGCGACGTTCCACATCACGAGCTGCGCGACCGACCGCTCGGCCTTCTCGGCCGCCAGCCGCCGCATCGCCTTCTGCACCCGCGGATCGGGGAACGCATCGGCGACCTCGCCCACGCGGAAGGCCTCACCCTCCCTGGGCCACTGCACTCCGCCGTTGGCATCCGGCGGGCTGAGGCTGACGACGCGGGTCGGCAGCGTCCGCGTCTGGCGGGGCTTCAGATCGGCGAACGGCGGGCCGGTCGGCGGGACGGACCCCATGCCGCCGCCCATCATACCGCCCATGCCACCGCCCATACCGCCCATGCCGCCGCCCATGCCGCCGCCCATGCCGCCCATCATGCCGCCGCCCATGCCCATCATCAGGCTGCGCATGTCCCAGCTATCGTAGTCGCCGCAGAAGTACATGATCATCCGGGCGAGCATCATCATGCCCATCATGGGCGGCATCGTCCGACCGCCCGACATGCCGCCGCCCATACCACCGCCCATACCACCGCCCATGCCGCCCATACCACCGCCCATGCCGCCCATACCACCGCCCATGCCGCCCATCATGCCGCCCATCTGACCGGTGGCATTCTGGGCCACCACACCGGGCGGGAGGATGACGCGCAGCGGCTTGTGGGTCCGGTTGGTCAGGGACACGTCGAGCCGGCCGTCGGAACGGCCGACGGCGTGGACCGCCACCTTGCCCTGGTTCATCGCCTGGAGCAGGTTGATCTCGGGCGGCTCCTGAGTCTTGCCCGCGGCGGCCGGGGAGCCGGCCGCCGGACCACGCTCTCCGGCCTTCTTCGCCTTGTCGCCGGCGGCCTTGTCGTCGGCGCGCCCGTGCGGCGACAGGATGGCGAGGACCGCGCCGAGCATCATCGACACGGCCGAGATTCGAAGTTTGGGTGTCATCGCCTGATTCCTCCCTCTGACAAGTGGATGGGGTCGCCTGAATGAAGGTACGAACCGATCATTGAATCCGATTGTCACTGCGCCGGCGAATTTTGATTTCATGGAGGATGTCCCACTTTCACGACCAGGGAGGTTCTCGGCCGGAATACGGCCGTCGATCTCCGTCGCAAAAACGGATTCCATTCCGATCCACGGCCGAGGATGGGCCACCGGATCGTCGATCTCCATGGGGCGAAGCCGCGCGTATTCCCAGGGATGCTTCGGTTGGATCAATGGCCCGATGGGACGACCGCCCGGATCGATGGGCAGGCGAGTCCGTCGGGCGGTAGAGCCGCCACGGGCTTGCCGTCGCCTAGCAGCGGAGGGGCGGATGAGCCGGGATGTGGCGGAGTGGAGTCAATCCCGCCAGCGAGTGCTGGGACGTGACGGGTGGGGTCGAGGGAGCGACTTCGATCTCGGAGATCTTCGGCGTCTCCCGCTCGATGTAGATGTACCTCAACCGGGAACGGAACCGGGCAAACCGGGCGACTGAGCCGGTTCCCGTTCGCGTGGGTGCGAGATCGGAGGAGCATGCCTGGCCGTCCACGCTGCGAATCAGAGAAGACGGGGATGGCGAGGCAGGATCCTGTCGGCTCTGCGGCGAGGGGAGCAGGCCCAGGAAGGCGAACAGGAAGATGAGTAGGCGGCTTGAAGTCATCAGCCCGACCCTCGTCCAATCACTAGTGTGAAATCCACAAACCTGGCACATCCTGGATTCACACGCGTAAGGAATTTACCCTTCGAAACCTCGCCTGTCAAGGCGGGGCGATGCGGCTCGATCCAGGCGACCGGGTTCATCCGGCTGCGGACATCGATGTCCCGCCTGCCTCCCCGACCGACTTGCGGGCCGGGTGGGCGGGCCGGCCGGAGCCGGCCCGCCAGGGGTTGATCACAGGCCGCTCAGGTCGGCGGCCGTCACGCGAACTCCCTGCTTCAATCCCATCGCCTTGACGGCCTCCTCGCTGGCCGGGAGGACCAGGCGCCGTCGCGGCGCGATCCCCAGGCCCCAGAGGACCTTCGAGGCGTCGTCCCGACCATCCTTCGCACCCGTCACCGCCAGGCCGTGAAGGATCAGCGGCGAGCCGTTCTCGATCTGGATGCCATACGTCGCCTTCCCCTTGTCGCGCGGCCCCTTGACGAGCTGGGCGCGGACCAGCCGGCCGACGACGTTCTCGGCCAGCCCGTCGGCGAACCGTGCGGTGTCGATGGCGCCTTCGGCCTTGACGAGGGCGACGTTGAACTTGGCCACACTCTGCCAGGCGCGGCCGTTGCCATCGCTGATCGCCATCTGCACCCGCCCCTCGGCCGCGCCCAGGCGGACGCGGCAGGCCACCGCCGGGCCCTCTGGCCGGTCGGGCACGCCGATGGTCGCGTTCATCCCCAGGACCTTCTTCCCCTTGAAGAACCGGCTCAGCTCGGCGGAAGCACGCTCGCCCTCGGCGTCGGTGCCCTCGAAAGCCAGCATCAGCCGCCCGCCTCGGTCGTCGGCGCTCGCGTCAAGCCGATCGACGAACTCGCGGGCCAGCGTCCGTTCGTGGCGATTCGCCCACCCGCTCGAAAGCTGCTCGATGGTCTCCCAGTCCAGGCCGCCCAGCCGCCACATCACCAGTTGCGCCACCGTCGTCGGCATCTGGCTCGTGCCGAGCTTACGCAGCCCCTTCTGGATTCGGGCATCGCCGCTGATCGTCCCGACATCGCCCAGGATCCTGACGGCCTCGCCCTTCGCCGGCAGGGCCACGTTCCCCTCCTCGTCCGGCTTCGAGAGGCTAACGATGCAGGTGGGCAGATTTCGCGTCTG
>DAIDHB010000273.1 GCA_027452145.1 Planctomycetales bacterium
GCCCGATCAACAGGCAGCCCGGCGTCCCCTCGATGTCGCCCGAGAGCCGTACGGGCAGGTCGATCCCCAGGCTGATGCCATCGGTGAACGACAGCTCCACCTGGCTGAACTTGCGACAGGGCCCGAGGATCCGCACGCCCGGAATCATTCGCTGCCGGGGGCCGACCACGGCCACGGTCTCGTTCGATGCGAAGTCGGTCGCCTGGTAGAGCCGCCGCATCTCGGTGAGCTGGTATCCCTTGCCGAAGAGGATCTCGGTGTCCTCCTGCGTCAGGTGGCAGTGCCTCGCCGAGATGTTCACGACCAGGTTCGGCCGATAGCCGGCTGCCTCAGGCGCCTTGCCATTGGCCGTCGCCGGCGCGCCGTTGCCGCCCAGATGCTTGCCGATGATCGAGCGGACCAGGGCCTCGACCTGCTCGCGCGTCGGTGTCGGCGAAGAAGCCGTCAGGATGCTCATACCATGCTCCCCACTCCGTCTTCGCGGACGGCGCCGTCGGTCCGCACCGGCTCCGCGAACGCCCCTGAATTCCGCCCGTCCGGGACCGCGGCGACGTGGATCGCCACCCCGGCAGTTTCGAGAAACGCCCGGTGCTCGTCGGCCAGGCCCGAGTCCACCACGATCGAATGCACCTGCTCGAGGCCGCACAGCCGAGCCAGGGCCAGCCGGCCGAACTTGGTGTGGTCAGCCACGATCATGACCTCCTGGCCGCACGACATCATCTGCCGCTCGGTCTCCACCAGGAGCAGGTTCGAGTTGTAGATCCCCTCCGGCACGATGCCCCCCGCGCCCAGAATCGCGGTGCGAACCCGGATCGACTGCATCATCGCGATGGCCAACGGCCCCAGGGCGACGCCGGTTCGGGGATAAACGTAGCCGCCGATCAGGATCAGGTCGGTCTGATGGCTCGATGCCAGGAGCTGCGCGATTGGCAGGCTGTTGGTCACGACCTGCACCTGACGGCCAACCAGAGCGCGGGCCACCTCGAGCGTCGTGGTGCCGCCGTCGAGCAGCACCGTATCCCCGTCCTGGAGCCGTTCCGCCGCCGCCTGGCCGATCGCACGCTTCTCGGCCACCGCCGTCCCCGTCCGCTCGTCGAACGCGGGCATCGCGCGGACCTCGCCCGCGTAGACCGCGCCGCCATGCGTCCGCTTCACGCTCCCGGCCAGATCGAGCGCCTCCAGGTCGCGACGAATCGTGCTTTCGGACACGCCCAGCACGCGCACCAGCTCGTCCAGGGTTGCATACCCCTGACGGCTGATCAGATCCATGAGGCGTCGCCGTCGCGGTTCGGGGAGCATGCCCGGTCCTGAAGGAAATCGTTGCTATGACCCGCCACTATTCTTCAAGGTCAATCGGTCTATGTCAAGAACCTTCACCAACAATGAAGGATATTGGTAGAACGTGAAAGAATTCGGTAGATCCGTGGAGATAGCCCGGTTGTGCGGCATAGAATAGGGTGTCGAGGGAAAGGAGGGGCGATGCCGGAGTTACCCGAGGTCGAAACGATGGTGCGAGGCCTCCGGCCGGCGCTGTCTGGGCGGACGGTTCGCCGGCTGGAGCTGCTGGATCCGACCTTGTTGCAGGGCTGCACGCCGGGGCAACTTGCTCGGCGTGGGCGCGGGGCCACGGTCGTCGGCGTTGCCCGCCGCGGCAAGTGGGTGGTGATGGAGCTGGCGGGCAACCGGGGGATTATCGTCATCCAGCCGCGGATGACCGGAGGTTTTTGGCTCGTGGAGCCCGCACGAGCGGAACACGTCCGCCTGGTATTCCACGTGGGGAATCCAGGGGCTCGGGTCTGGTATTGCGATGCGAGAAGGCTGGGCAAGGTTTGCTGGTACGCCGACGAGTCGGCGGCGGCCGAGGCGTTTGCGCGCTCGCACGGTCCGGATGCGCTCGAGATCGCCCGCGACGAGCTGGCGCGGCGGCTGGACCGGACGAGCCGCGGGATCAAGCCGACCTTGATGGATCAGAAGGTGCTCGCCGGGATCGGCAACATCTACGCCGACGAGACCCTCCACCGGGCGCGGATCCACCCGGAGCGGCCAGCGTCGAGCCTGACCGCCGAGGAAGTCGAGCGGCTCCATCGCTCGATCGGCGAGGTTCTGGCAACCGCGATCGAGCTGGAGGGCTCGAGCTTCGACGCCGGATACCGCACGGTCCTCGGGCTTGAAGGGGGCTTCCTGGCCCAGAACTCAGTCTACGGCCGGAAGGATCAGCCCTGCCCGACCTGCGCGCGGCCGATCCTCAAAACGAAGATTGCCGGACTGGTCGGACGGCCCACCTACTATTGCCCGGCCTGCCAGGTGCGGGGTTGAGTCCTCCGCTCCCCAGCTTCCCGACGAGGTCGGACCGGTCTCGACCGGAACGCGCTTCGCGTGTAACCTGTTCAGCGTGGTGCAGCCCCGCATCGCCGCGAGGAACGGGCGATCGGCGGAACACGTCGCGCCCGCCCGCGACCCCCGCGGGAGCGAGGAATCAACCGACCCCGTCGGGTCGAGGGACATTGGCCCGTGTCTTACCGCAGCTTCAAACACCTGCTCGGCGAGACCAGTCTGGAGCGGAAATGCCGCTTCATCTTCGGCCTGGGGATTCTCGTCCTGGTCTCAGGGAGCTTCTTCTGGTACGGCCAGAAGACCGAGAACCTCGTCCGCAAGCAGACGACCCAGACCGCCCGACTACTCGCCCAGCAGTCGCTGCTGAACATCCACTACAAGCTGCTAGGCAACAGCAATTACGACAACGTCCTGAAGGTTCTGGTCAACGATTTCAAGCCGCTCGACGAGCTGCCCAAGTATGATGCCTGGGTCCTCGATCCCGACAAGCCGAGCGACGCCAGGAAGCAGCCGCACGACGACTTCGAACGGGCGGCGCTCGCCCGCTTCGTCAATTCGGCCTCGAGCCGCAAGCCCGGGCACTCGCCCGAGAAGCAGCACGCCTTTGCCGACGGCACGCCGACCTGGTACGAGACCACCACGAAGGACAAGAAGGAATACCACTACGTCCAGGCGGTCTTTTTCAAGTCGAGCTGCCTGATGGACTGTCACGGCACCGATGCCGACACCGCCGAGGGCTCGCTCGACCACCTCGACAATCACATGACCCGGCTGGCGAGCGACGGGCAGCACTGGGTCAACACCGAGCCCGGCGACCTGGCCGGGGCCGTCGTGGTTAGCCTGCCGATGGACCAGACCACCAAGGCGATCAACAACAACCGCGCGATGCTGATCACTGCGGCGCTCGTTACCGCGGTGCTGGCGATGTTCTCCTCGCTGATGATCGTCCGCTACGTGATCGTCAAGCCGGTCAAGCACCTCCGCGACGTCTCCGACGCCATCGCGGCCGGCCGGCTCAACATCCGCAGCCAGATCGAGACCGGCGACGAGTTCGAGGAACTGTCGCACGCGTTCAACCGGATGCTGCACAACCTGGTCGCCATGCAGCAAGAGCTGCGCGAGGTCAACAACGACCTCGACCGCAAGGTCGACGAGCTGGCGCAGGCCAACATGGCGCTCTTCGAGATGAACCGACTCAAGAGCGACTTCCTCGCCACCATGAGCCACGAACTGCGTACCCCGCTGAACTCGATCATCGGATTCTCCGAGGTCCTCTCGGGCGACGACAAGCTGAACGAGCAGCGTCGTCGCTATGCAGCCAACATCCACTCGTCGGGCAAGATGCTGCTGTCGATGATCAACGACATCCTCGACCTGGCGAAAATCGAGAGCGGCAAGATGGAGGTGCGCACCGAGGACTTCTCGATCCGCGACGTCTGCGAGGCGCTTGCGAACCTCGCCCGGCCGATGGCCGAACGGAAGAATATCACCCTCGAGTGCCGGATCGACGAGGCGATCCCGCTATTGCGGCAGGACCCCGGCAAGCTACGGCAGATCCTCTACAACCTGCTGTCGAACGCCATCAAGTTCACGCCCGAGGGCGGGCGTGTAACCCTCCGTGCTCACGCCGAGGGCCGGTTCGTCGTGCTGGAGGTCGAGGACACGGGTATCGGCATCGCCGAGGACGAGCGCGAGGCGATTTTCGAGAAATTCCGGCAGGCCAAGACGCCGGGCCAGGGTGACACCGTCCTTACCCGCGAGCACCAGGGGACCGGACTGGGCCTGTCGATCGTGCGGGAGTTGACGAAACTTCTCGGCGGCGACGTACACCTCGAGAGCCAGCCGGGTCAGGGAAGCACGTTCACGATCCGCATACCGACGATGCTCTCCGGAAATCGCAAGTTTGAGGTCGCGCTCTCGGACGAGAGGATCGACCTGTCCAAGGCCCGCCGGATCGAGCCCCGCCCCCCCTTGCCTCACCTCGACCTGGGCCGCCAGCCGACCGTGCCCGGCGCGGCCGACCCGGCCGACCAGATCCGATGGCGCCGCCACGACCGATCGCGAACCTGAGCCGCCTCCGACCATGCCCCCGTTCGCCACACCGACGACGTTCCCACCCCGCCATCACAACAGGGCCGCACCATGATGAAGCCTATCGCCATCGCCTCCGCGGCGATCCTCGGCATCCTGATCGCCACTCGCGCCGCGACGGCGCAGGGGCTCCAGGCGGGCGCCGCCGCCGAGTTGCTGACGGCCGACGACTCGATGGTCATCGGCGGTGGGATCGGGCCGGGGAAGGCCCACGGTCAGGAGGGCGACCTGCGGGCCTCGGCCCTGATTCTGGACGACGGCCGAGGCGGCAAGGTCGCGCTGATTGCCTGCGACGTTTTGATGATCGAGCGCGACGTCCTCGACCGCGCGGCTCGCCGCGTCGAGACGGCCACCGGCGTCCCGTTCGACCACATCCTGATCAACGCCACTCATACCCATCACGCCCCGACCACCGCCACGATCCACGGCTACGAACGCGACGAGACCTTCACGAAGCAGGTCGAGGACCGGATTGTCCGCGCCGCCGAGGCCGCCGCGCGCCGGCTCTCGCCGTCGAGGTTCCTGTTCCGCCTGGGCGAGGAATCGTCAGTGGGAAAGAACAGCCGGCTGCTGCTGAAGGATGGCACGATCTACTGGGTCGGACCGTTCGACGACGCGGTCCGGCCCACCGGCCCGTTTGATCCCGAGCTGCCGGTCCTGGCCTTCCGCCGACGCGACGGGGGCCTCGAAGCGGTGCTTTTCAACCACTCGACCCACACGATCGGCACGAAGAAGCCGGGCGTGCGCTCGCCGTCGTTCTACGGCCTGGCCGCCCAGGAGCTGGAGAAGGAGCGCGGCGGGACGTTCCTGTTCTTCGAAGGAGCCTCGGGCTCGACCCACAACCTGGGCGTGCCCGCCGACGAAGCGACCCATCGCATCCGCCAGGCCGTCGCCTCCACCCTCGATGCCGCGAGCGAGCGACCGGTCGACCGCGTGGACGCGATCCGCAAGGAGATCACGGTCAGGGTACGCCGCTTCCAGGAGGACGCCGACGACAGGGCCGTTGTGGCGTATTGCACGAAGCGAATCAAGGACGAGCAGGCCGCCCGCAAGACCATCGAGATCTTCCGCGCCATGAGGCGGCAGGTGGCGCCCCGGCAGGGACAGGAACGGCGGACCTGGGTCCAGGCCGTGCGGATCGGGGACGTCGCGATCGTGGGCGTCCCGGGCGAATACTTCACAGCGCTGGGCGAGGAGATCAAGCGTCGCTCCCCGTTCCGATATACGTACGTGTTCGAGCTGGCCAACGACTACATCGGTTACATCCCGGATGCCCCGGGCTTCGACCGCGGGGGCTACCAGGTCTGGACGGGCCTGCATAGCTACCTGGAGCGCGGGACGGGCGAGCAGATCGTGGGGGAGGCGGTCGGCCTGCTCGAGAAGCTCGACCGCTCCCGCGGGGCGAACGGCCGCTGAGGGACCGGCATTCGCAAACCGCAGCCGTACCCGTTAGAATCGACCACGAAGGCAGCCGAGCATCCTCGGGCCAGCCGGCCCGCTCGGCGCCCTCATTATCCTGGAGCCGCGTTCGAATATGAGCTGGCAGGGCGATGGACCTCCGGTGCTTGGGATCGACCTGGGCGGGACGAAGATCCTGAGCGCCGTTGTCGGGGCCGACAACCGCATCCTCGGCCGCGCCAAACGAACGACACCGGCGAAGGAAGGCGGAGCGGCGATCCTCGAGGCCATGGTCTCCTGCATCGACGAGGCCCTCCGGAACGCCGACGTCGGCCGGCAGGACATCGCCGGAGCCGGCATCGGCTCGCCGGGGCCGCTCGACACGAAGGCCGGCGTGATCCTGTTCAGCTCGAACCTGAACGTCCGCGACTTCCCGATCGGCCCCGAGCTGTCGAAGGCCCTGGATCGACCCGTCCTCGTCCAGAACGATGTGAGGGTGGGCGGATACGCCGAGTTCCGCCTGGGGGCCGGCCGCGGGTACCGCCAGATCATCGCGGCGTTCGTCGGCACCGGGATTGGCGGCTGCGTGATCCACGACGGCGAGATCGTCCTGGGTTCGACCGGCAACGCGGGCGAAATCGGCCACATCATCGTCAAGGCGGGCGGACCCCGATGCGGCTGCGGCGCACGGGGCTGCCTCGAGGCGCTCGCCAGCAAGACGGCCATCGGCCGCCGCGTGCAGAAGGCCGTGAGGCGCGGACAGCCCACCGTCCTGGGCGACAAGATGGCCCGCAAGGGGGGCCGACTCAAAAGTGGCGATCTGGCCGAGGCCGTCGCCGCCAAGGACATCGTCGCCCTCAAGGAGGTCCACCGAGCGGCCCACTACCTCGGACTCGGACTCGGCAGCCTGATGAACGCCATCGGTCCCGAGATCGTGATCGTGGGCGGCGGCGTCGCCGGCGCGCTTGGGCAGCCCTACCTGGACCTGGTTCGAACCGCCGCGAGGTCCCAGGCGCTCACCGACCCAGGCGGCCTTATCCGCATCGAACGAGCCGCCCTGGGTGACGACGCCGGCATCCTCGGCGCGGCACTGCTCGCGCGAGAACGGTTCGCGGCCCAGCGCGCGGGCTCGTAGCCGGTACGCAAACCGGATACGAGCGGCGTCCTTCGCCTCGAAGACGCGGCCGATGCAGTGTTCGCCTCGAAGTCCAGGGCGCGCGAGTCACGACTTCCCGGCCGCTCGTCATTCGGATAGAATCGGGCACGTACTACCCGGTGGTGAAACGGTATCACAACAGGTTTTGGTCCTGTTTTTCCAGGTTCGAATCCTGGCCGGGTAGCTCGATCCGAATGGACGCGTGCGGCTTGGGGGCCATCACGACCCGCGGGCTCGCAGGATCGGCTGGACCTCGCTTTGCAGGCCGCCGGTGACGTGCACGGTCCCCTCGCCGTCCACGAACACGTTCACCTCACTTCGGACGCCGAACTCCTCAGTATAGATCCCCGGCTCGATCGAGAAGCACGTCCGGCGAAGAACCAGCCGCTCCTCGTGCGTTTCGAGGTTGTCCATGTGGGCGCCGTTGCCGTGGACCTCCTGCCCGATGTTGTGGCCCGTCCTGTGGATGAAGTGGTCCCCGTGGCCGGCGCGGTCGATGACTGCGCGGCAGGCGGCGTCGACTTCCCAGCCTGGCAGCGGACGACCTGCCGCGTAGGCCTGCTTCACGCAGGCGATCGCCGCATCGCGCGCCGCGGCGACGACGGCGAAGATCTCCTGGTATTTCGATGGGACGGTCTCGCCGACGTAGCCGACCTTCGTGAGGTCGCTGTAAACCGACCGGGGACGGTCCATCTTCGCCCAGAGGTCGATTAGCACGAAGTCATCCCGGCCGATGACACCGTCCTTGCCGGCAACCGGCTCGTAGTGCGGATCACCGCTATGCGGTCCGACTGCGACGATCGGCGGGCTGTAGGTCGTGAGCCCGTTGCGGTGGAAGTGATCCATGATCGCCGACTGGACCTCAGTCTCGCGAATCGTCCCACCGGCGTGCACGCGATCGGCGATCAGGCCGAAGGCCAGGGCGAACGCCGACCGGGTGAATCCATCGGCCTCTCGGTGCATGGCCCACTGGCCGTCGTCCCAGGTCGCCTCGAACTGCTGGACGAGGTCGCCCGACGAGACGACCTCGACCCCCGTTGATCGGACGAGCTCGATCACTCCGGCGTCGACCCTCGACACGTAGGGATTCGACACCCGCGGCGAGTACTCCATGGCGACCCGTCGGCATCCTCGAATCAGAGCCGCGACACCGGATTCGAGCTGCTGCCACGGCAGGTAGACAGTCTTCTCGCCCGGCAGCTCGTCGAGGGCTCCGGCCTCAATCCGGTGGACCAGCTTCCTGGGCTCCCCGGTCGTCGGGATGAAGTAGAAGAACCGCCGCGACCCGACCGGTCGGCCCTCGAGTCCCAGCACCCGCCGGGCGAGGACGTTGCTGCCGCGGAAGTCGTAGAGCAGCCATCCGTCCAGCCCGAACTCGGCCAGACTCCGCCGGACCGCGCTGAGGTCGAACATCGCGTGGGTCTCCACCTCTGAAGCCTTTGCACCAGATCATCCGTGGCGATCATTGCCACGTCATGGCATGGCGATCGTACCGCCGCAATGATACCACAAACCACGTCCACTGGGCCCCGCCATCCGGCCGACGAGTCCCGGACCTGCAAAGCCCGAGGCATACGTGCTGGCCTGTCGGGTCAAGTCGTCTGGCACGGGGGGGCCGCGATGGGTATGATCCGGCACGAAATCCTCGCGCCTGCGCGAGTCTCGCCCGTCACGGATGGACCGCGACGGAGCTCGCTTGACGGGCGCGGTCGGACACGGTTCCAACCCGGAGGGCCGGATGAAGGCAAGGACGATGATCTCCACCCTGCTCGTCTGGGCGATGGCGGCCGGCGCCGCCGCCGCGCAAACCGCCCCGACAACCGAGAACCAAAAGACTCCGAAGGAACGGCCGGCCAAGCCCGCCGGGGACGAGTCGAGCAAGCCTGCCACGAACGAGCCGGCGAAGCCCGCGACGGGTGACACCGCCAGGCCGTCAATCCCCAACTACTACCCTCTCGCCGTCGGCACCCGGTGGCATTACCAGGTCGACCTCGGACAGCCGCAGAAGCAGGATATCACGCTCGTCATCGCCGAGGAGGAGACGGCCGACGGCAAGCCGGTTTCGCGGCTCGAGGTTTTCAGCGACGGCGTCCGTCGCCAGATGACCGAGCACCTCATGAGCAACGACAAGGGCGTCTTCCGCGTCCGGATCGGCGGGGTCACCTACAATCCGCCGCTGTGCCTCCTCAAGTATCCGCTCAAGCCTGGCCAGAGCTGGGTGACGAAGACCACAGCGAACGACGGACAGCAGCTCTCGGCGGTCTGCAAGCAAGGCGCCGTGCAGGAAATCCAGGTCCCCGCGGGCAAGTTCCGGGCGATCCCCTGCACGATTCAGATCGACCAGCAGACTCCCAAGGGTCTCGTGAGAATCGTCAATACCTACTGGTTCGCTGAGAATATCGGCGTGGTCAAACAGAAGCTCGACATGAACGGACCGGTCGTCGTGATGGAGCTCAGCAAGTTCGAGCCGCCGCCCCAGTGATCGGCCTTAACGCGGCAGGCGTTTGCCATCGAGTCCGACGACCCCCGATCGGAAATCCTCGAGTCGCCGATGTTCGCTAGCCCCCTCGGGCGATCTCGCCGATCCCCTCGACGACCCGGTCGACTTCGTCCTCGGTGGTGTAGCAGGCGCAGCCGACTCGGACCATCCCTTGCTCCGACACTCCCAGGCGACGTGCGACCGTTGCGGCATAGAAGTCGCCATGCGAGGCGAAGACGCCGCGCTCGGCGAGCCGTCGGCTGACCTCGGACGACGGGCGATCGCCCAGGGTGAACGAGACGGTCGGCGTCCGAGGCGCCTCGGGCGGCGGCCCCAGCAGCCGGACGCCATCGATGGCGCCCAGCGCATTCCAGAGCCGCGTCGTGAGCATGCGCCCGCGATCGTGCAGGGCCGCGTAAACGCGGTGAAGCCGTTCTCGACGCGAGGCCGACACTGCACCCTCGCCGTCGCGCGCGAGGGACGCGAGGAAGTCCACCGCCGCCGCGACGCCGACAATCCCCTCGTGATTCTGGGTGCCAGTCTCCAGGCGCTCGGGGACGGTGTCCGGCGCGGGCTCGAGCTTCGGAGGGTTGAGGCGGGCCAGGCGATCGCGGCGACCGTACAGTATCCCGACATGGGGCCCGTAGAACTTGTAGGCCGAGCACGCCAGGAAGTCGCAGCCCCACTCCTGCACGTCCACGAGCTGGTGGGGTACATAGTGGACGGCGTCGACGAACGTCATCGCCTCGGACTCGCGCGCCATCGCCACCGCGCGACCGATGTCGTTGATCGTGCCGAGGGCGTTGGACGCCGCCCCGATCGCGAGAACGCGGGTCCGATGATCGCTGAGGCAGCGGCCCAGATCGTCCCAGTCGAGGTGTCCCGTCTCCGGGACCATCCTCACGCGGAGGATCCTCACGCCCCGCTCGAATTCGAGCGCCCGCCACGGGTCGACGTTCGCGTGATGATCCAGCTCGGTGACGACCACCGCATCGCCCGGGCCGAGCGAGCGGCCGAGCGCACGAGCCAGGTGGAACGTGAGGCTGGTCATGTTTGCCCCAAACGCAATCTCATCCGGCTCGGCGTTCAGGAGGTCGGCGACGGCGCGTCGGGATCGCGCCAGCAGGGCATCGGTCTCGGCGCTCGTGGGAAAGGCCCAGTGGGTGTTGGCGTTGTGGTTGAGCAGATACTCGGTCATCGCGGTCGGGACGGCCGTGGGTACCTGCGTCCCGCCTGGGCCGTCGAAGTAGGCGACGGGCCGGCCGCCCTCCGTCCGACGGAGCGCCGGGAACTCGGCGCGAATCCGTTCCAGATTGGCGATCTCCATGCTCTCTCCGGGGATTCCCGTTGCACTCATGGCGACGCCTCGCTGGCTCCTGGTTTCGCGCTGTGGGACCTGCACCCCGAACCGCGGGCTGGTACGCCTCGACCGTTCGGGCGATGATGGATCGATCGCATCGTAACCGCGGCAGTGCCGCTCGTCGATAGCCGGGAGGTCGCCCCCATGATCTGCGTTGCCGTGACATACGTCGTCAAGCCGGGACACGAAGAGGAGGCCGTGGACCTGTTCGCTCGCCTCACCCAGGCCACCCGCGCCGAGCCGGGTTGCCGGATGTATCTGGCTCATCGTTCGACGACGGATCCTCGTCGCTTCTTCCTCTACGAGCAGTACGACGACCAGGCCGCGCTCGACGCTCATCGCGCGGCTCCCCACTTCGAGCGGTACGCAAAGGGCGGCCTCTTCGCGATCATCGAGAGCCGCAGCCCCGAGCTCTATGAACCCCTGCCGGACTGAGGCCGGGCGGTTGCGGAAGTCACGAGTGTCTCCGGCCAATTCCCGGTCCACGGCGACCGCGATGCGGCCCGCCCCGGCGCGGCGGGCGCCGCGCCGGGGCGGGTTTGCCACTCGGTCGGATCAATAGGGCGCCGTGGTGTAATAGTACGAGCCCGGCGTCGTGACGGTGGTATAGCCCGTCGTGTTGTAACCCGGGGAAGACCAGCCATTGCCATAGCCGTTGTTGTAGGTCATCCCGTTGTTGTAGCCGTACGTCGTGTTGCTGTAGTAGTTCGTCCCGTAAGGGCTCGTCGTGTAGACGACCCGGTTGCGGCGACGCAGCCCGAACAGGCCGCGGCGGGACTGCGGGACGTAGCCCTGCGTGTAGTAGTTCGGCGCCACGTAGGTGGTCGAATAGCCGGTCGAGGCGCCGGTGGCATACGGCAGTCCAGCAGTCCCGGCATAGTAGTATCCGGGCGCCATCGTGGTCGCCATCGGGTTGACCGAGTTGTAACCGGCCATCCCCGGCATCACGCGATTCGTGTATCCCGGCGTGGCCGCGGTGATGGCGGAAGAGGGGGCGACTCCCTCCTGGGCACCCGGTGCGTAGTAGTTCGACGAGTAGGCCGAACCGTTATACGGCGTGCTCGAATACACGTTGGCCGGCGAGTAGCCCGCGCCGGGATTGACGGCCTGCGGATAGCCCGCGCTCGTGTTCCCGGTGTTCTGAGGGTAGCCCGCGCCCTGGTTGACCGTTCCGGATACGACGCCCGTGTTGTTGTTGATACTCCCCGGCGTTCCGGGGGCCGGCAGCGTGGTCGCGTTCGTCGCACCGGGGCGGTTGAACGCGCCGGGGACCTGCGTGCCGTTCACCGGATTCGTCACCGCATTGCCCGCGACAGGCGGCGGGGCCACCTGGCCCGGGATGCCCGGATTCACGGCGCCGTTGTTGACCGCGCCGTTGTTGATCGCGTTGCTGGCCGCGGCCTCGTTGGCCTGCTGCTCCAGGTTGTTCGGGGCCGTCACGAGCGTGCTGGGGGACACCGTGCTGGTCCGACCGACCCCGACCGGTGTTCCCCGCCCTCCCGTGCCGGCCGCGCCGGTTTGCCCATACGCCGTCCCGGCCGCGCTCAGACTGGCGACCGCCAGAACGACACCGAATCCCAGGTTGGTGCGCATGGATGTTTTCTCCTGTTGCCCTCGTTCTCTTCCCGCCCGGCCCCAAGGCCGGACGACTCTCGGCGCACCGCGAATTATCCTCCGCATGCTGCGGCTTGCCTAGCACCTCGCCCGATCCATCGCCCAGGTCCGGGGACCTGGCAAACATGGGGGTTCCGGCGAAGATATGCGGGCCAGACAAAAGGTGGCCGAATGAAGTAACAGGTCGCAAACGGTGCGCCGGGGTCAGTCGCGTCGCGTGCCCCGTCGATCAGGCGAGGATGTCGCGGACGACCTGGCCGTGGACGTCGGTGAGCCGGAAGTCGCGGCCGGCGTAGCGATAGGTGAGCCGGGTGTGGTCGAATCCGAGCAGGTGCAGGATGGTAGCGTGCAGGTCGTGCACGTGCATGGGCTTCTCGACGGCCTGGTAGCCGAATTCGTCTGTCGCGCCGTGGACGTGTCCGCCTCGGACTCCTCCACCGGCCAGCCAGACGGAGAAGCCCCAGTGATTGTGGTCGCGTCCGCCGCCGGGCTTGCCGTTGACCATCTCGACGGCCGGAGTCCGGCCGAACTCGCCGCCGCAGAGGACCAGCGTCTCGTCGAAGAGGCCGCGCTGCTTGAGGTCCGTCAGCAGGGCCGCAATCGCGCGATCGCACTGGCCGGCCAGCGCCCGGTGGTTGTCGGCGATGTGGTCGTGCGCGTCCCACGGCTGCACGTCGCCGTGGTAGAGCTGGACGAAGCGGACGCCCCGCTCGACCAGGCGCCGGGCGATGAGGAGCTGCTGCGCCTGGACTCCCGGACCATAGGCGTCGCGGACCGACTGCGGTTCCTGGCTGACGTCGAACGCATCCGTGGCCGCCATCTGCATCCGGTAGGCTAGCTCGAAGCTGGCGATGCGGGCCTCGAGGGCGTCGTCCTCGGCGCGGGGTGACTGGTGCATCCGGTTGAGCTCGCGCAGCAGGTCGAGCTGCCGCCGCTGGTCGGTCCGGGTGACCGCTGTGTTGCGGATGTTCTCGATCAGGTCCTCGACGCGGGTCTTGCGGGTGTCGATATAGGTGCCCTGGTAGACGCCCGGCAGGAAGGCCGACTTCCAGTTGGACACATCAGCGACCGGCAACCCCGGGCACATGGCGATGAAGCCGGGGAGGTTGGCGTTCTCGGTGCCCAGACCGTAGGTCAGCCAGGACCCCATGCTCGGCCGCGACAGCCGCTCGTCGCCGCAGTTCATCAGCCGCATTGACTGCTCGTGATTCGGCGTATTGGCGTGCATCGACCGGATCACGCAGAGGTCGTCGATGTGCTCGGCCGTCCGGGCGAAGATCTCGCTGACCTCGATGCCGCTCTCGCCGTACTTGCGGAACCGAAACGGCGACGCGAGCGCGGCACCGGTCTTGCGCTCGGTCGAAAGGTTCCCCTGCGGCAGCGTCTTGCCCTCGTATCGCTTCAACAGAGGCTTGGGGTCGAACGTGTCGACCTGCGACGGGCCGCCGTTCAAGTAGATGTGAATGAGGTGCTTCGCCCGGGCGGGAAAGTGCGGCGCCCGGGGCGCCAGCGGGTTGTCGATCGGCGAGCGGCCGACACCCGCGCGGTCGGCGGCCATCGCGGTCGAGCCGAGATACCCGGAGTCGCCCAGCAGGCCGAAGAGACCGAGCATCCCCAGGCCCGTCCCGGCCTGGCCGAGTGCCTGGCGCCGACTCATCATCCGCGAAGTAGGATCGACCATGACTGCCTCGCCTCGTCAATCGACGAACAGGAACTCGTTGGTCATGAGCAGCACCTGGGCAAGCTGCTCCCAGCGCGTGAGCCGCGAGCGGCCGGACGGGTCCGACGGCCGATCGGGCTCGGCGACGAATTGCGACGCCGCGGCGATCTCGGCCGCCGTCGCCGCTCGCCCGAGGACGGCACGATAGAGCACATCGATCCGAGCGGCCGGGGGCGACGCCCGCGCGACATCGTCGCGCGCGGCCAGGGCCCGGGCCTGCTCGATGATGAAGGGGGCGTTCATGCTGAAGAGCGCCTGCTGCGGCACCGTCGTCCGCGGCCGGCGCTCGGCCGACTGGTCCGGGCTGGCGAAGTCGAACGCGCGGAACATCGCCGGCAGGCTCTGGCGGTCGACCATGCCGTAGACCGTCCTCCGCCGGTTGGCCGGGTCGCCGGCCACGTCCACCGGGCGGCCGCCCATCCGGCCGTCGAGCCGGCCCGAGACGAATAGCAGCGTGTCGCGCATCGACTCGAGGTCCAGCCGACGCCGCGCGACGTGCCACAGCAGCCGGTTCTCGGGGTCGACCTTGCGGCACTCGAGGCGGTCGCGGCTCGACTGCCGATACGCGCTCGACAACACGATCTGCCGGTGGAGCGCCTTGAGCGACCACCCTTCAGATCGGAGCCGGTCGGCCAGGTAGTCGAGCAGCTCGGGATGGCTGGGCGGCGTGCTCCGCGTGCCGAAGTCGCTGGGCGTGCCCACCAGCGGCTCGCCGAAGTGGTGCATCCAGACGCGGTTCACGATCACCCTCGCCGTGAGCGGATTCTCCGGCGCGGTGATGGCCTGCGCGAGGTCGCCCCGGCCGCTGCCGTGCGCGAAGGGCTGGCGTGCTGGACCGGCCACGACTCGAAGGAATTGCCGAGGGACATGCTGGCCCGGCTGGGACGGATTCCCCCGCACGAAGATCCTCGGCTCGTACGGCTCGTCGGCGTCGTTCACGACCATCGCGCGCGGCCACGGGTCGGCCGCCTTGACGATCATCCGGTCGAGCTCAACCAGCTTGCCGCCGTAGGCATCCTTCTCGCCCCGCGACATGTAATAGTAG
The DNA here is from genome assembly GCA_027452145.1 of Planctomycetales bacterium. Taxonomy (GTDB): domain Bacteria; phylum Planctomycetota; class Planctomycetia; order Isosphaerales; family Isosphaeraceae; genus JAKAUH01. Next base: position 15,198 of record DAIDHB010000273.1, read on the forward strand.
GTGTGGCTCTCGGGGAAATACGCCGGGCTCTCGCGGTCCGCCAGGATCGAACGCAACTGCCGGCGCGACTCGTCCTCGTGGGCGGCGGAATTCGCGGGGGCGGACTTGCGGGCCTCGTCGTCCATCCGGCGGATCAGCTCGCCGTAGATCCGAGCAACGTCTGCTCGTGATTTCAGGTCGGCCTTCAACAAGGTCTCGGCGACCAGAGGATTGAGCTCGCCTCGCGCCGTCCCGGCCGGGCGGGTCGTCCGCCAGCGATGCACGACCGCGCGGGCCTTGACCGGATAGTCCGCATCGGGCAGGGCCATCAGGTCGTGCCAGGGTCCAAACACCGGGTCATCGGGCCGCGACCGCTCGCGGACGAACCGCCGCCATCGCGCGACCATCTGCGGCCGCAGGTCCTCGGGGGCCAGCGAGAAGAAGAAGATGGCCGTCTCGAGGGGGTCCGGCGCCGTGGTCGCGACCCGCACCAGGTAGTCGGGCGTCCGATTCCGCGCCGTGCTCGAGAGCAGGCGGTACTGACCATCGAGGAACCCGCGAATCTCCCGGCGCTTGGCCTCGGCCTGCTTCTCGAACTCGCTCGGACGCCTCCGGGCGGCGCCCGGATCGGTCAGCGGCAGCTCGAGCGGCACCTCGGTGCTGGCGAACACGCCGTAGAGCGAGTAGTAGTCGGCGGTCGGGATCGCGTCGTACTTGTGGTCGTGGCACCGCGCACAGGCCACGGTCAATCCGAGGAAGCCGCGGGTCACGACGTCGATCCGGTCGTCGATCTGGTCGTGGATGTTGTTGTCGAACCCCTTGCCCAGCGTGAGCAACCCCATCGCCGCCAGGCGCCAGGGCTGGCTCCGGGGCGCGAGGACGTCGGCCGCAAGCTGGTCGCCGACGAACTGGTCGAAGCCCAGGTCCTCGTTGAACGCCCGGATGACGTAGTCGCGATAGGTGTAAGAGTAGGGCCGCACCCGGTCGTCGCCGAACATCAAGACGCCGTCCTTGGTGTCGGCGTAGCGTGCCACGTCGAGCCAGTGCCGCCCCCAGCGCTCGCCATAGCGCGGCGAGGCCAGCAGGCGGTCGACCACGCGCTCATAGGCATCCGGAGCCGAATCCTTCGCGAACGCCTCGATCTCGGCCGGCGTTGGCGGCAGCCCGACCAGGTCGAAATGGACCCGGCGGAGCAGCGTCCGGCGGTCGGCGGGCGGCGAAGGAGTCAGTCCGGCCGCCTCCAGCCGCGCCAGGATGAACCGATCGACGGCGCCGCGCGCCCACGCGGGATGCTTCACCTCGGGGATCGCGGGCCGTCGGATCGGCTGATAGGCCCAGTGCGAGCGCGCCGCCTCGAAATCAGTCCCCGGCGGCTTCTTCCTGGCCGTCGTCTTGCCGGCGGATGCCTCGACACCGTGCGGCATCGCGGCCCCAGTACGGATCCAGCCCTCGAGCGCGGCAATCGTCGCCTCGGGAAGCTTCCCCTTCGGCGGCATTTTCATCTGCTCGTCGGCATAACGCACGGCCTGGACGAGCAGGCTGGCGTCGACGTCCCCCGGCACGACCGCCGGCCCGTTGTCGCCGCCCTTCTTCATGCCCTCGAGGCTATCGAGCCGCAACCCCCCCTTCACCGACTTCGCGCCGGCCGAGTGGCACTGGTAGCAATGCTCGACCAGAACGGGCCGGACCTTCGACTCGAAGAAGTCGACACCCTCCTGCCGCTTGCCCGGCTCATCGCCCCGCGCGACCGCTCCGACGATCCCGACCATCACGATCGCGACTTTGCATAGAGTCGCGCCGATGCCCCGGACGGACCAGGTTCCCGGCCATCTTCTCCGGTCGCGTTCTGAAGCCGTCGGGAGCTGCATGCCATCATCCTCGGAAAATTATCAAACAAGTCTCCAGCTATTCGCGCAGATCGGCCCCGGACGTGTCAAGGACCCAGCCCGGCTCGGGGTTGGGTTCGTTCGCGCGCTTTCCTCGCCGGTCTGACCGCCCCCGATCCCACAATGATGAAGAAACCATGAAGATTGGCTTCGTTCACGCGTTTTTCACTCCTCCGAGGCGCGACTCTGGCTGCCATTCTGGCAGGATTGGGTTCGTTTTCCACTTTTGCACACGGTTCCCCCAGTGCGACGGGGACAGAATTGGCTTCGTTTTGCTTTTTGCACGCAGTTCGGCGCCGAAACGCAGCGCCGAACTTCGGCGCCGAAATCCCTGGTTCGGCGCCGAGGTAAGATTTCGGCGCGCAAATCCCACCAGCAAACCACGCACACATCCAAGCAATGAATCCATTTCAAATGGTTGCATTTTGCCTCTGTTGGCGGTCCCGATCCAGGGGCGGATTCGAGTCGATTTTGCGTTTGGGAGGAGGGAGAGGTGCGACCTGGGAAGTCCTTGCGTTGGTTCGAGCGAGTGCCTCTACTATATAGGATGTATCAGGTCTACAAATTCTGTACGGCCTGCTGACGCGGAGGGTCCAAAAGCGCGCCGTAAACTCTTTCGACGCCAGGATTAAAAAGGATCTACTTTTTTCTCAAGTTTTCCCAGGTCAGCACAATCCGCCCAATCCTCACAAGCCACCTAATCGCCACCATCGACAGGCTGGCTCGCATGGGTGGATCGGGCTGGTCGGAAGTGGCTGGGGTACGGGCCGTCCCCTTCGGCGCCCTGGGCCAGCAGGCGATCCAGCTCGGCGAGGCCGATGGCGTACTGCGGGAGCCCACTGGCGCCGTGATCCTTGACCCACTGGAAATGCACGATGGCGGCCTCGTCGTGGCCGGCCTGGAGCAAAGCGAGGCCGAGGTAGCAGTGAGCGACGGTCTGCTGCTTCTCGTTGGCGGCTGACGCGAGAACCTGGGTGTCGTCGATCTTGCCCTGTAACCGCATCACGACCGGATAGGGCCATGGCTTCGGGTCGCAATGGGTTGAGATCGCCTCGAGCAGAGCCCGGGCGCGGTCGCTGGCACCGTCGCGGCGGAGGGCGAAGTAGCCCAGAAGCCCCGCGTAAACCGAGTATTCGTCGCTCCAGCCCAGGCCATCCAGGGCGGTCGTGGCGTCCTGGGCGGCGCCGGGGCGGCGGACGGCGAATCGGACGACCGCACGCATGTAGCGGGAGTACCAGTTCTGGGGCTCCAGGGAGATCGCCTGGTCGAGGTCGGCGAGTGCCCGGTCCCACTGCTTCCGATCTCGCCACACGAGCGCACGAGAGTAATAGGCCCGCACAAAGCTGGGGTCGAGACGAAGAGTCTCGTCGAAATCGGCGAGAGAGCGGTCGATTTCCCCCTCTTCGGACCAGAGCACCCCGCGGTTCCAGAAGGCAGACGGCTGCGACGGATCGAGCTGGATGGACCGATCGAAATCGGCGCGGGCCCTGCCGAGGTCGCCGCGGTCGAGCCGGATGAAACCTCGTCCGTTGTGGGCGGCGGCGTTCCGCGGAGCGAGGCGAATCGCCTGGTCGAAGTCGGCCAGCGCCCGATCATCCTCCCCCCTGTCGATCCGGATGTCGCCGCGGAGGCGGTACGCTTCGGAAGACTTCGGATTGAGCAGGATCGCGTGGTTCAGGTCGACGAGGGCGGCGTCGTTCTCCTTCTTGGCGCGCAAGGCGCAACCCCGCCAGAGGAAGGCTTCGTCCACTTGGGGATCGAGATCGATGGCCCGGCTGAGATCGCGAATGGCCCGGTCGAACTGCCTCCTTCGAACCCAGCTCATGCCACGTCCGAAGAAGGCCATGCTCGAGTCGGGATCCAACGAGAGGGCATACTCGAAGTCAACCATTGCCCTGTCGTACTCGGACCGCTCGACCGGGACGTGACCGCGGGCCGCGTAGGCGTTCGCGTCGGTCCGATCACAACGGATGGCCGCCTCGCAATCGGCGGCGGCTCCGTGCAGGTCGGACTTCTCCAGGCGAACGAGGGCTCGCAAGACGTAGGGACGCGACTGGTCGGGGTCCCGGCGGATCGCCTCGTTGAGCTCGGACATCGCCTCGTCGAGCCTGCCCCGCATCCGAAGCGCCTCGCCTCGATCGATCCGGCTGGTGGTGTCGTCGGGGTCGCGCCTGATGGCCTCGCCGAGGTCGGCGGTCGCCGCGTCATACTCGCCCCGCGCCATCCGGAGCGTTCCTCGCTCGCGATGGGCTCCCGGTTGATTGGGGTCGAGCCTGATCGCCTGGCTCAGATCGTCGACCGCGCGATCAGGGCGGCCTTTCCGGCGCCAGCACAATCCTCGGCCGTAGTAAGAATCGGCATATTCTTCTTCGATATTGAGCGCCCGAGTAAAGTCGCCGATCGCGCGATCGAAGTCGCCGAGGTCGTACAGCGCATACGCCCGGCCGTTGTAATAGACTGCGGGCTCCGGATTGAGCTGGAGGGCCTCCTCGAAGTCGGCCAGCGCCGCCTCGTAGCTCGCCTTGTCGATCAGCGCCCAGCCGCGATGAAAGTAGGCGTCGGCCAGGCCGGGGTTGAGCCGAATTGCCTGTTCGTAGTCGGCGAGGGCATCGTTGGACTCGCCCCTGTCTCGTCGGACGTTGCCGCGGATGACCATTGCCTCGGCGTCATTGGGGTCGAGCCGGAGCGCGTCGTCAGCGTCGACGAGCGCCTTGTCGGGCTTCCCCTTCTCGTACCAGACCCGGGCGCGACGGCTGTGGGCCCACTGGCGGAACGGGTCCTTACCAAGGCGGATCGTCTCGCTGTAGTCGGCCATGGCCCTGTCGACTTCACCCGTGTTGGCGAGGGCGCAGCCCCGGCAGAAGCGCACGTCGGGATTCGTCGGCTCGAGCTCGAGCGCCCGGTTGAAATCGGCGATGGCGGCTTCGTTGTGCTGGCGGCGCAGCGACACGATCCCTCGTCCGTGATATGCGGCCGGATCACGGGGATCGAGGCCGATCGCCAGGGTGAACTCGCCGAAGGCCGGGTCCTTGCCGCCGGGTTGAACGGTGAAATCCTCGGAGGCCCGGCCGTCCGACGGTGCGATCGCGGGCCGGCCGCCATTCGCCAGCTCATCGAATGGGTACTCATCGAACTCCCGGCGATCGAGCGGGTCGAGCCGGACCTCCTTCGTGCCGGTGCGAATCATGGCGAGCATCAGGCAGGCGAAACCGTCCTCGGGCTTCTCCTTGAGGCGGTCGGTGAAACACTGCCGGGCCTCGTCGTGTTCCACGGCGATGACCTGCTCGGCCTCCGCCCAGCCCGAGGGGCCGTCGGCGCCCCCCTCGGCCCTGAGCATGAGCCGCGAGCCCCGGGTCTTCTCCACCCGAAAGAAGTAAACCCGGTCGTGTGTCGGGACCGACGCCCCCGCTTCGTTGTGGAGCGTCAATTCTCGCCAACGCTGCACGACCCGACGGCCCTCCCAGAACGGCATTGGCGGAGGGGGACGATCCGCCTGGGCGCAGGCTGCTGGCGGCGGCATCAACGCCAGGCCGAGCACGAGCACGAAAACCTCAAGGCCCGCGGCGGCTGCCCTTCCGGCTGGCCGCGCCTTCTCGCCCACGGACATGAGAGGAACCTCCCGGGCGGGCCGATCCCGCCGCCTCGCCGAGCTTCCCGTTGTCGATTCCGGACCGGTCTCCATCGGGTGAGACGCCAGCGAACATGATAGGGGACAACCGATCGCTCAATCAATCTTATGGAGCGGTATCCGCCCCCCAGATCGCGCGGATGGCGGCCTCGTCGCCGAGGCCCTGAGGGACGGCCGGGCTCGGGCGATTCGCGTAATACCAGTGACGGCCGTCGAGCGGCGAGCGCATCGTCCGGCTCCCGGGCATTTCGAGGTGGCCCGCCGGGTCGGTCCTGCGCACCCAGTCCCAGGCGTAGCGGAGCCAATCGCCGCGCTGCTTCTGATCCAGGTGGGCGAACCAGGTGATCTCGTCGTAACCCCAGACCCAGATGCCCCCCTGCCCCGGCTGGCCCGGATGCCGGCTGGCGCCCCAGTTGTCGACCTCGACCAGGTAGGGCAGATGGTCGCACGACCAGCCGCTCGGCGTGATCCCGCCCTTGCTGCGACCGTACAGGCCATCCGAGAAGCCGAGCTCGAGGATTCCCTCCATCGGCCGCGCAGGGACCTCCTTGATCCGCAGCGGGAACGAGTGGAAATCCATCAGCAGGTGCCCGTCCCTGAGAAAGCCGCCGTGGGGGACGTGGGCATCGCAGAGGATCATGTGCCGCCGGGCGTGAGTCGCGGCGTGCCGGCGGATCAGGTCGAGGACCCGCGCGTAATGGGCTAGGTCGCGGTCGTTGCCGTTCATCAGCTCGACCTGGCCGAAGTGGATCGCCTCGATGCCCAGGTCGATGTACGACGCGCCCAGGAAGTAGAACCAGAGCTGCGTCTCGGCGCGGCTGACGTCGGGCACCGACTGCCCGCGTCGCCAGTGATCCTTATGCCGGCCGCTGGGGTCGAGCATGTCGGCATAGCGGAAGTTCCGCTTTTCCGCGGGCATGCCCAGTGCGCGAAAGGCCCAGTCGGGCACGGGCACCTGGTCGACCTGCGTGGTCACGATCTCGAAGATGCAGGCCTGGAGGATCATGTCGGGATCGGCGGCATGGACCTTCGGCACCTGCTCGCGGGCCCGGTCGAGGTTGTGCATCAGGTTGGCCTCGCCGCCCCAGAGGCAGAGCGCGCGGCCGATGAACTTCGCACATGTTTCCTTCAACATGCGGATGTTGTCGTCGAGGTCGCCGCGGCCGTTGAGCAGGCCCTCCATCGAGATCGAGCGCGACAGGTAGTTCTCCAGCACCTCGCGCGAGATCGCGCGGTCGAAGTGGTAGTCGCGAGGCGTCGACGCGGTGGGGGAATCGGCAGGCGTCGGTGCGGACGCCGCGCGATGGGAGTTGACCTCGGCGAGCAGGAGAAACGCGACGACGAATCTCGATGGGTGAAGCACGGCAGGAATGCTCCCGAGGGTGTGGCGGGCGCTGAGGTTGGTTTGTTCGAACTCAGTCTATGCAGCCCGGCGGAGCCTGGGCCACCTCCAGGCCCCGGCGAATCCCACCTCTTGACTTCCTTCGACCGCCGTCTATATTGACCGATGTCGAAGGAACGAGTGGCCAGGAGAAGGGGATGTCACCGGAGCGATTTCAGCGGGTCTCGAAGGCCCTGGCGGACCCGCAGCGGTTTGCGATTCTCGAGCGGATCGCCGGGAACGCGGGCGAGCTGGCCTGCAAGGCGGTGGTGCAAGAGCTGGCCATCTCGCAGGCGACGGTCTCGCACCACCTCAAGGAGCTGGCCGAGGCCGGTCTGATCGAGGTCCGCCGTGAGGCGCAGAGCGCCTATCTCAGCCCGAACCGAAAGGTCATGGAAGACTACCGGCGCGAGCTGGGTCGGAGGATGGGGCTGGAACGTTGAGACGGTGTTGAGGTCGAAGGCGGGTCTCCACGACCGGCCGACCGGGGAGATCCTGCGCGCTGATTACGCTGGCATGAAAGTCCGTCAGGCTGGAATGCCTGACCTACGTTGAGGGAGGTGAGCGATGGCGGAGACGAAATCGCTGGCGGGCAAGGTGGCGCTGGTGACGGGCGGGTCGCGCGGCATTGGCGCGGCGGTGTCGGCCCGGCTGGCGGAGCTGGGCGCCTCGGTACTGGTGAACTATGCCAGGAGCGAGGGCGCGGCGAGGGAAGTCGTCGAGGGAATCCGTGGTCGAGGTGGTGAAGCCCACACCCTCGGGGCCGATGTGAGCGACCCGAAGCAGGTCGAGGCGCTGTTTCAGCAGGTCGACCGGTCGCATGGCGGCCGCGTGGATATCCTGGTCAACAACGCCGGGATCTACCTCCAGGGACCGCTCGCGGAGTTCTCGCTGGAGGACTTCGACCGGACGTTCGCGGTGAACGTGCGGTCGCTGTTCCTGGTGACGAAGGCCGCCCTCTCACGCATCCCGGACGGCGGGCGGATCATCAACGTCGGGAGCATCGTCGGCGAGCGGGTGCCGTTCCCGGGGATCTCCGTTTACTCGGCGAGCAAGTTCGCCGTCGCCGGCCTGACCCGCGGCTGGGCCCGCGAACTGGCGCCGCGGAAGATCACAGTGAACGACGTCCAGCCAGGTCCGGTCGACACTGACATGAACCCGGCCGACTCGTCGGTGAACCCGGCCGCCGACTTCATGCGGGCCTCGATCCCGCTGGGGCGCTATGGCACGGCCGAAGAGGTCGCCGCGCTCGTGGCGTTCCTGGCCTCGCCCGCCGCGGCGTTTATCAACGGGGCGACGATCAACGTCGACGGCGGCGTGGTCGCGTGAGGCTCGGTCGAGCGGTCCGCCGAGGACACTCCGCCGATCGAATAAGACGAATCGGCCGCCCATGGCGCAGATGGACGCAGATCAATTCAGATCATCCAAATGGTGGATTGCTGATCCGGGCCGACCCTCCCTTGATCTGCGTCCGTCTGCACCATCGGCGGCCGATTTCGATCTCATCTGAACTTCATCCACGCACCAATCCTGCCGCCAGTTGCGATTGACCGCGGCGGGCGGGTCAATACAATTTGCCCGGGGTGCGCCCGAAGTCGCCTGTCGAGAACGAGTAAGGGGAACGATGTCGGACGAGTCGCGCGAGAGCCTGGAAGACGTGCGGATGGAGAAGCTCCGCAAGATCGCGGAGCTGGGCGTCGACCCCTGGGGACAGCGGTTCGACGGACACCAGGCGATTGGCGATGTGCGCGCCCTGGCCCCACCGAATGAGCCGGGCCCCGGCGGCGAGACTCCGCCTGGACCTGCCGTGCGCATCGCTGGGCGGATCATGCTTCGGCGCGGGCAGGGGAAGGTCAATTTTCTCCAGCTTGGCGACTGGTCGGGCCGCATCCAGGTCATGGTCGGGCAGAAGCAGGTCGGCGAGCTCGGCTGGAAGATCGCCGAGCTGCTCGACCTGGGGGACGTGATGGGCGTCGACGGCCGGCTGGGGTATACCCGCACCGGCGAGCTGACCGTGTTCGCCGAGTCGCTGACCTTCCTCACCAAGAGCCAGCTCCCGCCGCCGGAAAAATGGCATGGGCTGACCGACCAGGAACAGCGCTATCGCCAGCGCTATGTCGACCTGTTCAGCAACCCCGAGGCGCTCGCCGTCTTCCTGGGTCGGTCGAAGCTGATCGCCTCGTTCCGCCGGACGATGGCCGAAAGGGGTTTCGTCGAGGTCGAGACGCCCACCATGCAGTCGATCGCCGGAGGTGCGGCGGCCCGGCCGTTCGTGACTCATCACAATGCGCTCGACATCGACCTGTTCATGAGGATCGCGCCCGAGCTGTATCTCAAGCGGCTGCTCGTCGGCGGGATGGAGCGGGTCTTCGAGATCGGCCGGGTCTATCGCAACGAGGGGCTGAGCCCGAAGCACAACCCCGAGTTCACCATGTTCGAGGCGTATCAGTCGTACGGCGACTATCACTCGATGATGGACCTGACCGAGGCCCTGATCGTCGGCGCCATCGAGGCGATCGGCGGCGGCCTCGTGCGTCCCTGGGGCGAGGCGACGATCGACTTCACGCCCCCCTGGCCGCGTCGGACCTATGCCGAGCTGGTGGCCGAGTACACCGGGATCGACCCCAGCGACCCGGCAGCCGTGAAGGCCCGCGCCGAGGCCGCCGAGATCCACACGACCGGCAAGGACCCGGACGTGATCCTGAGCGAGCTGTTCGAGGAGGTCGTCGAGGATCGCCTGGACGGGCCGGTCTTCGTGATCGACTACCCGGCCGCGATCTGCCCGCTGACCAAGCGGAAGACGTCGAACCCGGCCGTCGCCGAGCGGTTCGAGCTGTACATCCGCGGCGTCGAGCTGGCGAATGCCTATACCGAGCTGAACGACCCGAACCTCCAGGAAGCGCTGTTCCGCAAGCAACTCGCCGGCCAGCGCGAGGAGGATTCGATGGCCAAGATGGACGATGACTTCGTCCGCGCGCTCAAGCACGGCATGCCGCCGGCCGGCGGCCTGGGCATCGGCATCGACCGGCTTTGCATGGTTTTGCTCAATCGGACGACGATCCGCGACGTCATTCTGTTCCCGCTGATGCGGCCCGAGCACTGATCTCCGAATATTACCCCGGCAGGCAAGCAATCACGTAGGTCGGGCAGTCCTGCCCGACTGGGGCCTGGCGTCGGGCAGGACTGCCCGACCTAGTTTCATGCCGGCGTAATACCTCCACGGAAGGAGTATCCCGAATGTACAAGTACATCCTCTGCTGGCGGTATCTCAGGACGCGGTACATCGCGCTGGCGAGTGTGATCAGCGTGATGCTCGGGGTGGCCACGATGATCGTGGTCAACTCGGTGATGGCGGGCTTCGCCGACAAGATGAAGGAGCGGCTGCACGGGGTGCTGGCCGACGTGATCGTCGAGTCGTTCACATTGAACGGCTTCTACGACTGGAAAGAAGTCATGGCGCGGATCGAGAAGATCGCCGGGGACGACGTCGAGGCGATGGCGCCGACGATGGAGTGCCCGGGAATCCTCCATTTCCGCGTCAACGGCGAGGTGATGACTCGCCCGGTGCAGATCATCGGGATCATCCCGAGCGAGCGGGCGAAGACGGGCGATTTCGCCGAGTTCCTCCGCGACATGGCGGGCAAGAAGATCGACCCGTCGTTCGAGGTACCGCTTGCCTACCGCGAGAAAACTCCCGCGGGAGAGATGCTGAAGGAGTCGCACTTCGACCCGAACGACCCGGACGACGCCCGGATGAAGGAGCTTCTTGAGCAGGAGATGAAGGATCAGGCCCCCGACAGCGGAGTGATTCTGGGCTATGCCCTGGCGACGTACCATCGCAAGGGGCACGAGGACATCTTCCTGGCCCGGCAGGGAACGCAGGTCGGGCTGCTATTCCCGCAATACGGCGAGACCAAGTCGCAGGCCGGCTACACGACCGCCACGACGGTCGGATACTTCAAGAGCGGCATGAGCGAATATGACTCGATGCACGTCTACATGCCGCTCGAGGAGCTCCAGCAGCGGCGGAACCTGTATGACCACGAGCGCAAGGTGGGCGCGGTCAACCAGATCCAGATCAAGGTCAAGCCGGGCGTGGACATCAATGCCCTGTCGCACCGGATCCAGGACTCGCTCGACAGGATGCGGCCGATGTTCTACCAGGTGCAGACCTGGGAGCAGAAGCAGGGGGCCCTCCTGGCCGCTGTCGCGGTCGAGCAGAGCATTTTGAACATCCTCCTTTTCTTCATCATCGCGGTCGCGGGCTTCGGCATCCTTGCGATCTTCTCGATGATCGTGGTGGAGAAGACGCGGGACATCGGCATCCTCAAGTCGCTCGGGGCCTCGACCTCGGGGATTCGGGGGATCTTCCTGGGCTATGGGCTCTTGCTCGGGGCGGTCGGCAGCGGGGTCGGGATGGTCGGCGGATTGCTGTTCGTCCGCTACATCAACGAGATCGAGGCGCTCCTCAGCAAGTGGACAGGTCGCAAGGTGTTCGACGACTCGATGTACTACTTCAACCAGATTCCCACGATCGTCGAGCCGTTCACCGTGGGCTGGATCGTGGCCGGCGCGCTGGCGATCGCCGTGCTGGCGAGCATCTGGCCGGCCGAGCGGGCGGCGCGGCTGCATCCGGTCAAGGCGCTGCGGTTCGAGTGAGCGGAGCGGACATCTATCTGAAAGCAGTTCGGGCGTTCTTGCCCGACGCACCTGCCCCGTCGGGCAAGAATGCCCGACCTACGAAATCAGGGAAGGCGAGGGTCACGACGATGGAGACGATGGAACCGGCCGGGCTGCTGTCGGCCCGCGGCGTGGTCAAGAGCTACTGGAAGGGGCGGAACGAGGTCCCCGTGCTGCGGGGCGTCGACCTGGACCTCGAGGCGGGCGAGATGCTGGCGATCATGGGCTCCAGCGGGTCGGGAAAGAGCACGCTGCTGCATATTCTCGGCCTGCTCGATTCGCCCGACGCGGGCGAGGTTTTCCTGGGCGGCGAGCGGATCGATGCCCATGGCGAACGCCGGCGGGATGAGCTGCAGAACCGGACGTTCGGCTTCATCTTCCAGTTCTACCACCTGCTGCCGGAGCTGACCGCGTTCGAGAACGTGCTCGTTCCCCAGTGGATCGGGTGCGGCCTCTGGTCGTACCTCTCGCAGCGCCAGCGGCTGAAGCGCGAGGCCGAGGGGCTGCTGGAGCGCGTCGGCCTGTCGCATCGGATGCACCACCTGCCGGCCGAGCTCTCCGGCGGCGAGATGCAGCGCACGGCGATCGCGCGGGCGCTGGCGGCGCGGCCGACCGTGCTGCTGGCCGACGAGCCGACGGGCAACCTCGACGCCGCCAGCGGGCAGGGCGTGATCGAGCTGCTGCGCGACTTGAACCGCGAACGCGGGCTGACTATGATCGTGGTGACGCATGATCCCCAGATTGCACAGCAGGCCGATCGGGTCGTCCGGCTTGCCGAGGGACGCGTCGAGGAATGGTCGCCCGCCCTGGCCTGAACCGGCTGGGGCGGGAAGACGCTCGGTCCGGGACCGGCGAAAAGGTCCCGACGCCGCGGGCCGCCTCCAACCTGGGCCTGGATGCGACGGCCCCAGCGACAAGGACCGAGCCGATGGACCCCAAGGTCTACATCAACGGCAAGCTGTTCGAGAAGTCCGAGGCCAAGGTCAGCGTCTTTGACCACGGCCTGCTCTATGGCGACGGCGTCTTCGAGGGGATTCGCGCCTATTCGGGACGCGTCTTCCGGCTCCGGGAGCACGTCGACCGGCTTTATGAGTCGGCCAAGGGGATTCACCTCACGATCCCGATGTCGCGCGAGCAGATGGTCGACGCCGTCAACCAGACGCTCGCCGCCAACAACCTGGTGGACGCGTACATCCGTGTCGTCGTCACCCGGGGCGCCGGCAGCCTCGGACTCGACCCGCGGAAGACCACCGATCCCCAGGTCATCATCATCACCGACAAGATCGCGCTCTACCCGCCCGAGCTGTACGAGCACGGGCTGAAGATCATCACCGCGGCGACGACGCGCAACCATCCCAACGCGGTGAACCCGCGGATCAAGTCGCTCAATTACCTGAACAACATCATGGGCAAGATCGAGGCGACGCAGGCGGGATGCCTCGAGGCCCTGATGCTCAACCACAAGGGCGAGCTCGCCGAGTGCACGGGCGACAACGTGTTCGTCGTGCAGGGCGGCCGGATCCACACGCCCAGCGCGGACTCGGGGATCCTCGAGGGGATCACCCGCGCCGCGGTGATGGAGCTGGCGCGGGCGGCCGGCTACGAGGTGATCGAGCGGACGATGGACCGCCTGGACGTCTTCAAGGCCGAGGAGTGCTTCCTGACGGGCACGGCTGCCGAGCTGATCCCGGTGGTCGAGTGCGACGGCCGCGTCATCGGCGACGGCCGGCCCGGCCCCATCACGCGGGAGCTGAGCAAGCGGTTCCATGCCCTGGTCCGCGAGGATCGCTGACGGGTTCGGACAGGATGGGGACCGGCTCCTCGGCTTCGAGCGAACCGGTCCCCGTTCCGGCCCCGCCCCTGGTCCAGGCCAACCGAGGAGCGAACGCCGTGCTGGAAATCCGCACCATCCTCGCGCCGAGCGACTTCAGCCCGCACTCCGAACGGGCCGTGCGCTATGCCTGCGGCCTCGCCGAGCGGCTGGGGGCCGAGCTGCACCTGCTGCACGTCCTGTCGGAGATCGTGCCGGCCGGCCCAGACCCGCTGCTCATGCCGGTGATGCCGCCGGAATACTACCAGGAGAACGAGGATCGCTCGCGCGAGACGCTGTCCAGGCTGGTCCAGCCCGACTGGGGCAAGCCGCGCTCGCTGGTGACGGCCGTCCGATGGGGCAGCCCGGTCGAGGCCATCAGCGCCTACGCCGACGAGCACAAGATCGAGCTGATCGTGATCGCCACCCACGGCCGAACGGGGTTCTCACATGTGCTGCTGGGCTCGGTCGCCGAGCGCATCGTGCGCGAGGCCCCCTGCCCCGTGCTGACGATCCGGTCGTGAAATCCCGGAGGATACGGCCGCGATGAGCGAAACCCAGCCCGGACGGCGGATCGTCTTCCGCGGCCGCAAGATCGACCTGGCTCTCCAGCAGGTCGCGCTGCGGGACGGGACGACCGCCGAGCGCGAGGTCGTGCTCCACCGCGGGGCCGTCGCGCTGGTGCCGATGGTCGACGCCGATCACGTCTGCCTGGTCCGCAACCGGCGGTACGCCATCGGCCGGACGCTCCTGGAAGTGCCCGCCGGCACGATCGACCGGGGCGAGGCCCCCGAGCAAACCGCCGAGCGCGAGCTGCTGGAGGAAACCGGCTATCGCGCCGGGTCGATCCGCCGGGTGCGCGAATGGTTCGTCAGCCCCGGCGTGATGGACGAACGCATGTTCCTGTTCCTCTGCGAAAACCTCCAGCCCGGCGACGTTCGCCCCGAGCTCGACGAGGAGCTCGAGACCGTGGTCGTCCCCTGGACCGACGTCCTGGCGATGGTCCACGACGGCCGGATCGAGGACGCCAAGACCATCCTCGCGATCCTGCTCTGCGATCGCATCCGCCGCGGCTTGACGGCCGGCCCCTGACTTCGGACAATTTGACTTCGGACAATTGTCCTATTAATAAGTCGCGGCGGCCGACGAATGTCTCCGCGGGGCGCTTGACTCGGTCAGCGCCGGCAGCGGGCGAAGAGGCCCCGACCGCACACGGTGAGCGACCATGAGCGACGCGATCACGATCCGGGGCGTGACCAAGCAGTTCGGCGACAAGGTCGCGGTCGACCGGCTGGACCTGGCGGTCCCGCGCGGGTCGCTGTACGGCTTCATCGGGCCGAACGGCTCGGGCAAGACGACGACGCTGCGGATGATCATGCACATCCTGATGCCCGACACCGGCGAGATCGAGGTGCTGGGCGAGCGCGGGACGCGGGCGGCGCAGGACCGCGTGAGCTACCTGCCCGAGGAGCGCGGGCTGTATAAGCGGATGTCAGTGAGGCGTCTGCTGAGGTATTACGGGGCGCTCAAGGGGGCGCGCCAGCCGGAGCTCGACCGGTCGATCGAGTCGTGGCTCGACCGGATGAAGCTCTCCTCATCCATCGACCAGAAGGTCGAGGCGCTGTCGAAGGGGATGGCGCAGAAGATCCAGTTCATCGCGAGCGTGCTCAACCGCCCCGAGCTATTGATCCTCGACGAGCCGTTCACCGGGCTGGACCCGGTGAATGCCGAGGTCGTCAAGGACGCCGTGCTCGACCTGAAACGCGAGGGGACGACGATCGTGTTCTCGACGCACGACATGACGGTCGCCGAGCGGCTTTGCGACCGGATCTTCATGATCTACCGCGGGCGCAAGGTGCTCGACGGCACGCTCGACGAGATCCAGGCAAGCCACGGTCGGGACACGATCCGGGTGCGGACCGACGGCGGCATCGACGCCCTGCGCGGGATCGCGGGGATCGAGGAGATCAACGACAGCGGGAACTTCCAGGACGTCCGCTGGCGGGGCGACTCACAGGACCTGCTGGCCGCGCTGATGGGCCGGACCCGCGTCGAGCGTTTCGAGATCGCCCGGCCGTCCCTGCACGACATTTTTGTTCGCATCGCGGCGCCCGAAATCGACACCATGCCGGAGCCCATGAGCCATGTGGCCTGACCTCAGGAAGATCTGGGTGGTCGCCTCGGCCGAGTTCGGCACGGCGGTCCGCACGAAGGCGTTCCTCGTCGGCCTGCTGGGGATGCCCGCGATCGTCGGCCTGTCGATCGGAATTCAGCATTTCGCCGCCGGACGGATCGATGCCCGCACCCGCACGTTCGCCGTCGTCGACGAGACCGGCACGCTGACCCCGTCGATCGAGGCGGCCGTGAAGGGCTACAACGACCAGTCGGTCGACTCGAGGGGACAGTTGACGCGACCCCGCCTCCAGATGGAGAAGGTCGACCCGGGCCTGTCGGCCGCCCTGGCATCTCTCGAGCTGTCGGATCGGATCCGGAGCGGGCAGCTCGACGCCTATGCGATCGTCCCGGCGGAGGCGGTGAAGCCGCCCGCGGCCGGCCGGACAGGCCCGCTTTTTCTCGAGTACCATTCGGACAACCCCAACGACGAGGTCGTCCGCAACTGGCTGCTCGGCGTCGTGAATGCCGAGATTCGCATGCGACGGTTCCGCGCCGCGGGGCTCGACGAGGCGCTGGTCAATCGGCTGAACCAGGCGATCCTGCTCGACAACCGGGGGCTGGTCCAGCGGGCGGCGGCCCCGGTGGCTTCGACCTCGCCGGGCGAAAAGGGAGCCGGAAGGACCGAGCCGGAGATCACGGCTGCCGAGAAGGTCGATCCCGTTCGGACCGTGGCGGTCCCGATGGTCCTGGTCCTCATGATGTTCATGCTGGTCATGACCACGACCCCGCATCTGTTGAACAGCGCCCTCGAGGAGAAGATGAGCAAGATCAGCGAGGTGCTGCTCGGCTCGGTCACCCCGTTCGAGCTGATGATGGGGAAGCTGCTCGGCTTCGCGGCCATCGGGATGGTTCTGGCGACGTTCTATGTCGGGGGCGGATGTGCTCTCGCGGCCTATCATGGATACGCCGACGTGATCTCGGTCGGGATCCTGGCGTCGCTCGCGCTCTTCCTGGTGCTGGCGCTGCTGATGTTCGGCTCGATGTTCATGGCGGTGGGCGCGGCCTGCGAGGATATGAAGGACGCCCAGTCGCTGATGATGCCGGTTCTGCTGCTGGTCATGCTGCCGATGATGTTCTGGATCGGCGTGCTGAAGAACCCGACGAGCAGCCTGTCCGTGGGGATCTCGCTGTTCCCGCCGGCGAGTCCTTTCCTGATGCTGATGCGAATGGTCCTTCGTCCCGCGCCGCCGGCCTGGCAGGTGGCGCTGGCGATCGTCGGCACCGTGCTGACGACGATCCTCTGCGTCTGGGCGGCGGCGAAGGTGTTCCGCACGGGAATCCTGATGCAGGGAAAGACGCCCAGCTATCGCGAGATCATCCGGTGGGTGATGGCCCGGTGACCGGGCATCGGGCCGCCACCCACCGTCAGGGTCTGCTCAGTCGTGCGGGTAGTTCTCGAGGAACCGCGCGAGCTTCTGAAAGTCGGAGCCCGGCGGGATCATCCGGACGACGGTGACGAGCGTTTCGGGGTCGATGAGCCTGTCGAACGGCACGTAGCTGAGGCTCAACTGGCCCGAGACCGAGACCAGGACGCCGTCGAGGCCGTCCTCGACCAGGGCGCGGTACGAGCCGACGCCGAGCTGGCTGCCGAGGATCACGTCGAACGCGTGGGGCAACGCGCAACGGGCCTCGTAGCCGAGCTGCACGCCGGTCACGCGCCGCTTCTTGCCGGTCTGCCTGGCGTACTCGGCCTCGACGGGCTTCGCGAGCGACTTGGCCAGCTCGGTCTGGGGCAGCGAGATGTGGCCGTGCTCGTCGAACTTGGCCCCCTCGAGGTACTTGGCGGGGAGGTGCTGCGCCAGGCCCTCGGCCAGCACGATGGCGCCGAACTCCTTGCCCTCCTTCTCGCGCGCGAGCATCACGTGGACGATCTGGCCGACGAGCTTCTCGGGCTGGAGGACCCTGCGCGTGGTGGTGTGGTTGGTCTTCGGGTCGGTGAGGGTTTCCTCGGTCATCAGGCTGTCGTCGAGGTCCTCGACGCTGATGACCTTGCTGGCCTCGCCGGCGATGGCGGCACCATACGCCAGCCAGCCGGCGCTGCGGCCCATGGACTCGACGAGGAAGTACATGCGGTTGCACTCGGCGTCGGCCAGCAGGTTGCGGATCTCGCTGGCGAGGAATTCGACGGCCGTGAAGTAGCCGAAGGTGAAGTCGATTCCGCGGTAGTCGTTGTCGATCGTCTTGGGGACGTGGACCACGCGGATCCGCCGCGAGCCCGCCGGCAGGTGATCCTGGAACCGCTGGAACTTGTTCGCCGTCTTCAGCGTGTCATCGCCGCCGATCGAGATCAGGGCGTCGACACCCAGCGAGTCGAGCGCCCTGTGCACGCGGAGCAGCATCGCGGTCCGCTGGGGATCGGCCAGGTGCGCGGGGCTCGAGACGTCCTTGCCGGGATTGGTCCGCGACGTGCCGATCAGAATGCCCCGCGTGTTCCGCGTCCGCTTCAGCCTCGACTGGTCGAGCTTGATGTAGTCGCGCCCCTCCTGCATCGGATGGTCGTCGCCGAACTCGGCCAGGTGCGAGTAGCCGTGCAGGATGCCGATGACGTCGATGCCCTGGCGGAGGAACGAAGCAGCGGCCGTCGAGATCACCGCGTTGGCCGCCGGAGCCGGCCCGCCGGCGAATACGATGGCGACCCGGCGGATCGGCCGCCCGGAGTTTGAAGGCGAGGATTCTGACGGAGAGGCCGAAGGCATGGAACAACTCCCATTTCAGATCGATGATTCCCAGGATATCCAAGAACACATGGGCCTCCGGCCGGCCCATCCGCGCATCGCCGCGGCCGGCCGCCCGGAGTAACGACGATCCGCGCGGCTCAAACGTGCAATCGAACCAGGTCTGGGCGCGGATCCGACCAATGGCCACACTACCTTCGGCGATCGCGCGTCACAACGTCTCTCTTGCACCCAACGGCCTTGACGACGGAAATGTCGTACGTCCGGGGACACCGCGGCGACCGAAAACCAACCAACCATGATCTCAGGCGACTTTCATCGAGCTATCTATTTGACGGGTCCGACGGCGTCGGGGAAGACGGCGGTCGGCGTGGCGCTGGCGCGTCGCCTGGGCGCCGAGGTCGTGGCGATGGATTCGACCACGATCTACCGGCGGATGGACATCGGCACAGCCAAGCCGACGATGGCCGAGCGGGGCGGGATCCCGCACCACCTGATCGACGTGATCGAGCCGTGGGAATCGGCCAGCGTGGCCGACTATCGCGAGTGGGCCGGCGCGGCGGTGCGCGAGGTCGAGGCGCGGGGGCGTCGGGTGCTGTTCGTGGGAGGCACGCCGCTGTACCTCAAGGCCCTTTTGAGGGGCCTCTTCGAGGGCCCGGGGTCGGACGTCGAGGTGCGGGGCCGACTCGAGGGCGAAGCCGAAACCGAGGGGGATGCGGCGCTCCATGCCCGGCTGGCAGCCGTGGACCCGGCGGCCGCCGCACGCCTGCACCCGAACGATCGCCGCCGGGTTGTGCGGGCGCTCGAGGTGTTCGAGCTGACCGGCCGGCCCCTGAGCGCGCTCCAGGTCGAGCACGAGCGGCCGGCTCCGGCCACGGTACCGGTGTTCGCGCTGGAGCCGCCCCGCGCGGCACTCGTGGAGCGCATCGACCGGCGGGTCCTCGAATTCTTCGCCCGGGGGCTGGTTGGGGAGGTCCGCGCGCTTCAAACAGCGGAGCGGCCCCTGAGCTCGGTCGCCGCGCAGGCGATCGGTTATCGCGAGGTGATCGAGATGCTCGCCGGGCAGGCGACGCTGGAAGACACGATCGCGCAGATCCAGGCGCGCACCCGTCGGTTCGCGAAGCGACAGGCCACCTGGTTCCGCGGGCTGGAGGAGGTCAAGCCGCTGCCGATTGCCTCCGACGAGGACGCCGAGGCGATCGCCGAGCGTCTGGCAGTCCGGATCGGCTAGGAATTCAGGGCGTTGTCTGCCGGCCAGGCGGCTTCTCAAGGTCACGATCGCCCCAGTGGGCCTCTCCGCTCACGGGATTGGTCCGCGCGATGACTTCGCCGGGCAGGCGAACCTGGTATCCGGAGAAACGCCGGTCGGGCTCGGGGTAGTCGGTGCTGACGAACTGCGCCCCGCTGGCGAGCGCCCGGTCGCGCTGGGCCGGGTCATTGGCGCGGGACTGGCGGGTGTCGGCGTCGGCCCGGGTCCGCACGAGGAAGCCGGCGGCGACGAGCCGGCGGATCCGGTCGAAGTCCTTCACCGGATCATTCACCTTGAACCAGGCGGCCTCGGGGGCTTTTGGATCGTTGGCCGTCACGAACATCATCCGGCCGGCGAGCGCGGGGTGGCCCTCGACATAGCGGTCGCGAATCGAGCCCTCGTTGTCGAGAGCGAACAGCACCGTCCCGCGGATCGAGGCCAGCGCCGGCCAGCCGCGGGCACGGATTGCCTCGGGAAGTGTCGGTGACGACCCGCGGACCCGGTCGGGGGTAATGAGCTCGGAGCGGGAGAACACCGAGAGTATGGCCGCGTCGACGCTGTCGAGCTCGTCCTTGCCGAACTTTGCCGGCCGCGTCGGCAGGCCGAGGATCGCCTCGTCCTTCAGCTCGACGAGGATGCAGATCGGCACGTGCCGGGGGTTGGCGCGGGACCAGGCGCGGACCTGGTGGAGCGCTTCGACGAACGTGGATGCGCGGGTCAGAAAGTCGACGTCCTGGACATGAAGAACCTTGAGGCCGGGCTCGCGGAGCCGGCCGTCGGCATTCGGGTCGGGCCCGGGATCCTTGCCGCGCGACTTGACGAGCTTCCGGAGATACGGCTCGGCGAAGAGTCCGCCCGTCGGGTCGGCGAACACGTCGAGCTCGATCTGCCGGATGCCCAGCCGCGAGAACTGCTCGGCGAGCGGCCGATGGGTGTAGTCGAGGCCCTCGGCCTGGCGGGCCGACGCCGCGGCGACGACTCCGAGGATCGACGGCGACGGCGCGATGTGGTACGAGTTGTGCGTCCCGATTACCTGAATCTGGTTGAGCCGGGGCTCGTCCGCCCGAATCGGGGTCGCCGACGGCAGGGCCAGGGCGATGAGAACGGCCGCCGTCAGGGATCGGTGTCGGATGCGGAAGTTCGCGCGTGCGACTGCCTTCATGGTGGAACGTCCTCGGGGCGGCCCGGCGGGGAGCTTGACCATCGGGCAACGTTCTACCCGAAACCGGTCGTCGAGACCAGCCAGGCGGGGCCCTCGGTCTTGATCGACCTGTCGCGCGCCGCCTATAGTGCTCGAAGACCAACGAGATCCCGGGCGCCGCCGTCGTGGCGGTTAAATCATGCAGCCTGCAGGAACCGAGTCGAGACCGCCGTTCGCCGGCAGCACCGAGACGAGTGGACCCGCGCCGATCGATGACCCGCGCATCTACCTCGCGGCGGAGCGCACCTACCTGGCCTGGGTGCGGACCTCGGTCGCGCTCATGGGCTTCGGCTTCCTGATCGCGCGGTTTGCCTTCTGGATTCGAGAGTACACGAGCCTCCAGACCGGAACGGCCCCCCTGCCGAACCATCACAGGATCTCGCCCTGGATGGGGTTCGGCATGGTAGTTGTAGGGGTGTTCGTCAGCGTGACGGCCGCGCTCCGCCATTACCAGTACATCGAGGCGCTGCGGCGGGGGAACCGGAACCCGGCGCTAAGCCTTGGCGGCGCCCTGAGCATCGCGGTGATCCTGGCGCTGGTCGGCCTGGCAATGGCGGTCCAGATCCTGCTGTTCTGATATGAGGCGAGCTGGTCCGCGGCGATGGGGAACAGGCAGGTCCAATCCGATCCTCAGGCCCGCGGCGGGCGAAGAAAGGGCGAGGGAGATTCACGATGCAACTCGGGATGATCGGTCTGGGCCGGATGGGGTCGAACATGGTCCGGCGGCTGATGGCCCGGGGCCAGGAGTGCGTCGTCCACGACGTCCACGCCGACGCGGCAGCCGCACTGGCGAAGGAGGGGGCGATCGCGGCGACGAGCCTCGACGACTTTTTGGCCCGGCTCAAGCCGCCCCGCGCCGTCTGGATGATGGTGCCCGCGGCCGTCGTGGACAAGATGATCGATCAGCTCGCCGACAAGCTCGAGAAGGGGGACATCCTGATCGACGGCGGCAACTCGTACTATCACGATGACATCCGCCGGGCGGCCGCGCTGAAGCCCCGGGGAATCCACTATGTCGACGTCGGGACCAGCGGCGGCGTGTGGGGACGGGAGCGCGGCTACTGCATGATGATCGGCGGCGAGGCCGACGTCGTCAGGCACCTCGACCCAGTCTTCGTCGCGCTGGCGCCCGGGATCGACGGCGCCCCGCGGACCCCGGGCCGTGAGAAGCTCGGCGGGACGGCTGAGCAGGGCTATCTGCACTGCGGACCCAGCGGCGCGGGGCACTTCGTCAAGATGGTCCACAACGGCATCGAGTACGGCGTCATGGCCGCCTATGCCGAGGGATTCAACATCCTCAAGCACGCCGGGGTCGGCAAGTCGTCGCAGGACGTCGACGCCGAGACGGCACCCCTGCGGCACCCCGAGCTGTACCAGTACGATCTCAACGTCGCCGACATCGCCGAGGTCTGGCGGCGCGGGAGCGTCATCGCGTCGTGGCTGCTCGACCTCACCGCGCAGGCGCTCTGCAAGAGCCCCGACCTGGCGGATTTCTCGGGGCGGGTCTCCGACTCCGGCGATGGGCGGTGGACCGTCCAGGCGGCGATCGACGAGGGCGTGCCGGCCGCGGTGCTGTCGGCCGCGCTGTTCGCCCGCTTCAGCTCGCGCGGCACGGACGACTACGCCGACAAGGTGCTCTCGGCCATGCGTTTCGCGTTCGGCGGACATCTGGAAAAGAAGTCATGAAATCGTCATTGGTCATTAGTCATTGGTCATTAGTCATTAGTCATTAGTAGCAGGCGACAGTTCATCTCGCCGCCCTCCGGCGAAAAGGCGGAACAGGCCCAGCGTATTCCGATGGCCGGCGGCCAATGACTAATGACCAATGACCAATGACCAATGACCAATGACTAATGACCAATGACTAATGACATACCCGGAGCAACCAAGATGACCACGACCGAGCGAATTGCCGACGCCCTGGTCTTCTTCGGGGCGACCGGCGACCTGGCGTACAAGAAGGTCTTCCCCGCGCTCCAGTTCCTGGTGCAGCACGGCCGGCTCGACCTGCCGATCGTGGGGGTCGCCAAGTCGGGCTGGACCCTCGCGAACCTCAAGGAGCGTGCGAGGGACAGTCTGTCGCACCACGGGGACCTCGACGAACAGGCATTTGCGACGCTCTCCGAGCGGCTTCGCTACGTCGATGGCGATTACAACGACCCCGAGACATTCGTAAAGCTGCGAGAGATGCTAGGCTCCGCTCGCAAGCCCGTACACTACCTGGCGATCCCGCCCAGCATGTTCGCCCCGGTCGTGCAGCATCTGGCGGAGTCGGGCTGCGCTCACGACGCGCGGGTTGTCGTCGAGAAGCCGTTCGGCCGCGACCTGAAGTCGGCCAGGGAGCTCAACCGGATTCTCCACCAGACCTTCGACGAGTCGCGGATCTTCCGGATCGACCACTACATGGGCAAGGAGCCGGTGCTCAACATCCTGAGCTTCCGCTTCGCCAACCGGTTCGTCGAGCCGATCTGGAGCCGGGAATGCGTCGAGGACGTCCAGATCACGATGGCCGAGGAGTTCGACGTCCAGGGCCGCGGATCGTTCTACGAAGAGGCCGGCGCGATTCGCGACGTGGTCCAGAATCACATGCTCCAGGTCGTCGCGATGCTCGCCATGGAGCCGCCCGGGACCAATTCGCCCGATGGCATCCGCGACGAGAAGGTCAAGGTGCTTCGCGCGATTCGATCGCTCGGCCACGAGGACGTCGTCCGCGGCCAGTACGAGGGCTATCGTCGCGAGAAGGGCGTCGCGGCCGACTCGACCGTCGAGACCTTCGCCGCGGTCCGGCTCTACATCGACTCCTGGCGATGGGAGGGGGTGCCGTTCCTCATCCGCGCCGGCAAGTCCCTCAAGAAGACGGCCACCGAGGTCATGGTGCGGTTCCGCACTCCACCCCAGCGGTCGTTCGCCGGGCACACGCTGGACTGCTCGAACAACTATCTGAGAATCCGCTTCAATCCCGAGGAGGTCATCGCGTTGGGGGCGGTGGTTCGGAAGGAAGGCGACCGCGACGACCTCCAGCCCGTCGAGCTTGTCGCCCACCGCGAGGCGGTCGACGAGGTGCCTCCTTACGCCCGACTGCTCCAGGCGGCGATCGACGGAGACCCCAGCCTCTTCTCGCGCGAGGACACGATCGAGGCCCAGTGGCGGATCGTCGAGCCGGTCATCGAGGATCCGCCACCGATCCACTTCTACGATCCCGGCACGTGGGGGCCCGCCCAGGCCGACCGCCTGCTTCCCGACTGTCACAACTGGCACAATCCCCGATAAGGCAGCATCGCCGGCCCGTCGGCGCTCCGATCGAAGTCCGGGCGAGGCCGGCGTGCCTTGCATTTCGTCGACTGGGCGGTTAGCATCCTGACGAATCAGGATCCACTTCCTCCTCCATGAACCGAGTATCGATGGCGACCTCGTTCCGAGAGCGAGCCGGGCGGCACGCCGCGAGGACGGTCCTCGTGCTTGTCGTCGTATTCCTCGGTGCACCTCGGGCCCGGGCCGAATGTGGACACGGCGTCTCATCGACCGCGACCCGGTTGCGGTCCGGCGCTCTGGTCGACCTGGAGCTATCCTGGTACGTGGAGCCGCAACTTCCGGTTCCGACGAGTGACCACCGGAGCCCCGAGCGCCCGTGTTCCGGTCCCTCCTGCTCTCGGGGACAGGGTCTACCGCCGGTACCTGTAACCTCCCTCCAGGTGCCGCGGGGGGATCTCTGGTGGGGCCTGACGGCGATCTCGCCGCGAGATCTCCGTGGCGTGTGTGAGCGCGACCGCCATCGGTCCCCACATCCCACTCATCGCTCATCCCCGCCCGAACGGCCGCCTCGACCGACCAGGTCACCTTGAAGAGCGGTCGCGGCCTGAATGAGTTCAATCCGGCAGTGCCGGAGTGCGCGCTCGCGATGCGGCTTCAGCAGCATCGGTCGGCGTGCGGCCGCGCGGCATTGGCCCTCACGCCGGCACCCGACCAGCGAACCGCGGCCTCGAACGAGGTAAGGTACGCTGCCGCCCCGAGCCCGAACTGATCCATCCAGCACAGGATCGAATCAGGACGGACCGCACGGCACGGCCCGGCGGGCCACCCTTCAAGCCCTGGAACGATCGCTACTTTCATCGGCCGTCTCGCGAACCGCGGGTCGTTGCGGCCCGTTCGTTCCGCGTCGCGAGGCGTGAAACGGCGGCGCCTGAACCGGTGGACGCCCAGGCCAAACTGTTCCTCGATCTCGACGAATTGCGGCAGCAAACCTATCCCGACCGCCGGATCACCATCGGCGGCCCTGGGCCGATCGTCGACTGTTTTCCGACCCACATCGTTCGGAACGACCGGCGATGCCGAATTGCGCCGCCGTGTCAGACGCTTCCTCGAACCCCGCTGCCTCGACAACGCCATGGAATCGGCTGGGAGAAACTCCATGACGGATCCGACTCCGGTCGTCCCCGACGGCGCGTTCACCGCTCTCGTCGCCCGTGCCCTCGAGAGCAAGGAGGACAACTCGGCGCTCTCCGAGCTGGTGGCGATCTACGAGCCCGACGTCCGACGCGCCGCGTGTGTGCTCCTCGGCAAGGACCTGCGTTCCAGCGTCGACACCACCGACCTGATTCAATCGGTGCATTTGCAACTCATCACGAGCATTCGAAGCGCCAGGATGACGCCGAGTAGTGTCAGCGGGCGCTCAAAACCAGCCACCGATGGGCGCTTGAAAACCAGCCACTTTGAGGAGACTCAGATCAGCCAGATAGGCTCCAGGGACAACTTCGTTGTCCCTGGAGCCTACCCATGGCGAATCTGCTCAAGATGG